>SHZY01000010.1 GCA_009692065.1 Gemmataceae bacterium
CGGCTTCAATTCCGTGTCGCGGTCGGCAAACTGACGGGCCTTGCCAACGGCATCGATACGGTCGAGGAGATCATCCTCAATACCAGCACGTCCACCTGGACCACCACCGCGGCCGATCCGGTTCATTACACCCGCTTCCGGTTGTCGTTCAAGGGTGTCACCACCGCCGATATCGCCTACACCGGCGACGCGATTCAGGATGGCGTCAACATCCAGACGGCCCTTAACGCCCCCGGCTTCTTCGAGCCCGGCGGCCGCGCGCTGGTGACCCTGGTGAGCGCCAGCCCCGACGAGACCTTCCGGATCACCCTCGTGGGCACGCTCGCCCTGACTGCGCAGCCGGCGATTTCCTTCACCATCGGCGATACCAACAATTACTGGTCGCCCAATCCAGCGCCGAGCCCCTTCCCCACGATCAATGGCTACTTTCCCATCGGCACCACCGACACAGGCGACCTCGACGTGACGGCGAGCGGCTACGGACCGACGCTTACCAACACCGTCACCTTTGCCGGCGGTAAGCTGGCCAACGTACATGTGGCGCCGCTGGTTATCAACCCGGCGGGGAACGCCGTTCAAGGCATCAGCGTCGAGTATTCAACCGTCACCTCCGGCACTCCGTACACGAGCCCGGTCATCACCTTTAGCGATGCCGGCGGCGGCGCCGGCGCCACCGGCGTCGTCACCGGCATCATCACGGGCGTCACCGTCACCAATCTGGCAACCCAGGCCGGCTATACCTCGGCCCCGACCGTCACGTTCGTCGATCCGCTCGGCACCGGCAGCGGCGCCACGGCCATCGCCAACATGGTCGGCGGCATCGTCGCCAGCGTCACTCTCACCAGCGGCGGCAACGGCTATAGCCCGGGCACCACCGTCGTCTTCACCGGCGGCAATCCCACCACGGCGGCCACCGCTTCCATCGACTCCTTCCTCGTCACCGGCGTCACCATTACCAACGGCGGCGCGGGTTACGGCACGAACGTCAGTCCGAATACCCCCGCACCCGTCGACGTCGCCATCACGGATTCCCTCGGCGGCGCCGGCACGGGGGCCACCGCCTTCGCCGTCGTCTTCGGCGGGGCCATCGACCGCGTCACCGTCACCTCCGGCCGCGGCTATACCGCAAGTCCCACCGTCGCCTTCACCGGCGGCGCCGGGGCGGCGGGCTACGCGACCATCAGCGGCAACCTGACCGGCGGGTCGATCTTCGTCGGCGCCCCGGGAACCTCGGGCGCCAATGTCGGCGTCGGCGTCGGCTACTTTGCCAACCCGGACGTGAGCATCATCCGCGGCGGCACGAACGCCGTTGGCAACGGCAAGCAGGCAGTCGCCGGCGGCATCGTGGCCACCGCGACCGCCCAGGTCAATGTTTACATTCGCAGCGTGACGAACATCAACGGCACGGTAGGCTCCGGCCCGTTCAACTTCCCGGCGCCGCCAAATCGGGCGACGCGCCGCGACGTGAGCGCAACCGCTACCGGCTATACCGACGGCACCAATGTTTTTGTTACCTACGGCGGCGAAGGCTACGACTGGTACATTCCCGTGACCGTCACCTTGCCCGGCGGCGGCACGGCGGTCGCCGTCTTTGACAGCGGCGTCTTCGGCATCACCCCGAGTAAAGGCTACACGGGCAACGCCGGCGGGGCGCTCGCGATCCAGTTTACCGGCGGCGGCGGCGCGGGGGCATCCGCGACCGTCTCCGGCGGCGTCACGGCAATCAAGGTCCCGACCACGACCACGGACTTCGATATCAACCCGACCGTCGTCATCACCACCTTCGCGGGCGATCCGGCGCCGACTCGGAACGCCTTCGCGGTCGCCTATATTGACAACAACGGCAAGATCGTCAGCGTCGCAGTGTCGGACCCCGGCGCCGGCTACTTCCACCCACCGACCATAACCTTCACGGTTCCCTCCGGCAACAACGGCGCAGCTACCGGCGTAGAAGCCACCTTGAGCGTGACCAACGTGACCGATATCATCGGCGGCGCCGGCTACACCTCGCCGCCGACCGTGACATTCCCCGATGTCACCGGCGATGGCGCCACCGGCATCGCCACGATCAACGCCGCCGGCCAGGTAACCGGCGTGACCATCACCTCGGGCAGCGGCTACAACCAAGCCCCACTGATGCTCATCAACCCAGTCCAGGCCTATTTCGATTATCCTGGCAGCCCCTCGGGCGCGACGGCCTACGCGTACTTTACCTCACAGCCTCAAGGAGCCGTCGCAACCTCCTACATGTCCGGTTCCGTCACGGGCATCTACGTCACGGATCATGGGCGCAGCTACAACGTCCAGCCCACCACCGTCAGCTTCGTGGGCGGCACCACCGCGCCGCCTGTGTTGACTCCGGCGATTCCCGTGGTGGCCCCCGTCGCCGCCGCGGCAACCGCCACCCTGCAGACCACCATCGTGCAGGCGGCCATCAACTCCGAAATCGCCATGACCAGTGGCTCGATTGTGATCGATCCGGCCAAGACCAACATCCTCTATTACGCCACCGGTGAAGGCAACAACTCCACGGATTCCTACTACGGCACCGGTGTCTACAAGTCGGTCGATTACGGCCACACCTGGAATCTTTTGACCGATCCGACCCTGCCCGACCTGCCGTCGCCGGGCAACCCGTTGATCGGGTTGGCGGTAAACAAGATCATCCTCGATTCCGGGAACAACATTCTTTATGTCGCTACCAGCGACAAGCCCGTGAACGGGTACGAGGGCGACGACGACCTCACGAGCGGCACGCCGCACGCGCACAATCCGGGCGTGTGGCGGTACGACATTGACAATAACACCTGGTTCAACCTGACCGACCTGGTCACATCGGGCCGCATAACCGGCCCCACCATCCAGGCTCAGCCCAACAATGCGCCCGGCCCGAACGCCGGGAATCCGGCGCGGCCTGGTCCGGACGACGACTTCACCATCAATTTCCCTCAGCACAATATCGCGTGGTCGGACGTGGTACTCTCCGGCGGCATCCTGTACGCCGCCCTGGGCACTCACACCGGCAGCGGCATCAATGCGGTCTACTACCTGACCAATCCGGCAGTTGTGGATAACGGCAACAATTCGCCGAAGTGGTACCTCAATGATCCGAATCTCACGCCTGCTTTCAACTACCCGATCTTCCCACAACTGGACCGACGGCTGGCGACGTTCCCGCTGAATCAGAACCCTGCCTTTGGCAATATCCGCATCACCGCGTCGGGCAGCATGATTTACGCGACCGTCACCGACTCTTCGAGTCAGTCCCTCCGGACGATGCAGACCAGCGTCAACGGCGGCGTGACCTGGGCCGGGTTCACGATGCCGGCCAACTACCAGGCCAACAACGGCTTCTATGCCAGCGCCATGACCGGCACCGGACCAATCTTCGTCGGCGGCACCGATAACGGCGGCGGCTTCTATGTCCTCATGTACAACGGCGGCTGGAACAATATCTCCATCGATGCCGCAGGCAACGGACCGCATGCCAATATCTTGACGCTCACCACCGCCGGCGGCGTGCTGTTCGCTGGCACCGACGGCGGCATCTGGAAGTACAACTTCGCCAACGGCTTGCCGCCGGCCTGGACCGACATCAACGGCAACCTCGGCATTTCCGAGTTGAATGGCATTGCGTCCAACCCGACCAACCCCAACAACGTCTTCGCCGTTGGCCGCGGCATCGGCGTCACACGCTACACCGGCACCCAGAGCTGGAGCCAATCCCTTGGAGTGCCGACTGTCGGCAATCTCAACTCCAGCTCCGTGGCCATCGATCCCAACGTGCCCTCCAACATCTATGCTTTCGTTGGGGGGAGTCTGTTCGCGTCAGCCAACGGCGGCACAACGTGGGCGAGCCAGGGCATTGGCGGGACGGCAGCAGCTCCCGTCGTCATCGACAAACTCTCGCGCGTCTTCGTCGGCGCCGGCGGCCTCTTGGTCCACAACCCGCCGACGATTGCCGGCTGGAAGAATCTCAATGCGGGCCTCGCACCCACGGCCATCGCCGTCGTCGAACTCCAGGGCGCGTTCCGTGCCGACTTGCGCTTCCCCGCGACGACCGATCTGGGCGCCACCAGCCCCGACCCGAATACGATCTACGTCACGGACGGTCAGACGATCAGGGTCACGAAGAATTTCGGCGCCCTTTTCTGGGTCGGCATGGCCGCGACCACGATCTTCCCGGGCTTCGTGGCCGGAACCTTCCCTGCAGTCACACCGTTCAACACGATCAACGACATTGCGGTCGATCCGCGCAATCGCGACCTGGTGTATGCGGTCATCGGCGGCACGCCGGGCTTGCCGCTCACGGGGAGCGTCTGGCGCAGCCTCGATGCGGGCCAGACCTGGGCCAACATCAGCAGCGGACTTTCGCCGACCATGGGCCAGGTGGGCGCGACCGTGACCGTGGTCACCGGCGGTGCCGGCTACACCTCGGCGCCGACCGTGACGGTCTCCGACGGCGGCGGCTTCGGCGCGACCGCAGTCGCCACCGTCGCTGGCGGCGCAGTTACCGGGATCACCTTCACCAACCTCGGCAGCGGGTACACCTCGGCCCCGACCATCACCCTTGCCGGCGGCGGCTTCACCACCCCGGCTTCGATCCGCGGCAGCCTCGGCCTGGGCAGCATCACCGTCACCAACGGCGGCTCAGGCTACGTCACGGCGCCGACCGTCACCATCACCGGAGGCGGCGGCTCGGGCGCCACGGCCGTGGCCAAGATCCTCAATAGCGTCGTCGTCGCCGTCACGCTCACCAATGGCGGCACGGGCTACACCAATACCCCGACGATCAGCTTCGCCGGCGGCGGCGGCTTCACCGGCGCAGCCGCGAAGGCCCTCTTTGCCAGCGTGCCCGCCTGGAAGATTGCCATCGATCCACGCACCGACCTCATCTACCTGGGTACCGAGAATGGCGTGTATCAATACACCACCGGCAACATCCGGAGCTGGGTTCCCTTCGGCGCCTACCTGCCGCAGGTTCCGGTCCACGTCCTCGATTTGAACCAGAGCACCAACATCCTCACCGCCGGCACCTATGGCCGCAGCGCCTACCAATTCTACCTCGACACTCCGACTGTGAACTCGGGCGCTCTCTATGCCGCCAGCGGTTCCGATATCTGGAATGGCCGCATCATCCTCGACGGCCCGACGACCATCAGTGCCGCGGGCGACCAGTCGTTGCAGAACGGCGTCTCGCTCACGCAGCTCACCATCCTCGGCACCATCAGCGACAGGACCTATGCCGCCAAGCTGGCGGGCACGAACACCCTCACCAAGATCGGCGGCGGCAACGTCACCCTGGTCGGCCAGAGCATCTTCACCGGCACGGCGCTCGTCAATCAGGGCAACCTGATCGTGCAGAATCCCAACGCCCTGGGCGGCGCCGCCATCGCCGGTTCGCAAGAACTGTTCCTCGTTGACGTGGTCGCCGCCAACTCGGCGTTCACGTTGACCTATCCGGACAACATCACGAACCCGACCACGGCCGTGATCCCTTACACGGGCACCGCCGCCGATGCCGCCCTGATTCAAAGCGAGTTCAACACGTTGTTCAACGGCGTCGGCTACGCAGGCAGCCCGGTTACCGTGACGCCGAACGGCACCGGCATCTACCTCGTCACCTTCAGCGGCAGCATGACCGGCGTCACCCTGCCCACACTCATCGGCACCGTTACCGCCGGCCTGGGCAGTGCGTTCTTTACCGCCACCGGCGGCACAGCCGTCGCTAGCGGGTCGATCTTGCAACTCACCACCAGCCTCGACACGGAGCCCCTGTTCCTGTTCGGCGACGGCGTGCAAAGCAACGGCCACTGGTCCGGCGCGCTCGAAAATATCACCGGCGTCAATACCTACACCGGCACCATTACCCTTATGACCAACGCCACCATCGGCGTGGACGGCACCAGCAGGCTCACCATCACCAGCCCGATCCCAAATGTAATCTCCGCAATTACCGACCTTGGCGGCGGACCCGCCGGCCGCTTCACTCTCTCCAAGGAAAATACCGGCACGCTGGTCCTCGCCAGCACCAACACCTACGGAAACAGCACCATCGTCAGTCAGGGCATCCTGAATGTCCAGCATTCCGGCGCTCTCGGCCTCGGCGGCACCACGACCACCGTGCTCGATCCGGCCCAGTTGCAACTGGAACAAGGCCTCAGTGGGCCGGTCAACGTCAGCACCCAGAACCTCGTTCTCTCCGGCGTCGGGCCGTCGAGCACGGGCGCCTTGATGAACGTCAGCGGCAACAATAACTGGGGCAGTCCGACCACCAACGTTGTCTTGACTTCCGTCCCTCGCTTTTCGCCGCAATCCACGCCGATCGGCGTCGTCTCGGTTGCCGTCACCAATCCGGGCGACACGCTCACCATCGATAGCCCGGTGGTGGAGGCCCAGGCGCAGATGCTCGGCAGCACAACGAAAAACGGCACAGTCACTGATGCCGCGAATACGACCCCCATTTCCATCACCAGCACCGCCCACGGGCTTGCCGACGGGCAGCAGGTGCGCATCACCGGCGTCGGCGGCAATGGCAATGCCAACGGCACATTCACTATCACGGTGATGGGTCCCAACACCTTCGCGCTCAATGGCGTCAATGGCAGCGGCAACTATACGAGCGGCGGCACCTGGACTCTCCTTTCCCCGGCCGGCTCGCCCACGCTTGATACGCCGACCACCGCGCTCGGCAGCGGCGTGTGGGCTGCCACGGGAACGTATCGCTACGTGGTGACCGCCATCGGCCCCAACGGCGAAGGGGTGCCCAGCAACGAGCAGAGCATCAACGTGGCGTCGGCCACACGCCACGTGACACTCACGTGGACCTCGCTCGGCGCCGGCTTCACGTATAACGTCTATCGCGCAACCATCGCCGGCGTATACACCACCTCTTCGCGCGTGAATTCTACGCCGATCGCGGCCGCGACCTTCCAGGATAACGGCACGGCGACCATCGCCGGCGCGCCGCCGGTTACGCTGGCGAGCGGCCTCGTCAAGATCGGTACGGGCAACTTGATTCTGGCTCAGGACAACACCTACCATGGAACCACGTATGTCCAGGAAGGCATCCTTACCGTCCAGAAGTCGCAGTCCCTGGGCTCGAACACCGGCAACGTCATCCAGCGCGTGACCGTGGTCGATCCGCTGCTGACCGATACGTTCCAGCTTACGTTCAAGGGCCAGACTACCGGCAACCTCAGTTTCCGCTCCACGGCCGCCCCGGTCGCCGCCGCCCTCAATGGGCTCTCGACGATCGGCGCCGGGGGCGTTACCGTGGCCTTCAACGAGGTCTACTCCGGCATCTCCGAGATGGACGATCTCACCTTGACGAACGCCATTGCCGGCGTCACCACGTTCAAGCTGACCTTTGGCTCGACGACTCCCAACATCACCTGGACCGGCGTCGCCGCGACGGATGTGGCTAATATCCAGACCGCGCTCAACAACCTCACGAGCATCAGCGGCATCGCCCCCTTCGCCAATACGCCCTATGCGGGCAAGGTCGCCGTCACCACAAACACCACCGACGACGTCTACTTCATCACTTTCGGTGGGGCCCTGCAGAGTCAGACGCTGTCGCTGATCACGGTCGCGGTGACCTCCGGACCCGGCACGGGCACTGCCGCGACCCATCTCGTCCGCCGCGGCTTTGGCGCTCCCACCGATGTGTACACCGTCACATTCTCGGGAGCGAGATGGGACCCCGATGTTCCGCTGCCTCTGATGTCGATCACCGCCTCCTCCGCAGGCGAAATCGTGCTGGTCAGCCCGGTGGCAACCGGCGGCATCGGCACGATCGTCTCCGACGGCGCATCCCTCTACCTCGATGGCGACCCCACCCACTCCGGCGCCTTCCTGAGCACGCCGCCGGCGCATATTGCGTTCCTCAACGGCGCCGGCGTCGGCAACCAGGGCGTGCTGCGCAACATCAGCGGCAACAACCTCTGGAATGGCCCCATCACGCTGCAAACCAGCAGCACGATCGGCAGCGAGCCCACGACCAAGTTGACCGTCACCGGTGTGGTCCGCGACCCAAGCCCGGCGCCGATTCCTCCGGCCTCGGTGGTCCCCGCGGACCTCACCAAGGTCGGCACCGGCACCTTGAGCTTCCCGAATGCCAACACGTACACGGGCAACAACTTCATCAACGCGGGCGTGGTGAACATTCAGAACCCGAATTCACTTGGTATCAACAACTCGACGGAGCAAACCGTCAGCGTGTCCGGTGCGGGAACCTTCACGTTGAACTTTACCGGCTTCCCCTCGATCGGAACGGGACCTCTGCCCTCGAACCTGACGGCTGCTTCCCTTGCCTTCGAGCTCAACAATGTTCTGCTGGCCACAACCCTGCCGATTCTTGGCGGCGGCACCGGCACGGTCACCGTCGTCGCCCTGCCGTCGGGGAGCACCTTCGTTGTCACGTTCGGCGGCAGCCTGACCGGTAAGCTTGTGCCGCTGCTCCAGGCGCCCCCCAACTTCACCGGCAGCGCCAGCGCCTCGACGACCATGTTGCTGGCGGGCGGGGCCGACGCCACTTTTGTGGCCGATGGCGCCACCCTGCAGATTCAGAATACCAACGAGGCTTCCCTCAAACCGCTGACCATCACAGGGCCCGGCTTCAAGAATGCGGGCGTGCTGGAGAACCTCACCGGCAACAATACCTGGAGCAATCTGCCCATCACCCTGGCCGGCAACGCCGCCATCGGCGTTGCTGTCACCACCGATACCCTTACCCTCACCCAGATCATCACCGACAACGGCAACGCCTACGGCGTCACCAAGGTCGGCCCCGGCATCCTGCAATACAGCGCCGCCAGCGGCGCCATCACCGACGCCACCAACACCAACCCGATTGTCGTCACCAGCGTCGCCCATGGTCTCAAGACCGGGCAGCAAGTGATCATCACCGGCGTGCTCGGCAATGGCGCGGCCAACGGCACGTTTACCATTGCCGTTTCCCACCCGGACCTGTTCACGCTCGTGGGCGTCGCGGGCACCGGCGGCTACACCAGCGGCGGACTCTGGAGACTGCTCGCCAGCAACGCCTACAGCGGCCTGACCGACGTCCATGCCGGCGAGCTCCAGCTCAATAGCGCTGCCACCGCCATTCCGTACAACCTGCAAGTCGGCGACGGCACACTCGTCCCCCAGGTGCAAAGCCTGACCCTGACCGGCTTCAACACCGGCGTCGATCAATTCACGCTGACGTTCGACGACGGCGTCAACCCCACGAGGACCACCGCGGCCATCAATTATTACACCAACCCGACCTACGAGGCCGCCCAGATCGAGACGGCTCTCAATGCGATCCTCGGCGCAGGTACGGTTAGCGTGACAGCGGTCACCACCACCAACTTCAAGGTCACCTTCGGCGGCAGTCTGGCCGGCACGAACCCACTGGCACTCACGGGCGTGGCCCTCGGTGGGGCCGGCGGATCGGTCGCCACCGCGATCACAACCGTCGGCGCCCTCTTCGCGCCGAACTCGGCCATTGCCCGCTTCCTGGGCAACGACCAGCTTGCGGCATCGTCCATCGTCACCGTCAACAGCGACGGCCTGTTCGATCTCAACAACCACTCGCAGCAGCTCGCCCAGTTGACCGTCAACACCGGCACTGCGACTACCAGCGCTGCCGCCTCGGGCGCTGGAGCGCTGACCGTCATTGGCTCCGGCGGCGTGACCATCAACGGCGGAACCCTGTCCGCGTCCGGCCCGACGAGTCAGGTCACCGTGAATGGCCCGCTTACCGAGACCGACAGCACGATCGCCACTTCCGGGCTCAATAGCCTGGTCACGACCAACGGCCTTTTCACCATGAACGGCGGCAACGTGACCATGGCCGGCGTGGGCAGCGCGCTCTTGCTGAGCGGCGATGTGACGGCCACCTCGAACGCGGGCTCAGGCTCCGCTACCATCAGCGGCCAGGGTCAGGTCCGGCTCGGCGGCGTCACCCGCACCTTCACCACCAACCCCGGAACCCAGCCCAGCGACCTGGTGATCAACTCGGTCATCGCCGGCGCCGGCAGCGAAGGTCTGCTCAAGACAGGAACCGGCCGGCTCGTACTCAATGCCATGAACACCTACACCGGCGCCACCACAATCATTACCGGCGACGTGCAGGTAGGCGCGGCCGGCTCCATCGGCAACGTCGTGCTTTCCAGCAGCAATTCCGAGCTGGCCAGCATCAGCGGCATCGGCACGGTTGCCACCATCACGCGCACCAGCGGGACGGCCACGTTCATCACCGTCCTGACAGGCTTCAACACGAACGATCAGTTTACCTTGACGTACAGCAGCGGCGCACAGACCGGCACCACTTCGCCGATCACCCGCGCCGCCACGGTCGGCGCTACCGCTGCCAACATTGAGAGTGCTCTGACCGCCTTGCTTGCCAGCCTCAGCGTGGCTGGCAGCGTGGCCGTCACCGGCGCGGCGGGCGACAGCTACACCATCACCTTGACTGCGGCAGCGGCCGCCAGCTTGATCTCCGTGACCGGCACCCCGGTAGCGCCCGCCACCGGCACTATCTCCACGAAGAACGTCAACGTCGTCGATCCCGGACCCAACGGCACCACCAAGGTCGGCATACTCAACACCACCGGTAATGTCGTATGGACCGCCGACTCGGCATTCTCGGTCGACCTTGGCAACGCAAGCGACACCCACCCGAACCCGGTCGCCGGTACCGACTACGATCAGCTCAGGGTCGGCGGCACCGTCGATCTCGGCAACGCCTTCCTCATCGGCTCGATCACCGGACCCAACGTGCAGTTTGACGACCAGTTCACGATCCTGCAGGCCACGGGCGGCATCGTCGCCGGTTCGCGGTTCGTCGGCATCATCGGCGCGACGCGAGCGCCTGTCCCGCAGGACGGTTCGGTCTTTATCGATAGCAAGAAGTTCGGCCTCCACTATTACCCCAACAGCGTCGTGCTCACCCGCCAGCTCGTCAGCTCCACGGTGGCGATCACTTCGTCTGTTAACGCCTCCGTCTACGGCCAGGACGTGGTTCTCACCGCCACGGTAACTCCAGAGCCCGGCGGCACGCTGCCGACTTCCGGCGTCACCGTTGTCTTCACCGTCGATCGGGGCACGCCGCAGCAATTCGTGACGGCGCCCATCGCGGTGAACGCCCAGGGTAAAGCTACCTTCGATCCGCAAACGCTCTTCGGCATTTGGAGCATCCCTGCGTCTCTATCCGCCACGCATACCATCGACGCGGATTTCAGCGACGCGGGCAACACCTTCGCCCCCGCCTCCGGGCCGACCTTCACGCAGACCGTCAACCAAAATACCGTCAAACCGGTCGTCATCTCGGCTTCGCCCGCGGCGAGCGTGGTCTACGGCCAGCAACTGCAACTCACGGCTACCGTCACGCCAACGATCGTTCCCGATGCCACGGGCGCGCTGAAGCCGACGGGAACCGTCACGTTCGTGCTGGATCCGAGCACGCCGACCTCCTACACCGTCGCGCTGAACTCTGCCGCCGGAACTTCGGTCCTGGGCGCCCCGACCTTCCCGGCTTTGCTCAACGTCGGTCCGCACACCATCACGGCGGCCTATGACGGCGATTCTGCCACGCCGAACTACAACTACGCCCCGAGCGCCGCCGTTACCAGCTTTGGCCTGACGATCACCAAGGATTCATCGTCCACGTCGATCACGCCGGTGCCGGCCACCAAGCCGCTCGGTCAGGTGGCGAATTTCAACGTCGTGGTGTCCCCAGGCCTGGCTGGATCGACGGGCGTTCCGAACGGCACCTTGACATTCTTCGCCGATAACTTCTCGAACCTGATCGGCACCCGCAACTACACCGGCGGCACGCTGGTCTTCAGCTACAGTTCGTTGACGGTGGGCGGCCACACCATCTTCGTGAAATTCGCCTCCACCGACGGCAACTACACCGGCAGCCAAAGCAGCACGTCGATCACGATCACGCCGGCGCAGACCCAGACGGCCATCCAGTCGGCAACACCGAGCAGCCCGAACTTCGGCGACCAGGTGACCTTCATCGTCAACGTCGCCGAAAACCCGGTGATCGATCCGAGCTTCGGCAAGCCAGGCGGCACCGTGACGATGTGGGCCGACGCCATCGGCTCCGGCGTCAATCTGGGCACCGGCAACCTCAGCAACGGCACAGCCGGCATCACGACGCTCCCCTCGGCGTTGACTCGCGGGACCCATACCATCTACGCTGTCTATTCCGGCGATGCCAGTTTCGCCACCAGCTTCGACACCCTCACCAATTTCATCGTGGGCCCCGCCAGCACCACGACCAACGTTGCCGCCAATCCGGACGGCAGCGCCCTCTTTGGCCAAAGCGTGACGTTGACGGCAACGATAACCTGGGCGCAGGGAACCGTGCCCGTCGGCAAGGTGACTTTCGTCGACGATCTCAGCACGAACCTTGGCACCGGCACCGTCGGCGCCGGCGGCCAGGCCAGTATCCCCACGACCCTACTTGCGCTCGGCTCGCGCACCATCACGGCGACCTACACGGACGATTCGGCGGTTCCCAACTTCGCCAACAGCGTCGGCACGCTCAATTACACGATCACCGCCGCCACCACCTTCACGAAAGTCACGGCCAACCCGGCCAGCGGGGCTGTGTTTGGCCAGGCCGTCACTTTCACGGCGACGATCACCTCCCCCACAGGAACGCCTCCGGTCAGCGCCAACAGCGTGGTCTTCCTCGATGTCACTACCGGCGCCAACCTGGGATTCGGGACGCCCGGCGCCGGCAATACCGCCAGCCTCACCACCAACGTGCTCACGGTGACCACCCACACGATCAGGGCGACCTACACCGACACCGCCGACAGCAACTTCAGCGGCAGCAACTTCGGCCTACAGAACTACGTGGTCGGCAAGGCCAGCAGCAATGTCGCGGTCAGTGCCACTTGGTCCACATCGCCGACCGCGGCGGTCTTTGGCCAGGCCGTCACCTTCACGGCGACCATCACCTCGCCCACGACGACGCCGCCTGTCAGCAACAACAGCGTGCTCTTCGTGGATACGACCACGGGCACCACGCTCGGCTTTGGCACGCCTGGCGCCGGCAACACGGCAAGCATCACCACCACGATTCTCACCCCCGGCACGCATACCATCACCGCCACCTACACGGATACGACGGACAACAACGTCAACGGCAACTCGGGTACACGCACTAACTTCATCGTCGGCGCAGCGGACACCGCCATCACGTCGTTCACCTCCTCCGTGGCGTTCGCGGGGATCGGCCAGGTCGTGACCTTCACCGCAACCGCTGCCACGCAGAACCCGAGCACGGCCACGGTCAACGGCGGCACGATCACCTTCATCGCCGTGACCACCGGCACGACCCTGGGCACGATTGCGGTCAACGCCAGCGGCACCGCCAGCGTCAACGCTTCCTTCGCGACCACGGGCATCCACACCATCACGGCGAAGTACAACGGCAGCAGCCCCAAGTTCAACGCCAGCGCCACAGCCAACTTGAGCCAAACCGTTCGCAAGGCCAGCACGATCAACGTGAACCCGATCAGACCGGCCCTGTTTGGCCAAACGTTGAACTACGCGGTCACCATCACCGGCACGCCCGGTATCCCGAGCGGCACCGTGAGCGTGACCGACACGAGCACCAGCATTACCTACGGCCCCTTCACGCTCAACGGCGCCGGCGCGACCACGGCAACTCTGACCGGTCTCGCTGCCGGCTCGCACCCCCTGGTGTTCAACTATAGCGGCGACACAGTCGGCATCGGCTTCGCGCCCAACAGCAAGAACCTCACCCAGGTCGTCGCGGCCTCGGGTACCTCCACGGCTTTCACTACGATCACCAGTATCGCCGTGTTCGGCACCACCGTTTCTTACACGGGGACCGTGACAGCCGCCGGCGACCTCAATCCCATCGCCGGCACCGTGACGCTGAAGGACGCGACCACCAACACCACGCTGCAGACGTTCACGCTCGGCGGCAACAATCAGTTCACCTTTACCAACGTCCCGTTGCCTCTCAACGTCGCGGTCGGAGCGCACTCGATCACGGCTGCGTTCACGCCGGCGAGCAGCAACTACCTGGCGAGCCCGGCAGCCGCGGCAGCGCTGGCCGTCACGCAAGCTTTCACGACCGTGTCGACGCCAACCTCCACAGAGACGTCCGGACCGCTGGGTGGATCGTTCTTCGGCCAGCAAGTCACCTTCGCCGTGACCGTGACCTCGACGAACTCGCCGGCCGTGCCGACGGGTGGAACTATCACGTTCAAACGCGGCGCGACGACCCTGGCGACGGTGAGCCTGGGGGCCGGCGGCACGGCCAGTTACACAACGAGTGCCACGCTGTTGCCGGTGTACGCCGCGCCGGGCCACTCGATCACCGCAACCTACAACAGCAGCAATCCGAGCAGCCCGACGACCGCCAACTTCAAGACCAGTGCCGCCTCGACACCCTTCGTGCAGGCCGTGAGCAAGGCCGCCACGCAGACCGTTCTGGGTTCCTCGCTGGCGGCAGGATCGATCTTCGGCCAAGCGGTGACCTTCACGGCGACCGTCAGCGTCACGAGCCCCGGTTCGCCCGGCACGCCGACCGGCACCGTAACCTTCCATGACAACGGCACGACCCTGGCAACGGTTGCCCTGAGCGCAGGCAAGGCTACCTACAAGACCTCGACCCTTTTCGCCGCCCCAGCGCACGCCATCACCGCGGTCTATAACCCAACCGCAACACCGGCGAACTTTGCAACGAGCACCGGCGCCCTGACCCAGAAGGTCGACAAGGCCAATACCACCACCAAGCTGACCACGTCGCCGACGATCTGGGCGATTGACAAGTCCACGAACTTTACCGCCGCCGTCACCTCCGCAACCGGCGTGGCGCCGGTCGGCACGGTGACGTTCACGGTGAACGGGCCGGGCGGTTACACGTTCACCTCGGCCGCCCTGACGCTGGTCGGCGGCAAGGCGACGCTAACCGATTATGCCTTCCCGGCGACCATCGGCGCCTATACGGTCACGGCCACGTACGCCCCGGCGACAACTCCGCAACAAAACTTCAATACCAACTCTGCTGCCACTTCAACCCAGACGCAAACGGTCCGCAGGGCAACCACGGCCACACTCTCATCCACGGCCAGCCAGGCGAACGTCACCCTCAAGGCCACCATCGTCGGCAGCGGCGGTCCGCCCACCGGCACGGTCAGCTTCTACGAGATCGTCAACGGCGCCCGCGTTCTCCTGAGATCGTTGACGCTCGACGCCAGCGGCGTGGCCACGTTCTTCGCCAACCTGGCCACCGGCAACCACACCATCGTTGCCGAATACACCGGCGACGCGAATTTCAACCCTGCCACCGTGACCGCCATAGTCGCGGGTAAGGTCACCGGCCGGTTGGTGTAGCAATCTCCGCGTTGAATTTGACTTTTCCGAGCCTGAAGCATAAGCGAAGAAACGCACAACTTCGCTTACGCTTCAGGCTCGGACGTGTATAAATTGACGCCCACGGCTCGCGGCGGGGCCGTCTGCCGACGGCGCAAACCTTGACGTTTGGTCCGAGGAACCACCTGTACCAATTGTTCGAGGCGTTGCAATGGTAACGAAGGCAAACCGCTCCGGCAGTTTCAATTCTCCAAGTCCCCGTTCCGATGTATGAATCAGGCTGTTCTCTCGTGGCAAGTACGAGTTGCTTGCCGGGCTAGAGCGCATGGTGATTTGGTTCAGGGGCAAGGCGGAACTTTCCCTCACAATCATCCCGCTCCAGCACGCACGCCGACACCCGCGAGAACGCCAGCAACTTGATTAACCCCATGGAAACGTCCCAAGGCACGGAGGCCGGAAGATGACTGGGGCACGCGCGGTAACCTTGATCGATCTCGCCCTGCCAGCGCCCGCGCAACCACATCCCCTCGCCTGCCGAGCATTCCAGTTCCGTCCATCCTTGCAGAAACGCCACTTTCTCGGGTGCACTATGAGAACGAAGTTGCTCGTCTGGTCAATCGTTGTTTGCCTGGCTCCTGCGCTTCAGGCCCAGCAATGGCCTGGGTACAGCCCGTACGGTATGCCGGCCCAGGGATTTCCCACCCCGCCGATGCCGATGAATCCATACGGGCATGGTAATAATACCTATCCCCAGGGCTACGTGCAGCCGGCCGCGCCGACGCAAGGGGGGGCGCCGCGGGTCTACTACGGCGAGTTCCCGAACGCAGTCCAGCAGCCCGCCCAGGCTCCGGTCAGCCCCCCGCAGCCGCGTTACATTCCAACCCAAAGCAGTACCGGCGCCGGCAACGCCAACGGCGGCACGATGTACTATTACTACCCTAGCAGTCCCTACAGCCCGACTCCTTACAACTACTATCCCTATGGGCAACTCGGCCGTTCGATGCCGGCGCCACTGCCCTCGAAAGCCGTAGGCTGGCCGAACCCCACGCCGCGGCACGCCAAACCGGATGCGGCCAACGACGAACCGCGTGCCGAAATGCAGCGCCTCGCGGCCCTCCCTTTCCACCGTCAACCCAAGGATACTTTCTGGATTTCGGCCGAATATATGGCGTTGCTGGCTCGGCCCATGCGCGTTTCGGGCC
Organism: Gemmataceae bacterium; assembly: GCA_009692065.1. Lineage (GTDB taxonomy): Bacteria > Planctomycetota > Planctomycetia > Gemmatales > Gemmataceae > SIAQ01. The sequence goes on from SHZY01000010.1 coordinate 16,560, forward strand.
CGCTCCTGTCCACGGGCTCGGCAACCGATTCCGCGCCGGGTGCCTTGGGCCAGATCGCCACCACCGTGCTTTTCCCGACGCAGGACATCGACTTCGGCCTCTTCTCCGGCGTCAGGGTGAATTCTGGACTGTTCCTCGACGATGCTGACCGCATCTCGCTCGAACTCCAGGGATTCTACCAGTCCCCCAATACCAGCACCCACGCCGCCGCGGGCGACAGCACCGGCAACCCCGTGCTGGCCCGACCGGTCTTCAACGTCACCGCCAACCGCGAAGGCGCTTTTGTCAACACCCTTCCCGGCACCATCCAGGGCAGTATCAACTTCGACTTCAAGTCGCAGATGTTTGGAGCCGAACTCAACGCCCGCATGCATTCCTACTGGTGGCAACGCTTTCACTCCGATTTCCTGGTCGGCTTCCGTTACGTGGGCCTGCAGGAGAGCATGCGCGTCACCGAGAGTATTCAACCTCTCACGGCCAACTTCTTGACCTTTCAGGGAGGCGTCGTCAATGCGCCCAACAGCCTGTTTGACGACGACAGCTTTCGCACGACCAACAATTTCTTCGGCCCGCAGATCGGCACGCGCCTGAGCTGGGAATACGGGTACGCCAACTTCGACTTCTTCGCCAAGCTCGCTCTGGGCGGGTCCGTGCAGCGGACCACCATCGAGGGCGCCACCACCCTGGTCACGCCGAACGGCAACACCGTGGCCCCGGGCGGCATCATCGCCCTGCCTTCCAACAATGGCACCTACACGCGCACCATTCTCGGCATCGTCCCCGAGTTTGGCGTCAACGTCGGCGTCGATGTTACGCAGCAGGTTCGCGTACAGCTTGGCTATTCGTTCCTCCTCTGGAACCAGGTCGCGCGCCCGGGCGGGGCCTTCGATCGCAACGTCAACCCCAGCCAGGTCCCCGGCAGCCCGACCTTCGGAGCCCCAGGCGGAGGCACCAGCCCCGTCTTCCGCTTCAACGACGAACTGTTCTGGGCCCATTCTTTCAACATCGGCCTGCACTTCCACTACTAAGGAACTTCCGAGAAATGACTTCCCCGCTTGCGGCTTCGCGTTCGCCAGGCGACACGCGAGCGCGAAGCCGCAAGCGGAAAACAAGATCAGGAAGTTGTTCTTCGGACCTCGCTTAGTACTTCCCGTCGCGAATTTCGAAATGGGTCGGCTTGCCCAGCGTCGCGCCGCCACGCGCAGTCCAGTCAGCGATCCAGGCGATCATTTGCGCGGCGGAAATGCGCGGCAACCCAAACAATCGATGTGATTCCTCGGCGTTGCTCAACAACGCATCGGCACTTTCCACGCCCTCAAGCTTCACCGGTTTGCCGAAGCGGCTGGCAAACTCCTCGGCCACGCGGCGCACGCTCAAGACTTCCGGCCCGGCGATATTGAAGACGCGCGGCGGCGTCGCCAGTTGCGCGAACGCCGACAGCGCTGCCGCATTGGCATCCGCCTGCCAGATCGCGTTCAGATAGCCCATACTCAGGTCCACCGGCAGCTCGACCCACACTCGCTGCGCTATATCGACCAGCACGCCGTAGCGCATCTCGACGGCGTAATTGAGACGCAGAATCGCCATGGGAATCGCCAACGTTCGGCTGCAATACTCGTAGATGCGTTCGCGCCCGACGCAGCTCATCGCGTAATCGCCGCCGGCATTCAAGGGATCACTCTCGCGCGAACCGCCACCGGCCACCGGCGTCAGGCCGTAGACGTTGCCGGTGGAAAAGGCAACGATGCGCGACTTGCGGAATTTTTGACATACGAGCGCAGGCGCCAGGCAATTCATCGCCCAGGTGCGCGCCTCCTGTCCCGTCGAGCCGAATTTCATGCCGAACATCGCGATCACATTGGGAACGTCCGGCAATTGTTCGAGCTGGGCCTGGTCCAAAAGATCGCAGCGAATGGTGTCGATGCCGAGTGATTGGAGTTGGCCTTCGATGTGCGGATCGGAGAAGCGAGCGACGCCGACGATGCGCCGGGGCACGCCGGCCTGGTCGGAGGCGCGGCGGGCCATGCGCGCCAGAGTCGGGCCCATTTTTCCGGCGACGCCCAGCAGCATCAGATCGCCGTCCAGCCGGGCCAGCGTCTCGATGGCGTGCGGCGCCGGCTCGCTTAATAAGTCTTCAAGGTGATCGGTGTTTTCGATGCGATCCATGGGCGGTGGTTTTTTTGTGGCTCTGGGCAGTTCGTGTGGATTTGTGGCAAGCCCTGGGATGAGGTACTCCGAATCCCAGGGCTTCGGCGTATCTCACCCCTGGGCGTCCGCTGGATTGAGGGAGGCGAACGCTTACACAGACTTCACCGCATGCGTCGGCGCCCCGACGTAGTTGCAGTGCGGCAACAATTTTTCATGCTTCATCACCACGCTGTGCGGCGCCACATAGGTCCGCTCGCCGATGTCGGCTCCATACAGCACGACGGCTGCCAGGCCGACCGTGGCGTCCTTGCGAATCTGCACCGTGCCGATCTTGAGTACACGGTCCTCGAAGGTATGGGCCTGGAACATGCAGCTCACCGTAGCGCCGTCGGCTAACTCAAGCATGTCGTGATCAATGGTGGCGGCGAAACCGCTCCCAAGCACCACGTTGCGCCCGATCTTCATGCCCATCAACCGCAGGAACCAGTTCAAGAGGAGCGTTCCTTCCAATGCAGACAATGGGCCATTGACATACAGATCCCAAGCAATGTAGTGAAACTCCCAGCGGCTGCACCAGCACGACCAGAGCGGATGCACACCCGGCTTCACTCGCCCCAGGAGCGCCCACTTGAGCGTGAGTCCGAACAGACACAATCCGGCAACCACGCCGAAGTCGAGCGCCGGCACAACGCCGAAAAGGAGCACCGGAAAAGGAAGCTCCACGGTCTCGGCCACAACCAACAGTTTGAACCACACGATCACCAACGTCAGCGGCACGAGCGGCAGGGCAAAACGCAGGCAATCCCAGAACAGCCGGCTCATGAAACGCAGCCACATCGGCGTATGCGTCAGGTTGCGATCGCATTCCACGATCTCACGCTTGGGCAATTCGAACGGCGGATGGCCGAACCAGGAGGTGCCAGGCCGAAGCTGCGTATCGTCCGCCACCGTGCTGATGCCGAGCAGCACGCCATCGGGAATAGTTTGCCCGCCCGCGATCAACACGTTATTGCCAAGAAAGATTTCCTTGCCCATGCGCACCATGGCAAGCGTGACGGTACCGCGGTGAACGCGCGGCCCGCCAAGGTAGATGCCGTCGGCGAAGAACGAACCATCGCCGACCTCGACTAGCTCGGGGATGGTGTCTATGATGCTGCTCATCTCACAGCCGCGGCCGATTTTCATCCCTGCCCCGCGCAGCCAGACCGGCCAGAACAGCGAGCCCAAGAGCCAGCCATTTGCCGACTCAACGAGAGTCGTCTTCAGCCAAACGCGCACGTAGGCCAGACTCCAGCGGCTGACGACACCTTCGGGTACTCGCCCCAGGAGCCGAATTGCAATCATCGAGAACACCAGCGTCAACGGCACATGCAACAGCGTGATCGCGATCGCAAAGGAAAAACCAGCGAAGCCGACGGAGGAATCAAACAGCCATTCCATCGCGCCTTCGACATCCAGCCCGGTCAGCGTGGCAAAGGCAAACAAGAGGAGAATCGTCGGCAGGTTGACGAACAAAGTTACGGCGGCGCGGCCCAAACCCATGGCGAGACCGTGCAGCGCAGGCGGCAACTCGCGCTCATCGCATGCCAGCGCCGGCCTGGCGGGCGCCTGCCCCGCGGGCTTGGCGGGAATGCCGTGCCAGCGCTCGCCGGCGCCGATTCGGCCGCCGCGCATCAGGAAGGAAAGCGGCGTCAGGTAGCTTTCCGGTTCCATCGTGGTATGGCCGGCGAGGCCGGCGCGAACGTCGAGCGTGCAGCCGTTGCCGATCGTGATTGGGCCGATGACGATCTGGCCGTCTTCGAATTCGACCAGGCAGATGGTCGCGTCTTGACTCAGGGTAACGTCGTCGCCGATGTCGAGCAGATCCCAGCCGCCTTGCGCCAGGTTGACGCCGCGATGGATGTGCACGCGCTTGCCGATGCGGGCTCCGAGCGCCCTGAGAATCGCGAGCTGATACACGGTCCCCTCGAGCATGCGCCAGGGGATGAGCCGAAACGTATGTTGCACGATCCAGTTGCGCACATAGAAACTGCCCCAGACCGGAGCGCGGGTGGGTAGATAACGCCCGATCAGTATTTTCTTGGTAACGACCGCAAGCGCAGCCGTTCCGACTACATAGCCGACCAGTCCGACGATGTACACGGCGGGCGTCAGCAGCAAGAGCGAGACCAAACCGAAGCTCTCGGTCAAGTACGGGAGCAGATAAAAAGCGAGACCGTAGGCGATCGGGGCGCCGAGCAGCAGCCCCATAAGCAGCCAGGCCGACTGAATCAGCGTGGCCAGGACGGGCCGGCCGATGGGGCGGGCGACTGCTTCTTGGGCCGAGCACGCCGATCCGGCGCCGACGGGAATGCGTTTAGCCAGCTCGGCCACGTTCCGCGTTTCATAAAGATCGCGCACGGTGAGCGATGCCGTGGCGGGGTCATCGCGCAGTTTGGAAATCAACTGCGCCGCCAGCAGCGAATCGCCGCCCAGGCCGTTGAAGAAATCGTCGTCCACGGAGATCGGCTCGGCAACCTTGAGGATGCTGCGAAATGCCGACGCGAGTTTTTCCTCGGCCAGCGTGCGCGGCGCAAGCACCTGGCCGTTGTGCTCCGGGGCATGCACTTCAAGGACGGGGAGCTCCGTGCGGTTCAGCTTGCCGCTCACGCGCACCGGGAGTTTCCCGAGCATTCCGAACAGCGCCGGCACCATGTGCTCCGGCAGGGCCTTGCGCAGCGAGTTCTTGAGGTCATCGAACGACGGCGGTGCGGCAGCATTGACCGGCACGATAAACGCAGCGATCTTCTGCTGGGCGCCTTCACCCTGAATGCGGCAGCCGGCTTCACGAACGCCCGCGCATTCGGCAAGGCACGACTCGATCGCCTCGAGTTCGATCCGGAAGCCGCGGATCTTCACCTGCGTGTCTATGCGCCCGTGGCAGAACAGGTTGCCGTCGGCGTCGCGATGGACGAGATCGCCGGTGCGATAGATGCGGCCCAGGCGCGGGTGCGTTGGAAACTTGCGGGCAGTCAGCTCCGGCTCATTCATGTAGCCGCGGGCGAGCCCGATGCCGCCCAGGCACAGTTCGCCCTGCTCGCCGTCGGCGACTTCTTCGAGCTTGTCGTTCAAGACCCAGGCGTCGAGGCCGGGGACAGGCCGGCCGATCGTGATGGGGTCCCCAGGTTCGAGTCGGGCGCGCGTCGCGGTCACGGTACATTCGGTCGGACCGTAGCCATTGATCAAGCATCTGCCATGCGACCAGCGATCGACAACGTCCCTGGGAAGCGCCTCGCCACCGGTATAGATCAGCCGCAGGTCCGGGAGCTCCTTGGCCGGATTCTGGCAGCCGGTGGTGCGCAGGAACGTCGGCGTAGGCCCGAACACGGTGATCCGTTCGCGGCGCATCCAGGGAACGAGATCGGGGCCCAGGTGGGTCGTCTCGTCGCTCATCACGACGAGGGTGGCGCCGGTGGTTAGCGCCGTCCAGGTTTCTTCCACGGAGGAATCGAAGGCCGACGACGAAACCTGCCCGACGCGATCACACGGCGAGATATCCAGCTCTTGCAAATCGCCGCGGATCAGGCTGGCGATGCTCCCGTGCTCGATCATCACCCCCTTCGGACGCCCCGTGGTGCCGGATGTGTAGATGATGTACGCCAGGCTGCGCGGCGTCAGCCATGAAGCGGGCGGCAGCGGCTCGACAGGACCTTCAACTGTGTCAGCCCAGGCACGCACGTCCAGTGCAAAATCCATGTCGGGCTTAACGCGGTGCGTACGCGTCGCTCCGGTGTGATCGGTCAGCACGGCAACCGCCTGCGAATCTTCGAGGACGTTCAATACTTGTGCGTCCGGAAAACTCGGGTCGATGCACGTGTAGGCGGCCCCAGCCTTGAGCACCGCGAGCTGGGCGAGGTAGAGGTGCTCGGAATCGCGCGGCAACAGAATCGCGACGACGCACTCTTCCTTGACGAACTCACGCAGCAGGTTGGACAGCGCGTCGGCCTTCCGTCTCAAGTCTGCATAGGTGATGACGCGACGCTGCGGTCGGACGAATGACGGCGGCGTTTCAATAGCCGGATTCATCGGCCAGCGCCGGGCGGCGTGATCGAAGAACTCGTGCAGCAACGCCGGGTCCTCGGCATGGGCTGGCGCCTGGCCAACGGGGTGGGAATGAGTGCTCGGTTGTGCGACAATCTTGGTCATGACATCCATCTTTGGCAAGTCAATCTAGTTAGATCCGTTACGTATCCGTTCGCTTTCGTTTTCAATTGATCGTCTTGAAGAACTTCTTTCCTTTATGCGGGTGGTGCCCCTTCAGGATGCGGCGAAGCGTCTTGCGCGCCGGTTCCGGATTGCGCTCGATGATCTGCTCCAGTTTCTTGGCCCGCATTTCGTCCTGGAGCTGAACCTTCTCAAGCTTTGCCTTGGTCTCAATATTCAGAAAACCGATAGCAACGACCCTTTCGACATTGGCGTCAACGCCCTGCTCCGCCAGGCGGCGATAGGCGTCCGCTGCCTTGACGATGCGCGACTCATCGCGCGTTGCCGTCACGGCGACGAGGCGATCGACGAGCTTGTCCGCAATTTCGTTGAAGCGATGCGCCTTGGCGATGGGGTCGTCGTTCTTGGTCAACCAGTTGCTGTTGTCAAGAATCTCGGCCGCGATGCTGCGATCGTCGCGCGAGAACTCGCCCTTCGCCAGAGTCGCCTTGAGGCTCTCAACTTGCCCGGCGTAGATGCCGTCGCGTTCCACCAGCGGCATCTGGGCGATGTTGAGGTTCCAGTCAACCAGGCTTTCGACCAGGTCCGGCCTCGCCTGCGCCTCGGGCAACAGGAAGATCAACGCCACTGCAACAGTCGCCACCATGAAGAGCAAGGCCGCCGTCAAGCCGCGGCGCGCGGTCCAGCCTCGCGTCGGCAGGGCGTTCGCCGCCGGCGCAGGGACTGCTTTCTCGGTCTCGTGCCGCGGCAGGTCCTTCGGAACCGCGACGCCGCCTCGCCATTGCAACAGCGCGTGCAGATGAACCTGCTCAAGGTAAGGTTCTTGCAGCTCGGGATGGGCGTGCAGCATCTCGCGCAACTTCTGGTTACGCATCTCGTCCGGCGGGTTGTCGAACACATCCGCCAGCAGTTGTTCCAGTTCGGCACGAGCGTTCATCACACTCCTCCTTCCGCACTCAGCGTTGCCTTCACACAATCCAGCAGCACCTTGCGGATACGGAACAAGGTCACCGAAACCACGTTCACCGAGCAGCCAAGCCGAGCGGCGATGTCCTGCACTGCCTCGTCGTCCACGTAGCGGGCATCGATCAGACGGCGCCAGTCCGGGATCAGCTTCTGCAGGCAACTTTCGACTGCATCGAGCCGACGGCTAGGCGGCGTTTGCTCGATGATCAATCGGTCTGCGACCGCGGCCAGCAGCTCGTCGTCGAGCACCAGCCGATCACGAGTTTGCCGTTTGCGCCAGGCCAGCACCTGAAAGCGGGCGAATGTCAGCGCCCAGGGCACAAACGGCCTGGCCGGATCGTACGCGCCGGCTTTCTCGAGCAAGACGACGTTGGTTTCCTGCAGCACATCGTGCGCGCCTTCGATACCTCCCAAAAGAGCGGAAATCGCGGCATAAAGCGTGCTCTGATGGCTGGTGAGCAGCAATAGATACTCCGGCGTCGGCCCGGAGCGGGGTGGCGGGTCGTTCATCATCCGGTGCAATCCCGTGCCTTGGGCTCGTCTGCCTCCCTCATATACCCTTTAGCGGATGGACGGGATAATCTTACAGAAATCGTAGGCCGATTCATGAGACCGTGCTGAAAACTGGCTGTAAACGAGCCGCGACCGTGAGGGAGCGTGGACGCACGCCAGGCGCACTCTCCCTCACGGTCGCGGCTCGTTCTGCGCCTCCACCACGGCTCACTTGATTGTCCTTTACAATCTTCCATCGGTTTGCGAAGATAACCTCATCATGCCGTTGACTGCACCCGCCGGGTGCGATTTTCTTTTCTGGAGCAGATCATGTACTCAGCAATCCTTCGGGCCAAAATCCTCGTGCTGCTGGCCCTTCTCGTGTTGCCGTTGGGGTTGCTGAACGCGCAAAGCGTCGCCCCGAATACGCATGCCGTGCTGGTAGGCATCGATTCCTATTCCGATGCCAAGATCAAGCCACGCAAGCATGCCGAGGCGGACATCAAGGCGCTGCACGAATTGATCGTGTCCAAGGATTATCTGGGCGCCGATCCGAAGAACGTGCACATGCTGCTGGCCAAGCAAGGCGACAAGGACGGCCCCGCGATTCGCGACAACATCCTGAAATCGCTCGACGCCGTCGTCGCCAAGGCCGGGCCCAATGACCTCGTCCTCTTCGCCTTCTTCGGCCAGGGTTGCCCGCTGGGCGAGCAGGTCGGCTTCTTCGGCACCGACGGCACGGCGAAGGATCGACTCAAGACCGCACTCAACGGCGCCGACATCGCCAAGGCACTCGAAGGCCTCAAAGCCAAGCGATTCTGTGCCTTCATCGACATCAACCTGACCGACTTTGAGAACGCCAAGGACACCGTCCGCGAGCTCGACCTGCGCAGCCTCGCCGGCATGGTCATGGGCGACCAGGACGGCCCCGCCACCAAACGGCCGACGGGACGCGTCATGGTCCTCGCCTCCAATGGCTTGACCGCTACCCTGCAGCTTGACAAGCACGGGCTATTTGCCAAAACCCTGATCGACGGCATGAAGGGAAAAGCCGATCGCGAAGGCTACGAGCCCGACGGCGCCGTCACCATCAACGAACTCACCAAGTATCTCGACGAGGAGTTGCCGCGGGCGGCCAGGCAGATCGGCAAAACCAAGGAAGAAAAAGGCCAGGCGGCCATCGTGCTGCGCAATCCGCCGACCCACTTCACCGTCAGCCGCACGCCGGTGGCCGTCAAGACGACGGAACTGCGGCTCGCCAATTTCGCCAAGCAGAAAGACGTTGTCAAGGAAGTCCGCGCCGAGGGGCAGCGGCTGCTGTCGACCATGCCTCTTGTCAAGTATCAGCAAGAGCTGCGCAAGAGTTACCAGAAGTTTGCCGACGGCTCCGTCACACACGCCGATTTTCTGAAGGATCGCGAGCGCATTTTCGACGCCAACCGCCTGACGCGCGAGGACGCCGGCGACTATGCCCGCCGCATTCAAGGCGCCCTCGACATCGTCAGCAAGAATTACGTCAAGGAAATGGACGCTGGCGAGCTGGCGGGCGGCGCGGTGCGTGGCCTCTATCAATCCGCCGACGAGCCGATTCCGTCCGATCTCGCCGACCGCCTCGCCGCCGCCAAGGGGCTCAATCTCGCCGACATCCTGGAATTGCTCACCGACGCACGCGAGCGTCTGCACCGCCGCGAGGACCTCGAACAGCGCAAGGCCGAGGAGATGACGCTCAAGTACGTCTTCTCCCGTTTTCTCGACAAGTACAGCTACTACGTTGATGCCGACGCGGTGCGCCGCTTCAAGGCCGACACCTCCGGCTTGTTTACCGGCGTCGGCATCCAGGTCCGCCGCGATCCGGTCAAGGACATGATCGTAGTGATCACCCCGATCAAGGACGGCCCCTCCCACAAAGCGGGCGTCATGGCCGGAGATTGGATTCGCGAAATCCGCCGCGACATGGACAGCGAAGGCAACCGCCTCGAACAGACCGAAGTCATCCCCGGCGAAGGCATCGTGCTGGATGACGCGATCAAGAAAATCATCGGCAATCCCGGCACCAAGGTGCGCCTCGTCTTCGAGCGTGAGGGAGTCGCCAAGCCGGTCGAAATCGAACTCACCCGCGCCTACATCAAGACCGAATCGGTCTTCGGCGTCAAACGCAAGAACGACGACACCTGGACCCACATGCTCGATGACGAGAACAAGATCGGCTACGCGCGTCTGGGCAGCTTCACCGACTACACCCACCTGCAACTCGAAGCCGCCCTCAAGGATCTCAAGCTCAAGGGCATGAAGGGATTCATCCTCGATCTGCGTTTCTGCCCCGGCGGCAAGCTCAACACGGCCTTCCGCGTCGCCGAGATCTTCATCAACAAGGAACCCATCGTCGCCATCCGCTATCGAGGCAAACCCGAATTGAAGTTCACGGGCAATCGGCCTAACAATGCCAACGACTTCCCGATGGCTGTCCTCATCAATCGCAACAGCGCAAGCGCCTCCGAACTCGTCTCCGCCTGCTGGCAGGATCACAAGCGAGCTGTCATCATCGGCGATCGCACCTTCGGCAAAGGCACCGTCGCCACCACCTTCCCCTTCACCCAGACCGGCGGCATGCTCAACATCGCCACCGCCAGCTTCTGGCGGCCCAGCGGCAAGAACCTCGAAAAAATCCTCACCGAGGGCCGCGACGACGAAGACTGGGGCGTCCAACCCAACGAAGGCTTCCGCGTCAAGCTCGGCCGCAACGAAGAAGCCGACCTCTTCGACCACCTCCGCAAACAAGAAATCATCCCCCGCCGCGACCGCGTCGCCAAGGACGAGCCGTCTACGTTCAAGGACGCGCAATTAGAGAAGGCGGTTGAGCATTTGCGCGGGGCGGCGAAATGACGGTTGGCCGCGACGCGCAGCGGAGCGCGGGCTGAGCAAAAACGAGGGCCGGAAGTAGATATAGGAAATCTATCTTATATCGTGTTCCCGCCCTTTGTTTCTTGGAACTGACACGCGGATATAGTTTGCAATTCGCCTGATACCTGGTAGAAGGGAGTTGCACTTCCGCTTGGAGGAAGAATCCTGTGAAGATTTTCAGAATTCACGCAGTGGTGTTGTTAGCGGTGCATTGCCTATCGCTGCAATTCGTGCGCGGCCAGGACGACGAAAAAAAAGCTGGCCGCAAAAATCGACGCCTTGATCAAGGTGTTCGCGCATCCGGAGGCCCAGGCGGACAATCTCGATGAAACCGTCCGCGCCATCGAGGAACTGACGGCCATCGGCAAACCGGCTGTGCCGCAGATGATGAAAGCAATCCTGGGCAAACACCAAGTCGTCGCGGCCTATAGCGTGAACACCCTGGACAACATTGGCCGGCCCGCGGTCGAGCTAGTTCGAAGTAATTGGCCGAAGTGGACCGAGGCCGAAAAATGGCACTTCATGCGCTTCCGCGGCAAGTTCGATTACCCAGAGTCACTGGAGTTCGCCCTTGCCTCGCTGGAGTCGAAGCAGCCAGTGGTGCGTCGCCAAGCCATCGAGTATTCAGGTCGATACAAAGAGGCCAAAGCTGGCAGTAGGTTGCTCAAGATGCTCAACACGGAATCGCCGGAGTCGCATCGCTGGCTCGTGATCGAAAGCTTGGCCGAAATCGGCAGCAACGACGAGGTCACGGACGCTTTGATTGCCTTGCTGGCGAAGGACAGATGGACGGCCAAGGGTAAGGGGCTCATCCATCCTCCCGGCAATCCGCCGCCGTGGTGGCCGGACGGGCGCCATTACGTTATCAAGGCGCCCGGTAAAATTGGGACGCGAAAAGCCGCCCCGAAGCGGGTGGAAGTGGTTCAAGAAAAGGAACCGAACAAGGGTTTTTATTTTAATCCTGACATCGTCCGCATACTAGGCGAATGAAACTACACGGAGAGCATCCCAGAGTTGAAGCGGCTACTTGTGTCCAAGGATGAATGGTGTTGGCATGAGAATGTCGCCAGAGTCCTCTTGCAGCTCAAGGATCGTTCCGGCGTTCCTTTATTAATAACAAACCTCAAATCCAAGCATCGGAGCGAAAGGCATTTCGCCGCTAAAGCATTTGCTGAACACGGCGACAAATCGGATGTTCTTCTTCTCGGTCATTGCTTGACGGATGAGGAACTGATCATTCAACTTCAAGCTTGCGAGGGGTTGGAACGCATCACGGGCGTCGTGAACCGCGCCCTGGGGCAAACCATGCTTACGAGTGCAGACATTCCGCTCTGGAAAGCCTGGTTCGATCAAAACAAGGCAAAATATCGAACTGACAAGTGACTGGCTGAAAGCATCATCCGCAACGGAAAAGGTGGCAGGACCCTTAAAAATAGGCAAATGCACCTATCTGACACCTTTGCCCGATCACTTCAGAATCGCCACAAACCCCGCCTGCTCAAAATGATGATCGCCGGTGAGCGCCTCGGGGATTGTCTGGCGAGAAATATGCTGTCAGCATAATCCCCGCTTCACCGAAACTACGCGTCGCCGCTAACCGGGGCGGGATCAATCGGCACGGTGGCAACGCGTTTCCGACGCCAGCGAACCAGCATGACCAGTATGCCCAGGATCCCGACGAAGACGGCAACTGCCAATGCGCCGCCGGCGACCCATACCAGCGTCATCTGAAACGGGTCAAGCTCGGCAATGAAGTCGGCGATCGGCGTGGCAACCTTGGCCTCGTCCCCTTCCTTGGCCAAGCCTCCCTGGCCAGGCGGCGGCGGCGGGGGCAGAGGCGGCGGCGTCAGGCCCCCCTGCCCCAGGTTCTTCCCCTTGTTGGCCGACTTCGCGTCGGTGTAGAACTTCCCGAAGGACTCACTATCGGCAGCTCCCCCGCCCGGTCCCAAGTTCTGGTTCCCCCCCTTTACTTCGCGGATCGTAAGCAAGTCGAATGCCTCCGTCGCTTGCAAGCCGAAGAAGATCGCACCAGCACCCGGCGCTTTGAACGTCGCCTCGCCGACTTGCTGCTCGCCACGGAAAAGCGTCACCTTGAACTCGGACTCTCCGGCAAAATCCGCGCCGGTCTCGCTTTCCACCAGGAATCCGAACGTCTTCGCGGGACTACCCAGCGCGATGTCAAGGTTCGAATACGCCGAGGCATTGCTGACGTACGCCATGGTGAACGTCTTGTCGGCCGGCTTCTGCGCGGCGATCGTCTCGACGTTGGGGCCGGGCTTGAGGGTAAAGCGGCCGTTGTCCACGCTGATCGTTTTCGCCGCCAGAGCACCGGGCGCGTGAAATGGCCCGCTCGACTTGGTTTTGCGCACGAAATCGGCTTCGTTATCAAAGGTCTTGACGTCAGCCCGCGCCGAACCCGCGCCGACCAGGCAACCGAAGGCGATTAGCCAGGCGAGATTGATTCGAGCAATCCCCGATTTTTTCATGTCACATCCCCATGAGAACCAAGGCTGGCACCGTTAGAATATACAATTTCCCTTTCAAGGAACACGCCCAACGGATCATCCGTGTATGCATCGAACTGAGCGTTGGACGGCGCGCCGTTAACACCGTTTGCTGACGGCGGCGCGGCGGCCAGAGCCTCCGACAACGGCTGGACCGGGGTGCTGAGAATGCGCGGAATTTGTCCGCTTGGTGTTCATGCTGGTGCTCCGTCCGGATGGGGTGCAGTGAGTTGAAAACGGGATGCAGCACCTGCGTAGCATAGACAGAAATCAATATGCGATGTCCGTTGCAGGCTGGGGCTCGGCTCGCCGGGCAACACTCGATATCATGACACGATCCTCGGTCGCTCGCCTCCTCCAAGAGAACTTGCCATGCCTCGCTTCAAATCCTGTTTCACCGCTGTCATTGCCCTCGCCTTTTCCGGCGTAGTTTCCGCTCAGGAAAAGCCCAGAATCCTCGACGATACGCTGCCGCAGCTTGAAAAGGCTATTGCCGCCGCGCGCGGATTGGCGTTCAAGACACCCGTCGTCGCCAAGGTCATCGCGCGATCCAAGGACGGCCCCAAGGGCGTGCAGGGCTACTACGACATCCAGCAGAAGACGTTGTTTCTCTATGACGATATCGCCGGCAACTACGAACGCGGCGTTCTTATCCATGAGATGGTTCACGCACTGCAGGATCAGCACTTCGGCCTGGCCAAGCTGCATCAAGAAAGCTTCGGCAGCGACGCCGAGCTGGCGCTGGCTGCCCTCATCGAAGGGGACGCGACCTTCACCATGATCGAAGTGTTGAAAAAGGATCAACCGAAGGTCGAAGCCATGCTCAACACGTCGCTGGAGAAGGCCAAGAACCTGCGCAATGCGTTTCTCTACGGCGTCGGCGCCCGCTGGGTAAAGGGGCTGAAGGACAAGGGAGGCTGGGCGGCCGTCAACGCGCGGTACAAATTCCCGCCGCGCGCCACTGCTGCCATGCTGTCGCCGGAGGGGACGAACACAATCGATCTCGGTCCGGGCCGCAGCGTTGGCGCATTTGGCATCATCGAGAAGCTCGGGGAGATTCCCGAGGCCAGGCCGCTGGCGATTGCGGCCGTCAGCGGGCTGATCGGCGATCGCATCGTGGAGGACGGCGCTGTCAAGAGCTGGCAGCTCGCGTTCAATACCCGCGAGCACGCACAGCGATTCCAGCAGGCCTACGCTGCTTTCAACGGTGGTCGAAGCGAATTGAAACCTGCTGGCGGCATTCTGTGGCAGGGACAAGACGGCCGCGTGATCGGCATGGGCATCGGCGACACGCGGATCGCCGTCGTCGACGCGCCCAACAAGGCCGCTTATCTGGCTGCGATCGATCGCTTGGCCGGACCACCGGCCCTCGTTATTTGGAGCGCCAAGGAACGCCGCAACCTCTCCTTCGGCGAATTGACCGATCGCTTGCTCGAAGCCGACATGATCTGCGTCGGGGAATCGCACGACAGCGAGTTGTGCCATCGCGTGCAACTGCAAATCATCAAGGCACTGCACGCCAGCGACGCACGGTTGGGCGTCGGCATGGAGATGTTCCAGAGACCCTACCAGGAACCGCTCGATAAGTTCGTGAAGGGGGAGATCGGCGAGGAGGAAATGCTGAAGACGACGGAGTACCGCACGCGCTGGGGCTTCCACTGGTCGCTGTATCAGCCGATCGCTGATTTCTGCCGGAAGAACGGCGTGCCGCTTGCCGCGCTCAATTTGCCCAACGACTTGCGGTCGAAAATCTCGAAGGGGGGCTTCGCGAACCTGAGCCCGGAGGACAAGAAAGCTCTCGGTCCTGTCGATTACCATGTCAAGGCGCACCGCGATCACTGGTATGAAACCCTCGCCCGGATGCACGGCAGTGCCAAGGTCAGCGAGGACCAGAAGGAACGCAGCTACCAGGTGATGACCACTTGGGATGAATACATGGGCGCCAGTGCCGCGTCGTTTCAGATGTCGCGGCAACTGCGGCGCATGGTAGTGCTGGCTGGCAGCGGGCACATCGACCTCGGCTTCGGCATCCCCCAGCGGGCAGTTCAGCGCACGGGCGGCAAGGCGGCGACAGTGCACGTGGCGCCGGGAGGCGACGTCGGCAAGCTATTCGCGTCGCCGCCGGCAGACTTTGTCATTATTGTCCGCTAGCCCGGCTTATTCATGGCCCACCGTACCATCGTCGAAAGTGCCTGTGTGAATATGACTTGCGAGAATCAGGTGAAATAAACTATGTTTTCGCGGTCCCAGGTAAAAACGCCCCTTCGCTTGGGTCATGAATTATCCGGGTTAGTGTTTCGTCACGGATAGACTATTGGATGCTCGGCAGGGCGAGGCTCCTGCCGGGCCTTGCAGTTTCCGCGGCGTCCCGGCTCGGCAGGAGCCTCGCCCTCCCAAGATCTAAGCTGTCACAAAGCACCAGGCACGTTGGGTTTCATTAGTCGGGGTTTTGGAGCGTTGAAATCCATGGTGGTGGGAGGTTAAGAATCCATCCAGGAAGCAGCATCTGACAGGCCAGAAAACGGGGAGGGAGCCCTATGATACGAAAATAAAAATCGTATTATTCCATTCCCGACCCCTTTTTCAATGCCGCCTGCGCCGCCCCCAGCCCCGCCCGCGTTGCGGATTCCATCGTTGAAGGCCAGCCGGTGGCGGTGTGGTCGCCGGCGAAGAACACGTTTTCCAGGAACGGCAGCGCCATTGGCAAGCGGTTGGCGTCGGCTCCAGGCGATACGCGGAACGTGGCGGTCGCATGCACCAAGAGGCGTTTCGCCAAGAGCGGCGTCTCCTTCACGCGCGGCAACAGTTTCGCCAGTTCCGGCAGCAATTCCGCGGCCACCTTCTCGACGCCGAGTTTCACTTCTCGTTCCGCGGCGGAGATGACGAGTTCGATCACTTGGCCAGGAGTCAGGAGACAGGAGTCAGGAGTCAATGAAGAGTCGGCTCCGCCTGACCCCTGTCCCCTGACTCCTGACTCCTGATTCCTGGCCCAAATGGCGCTTTTGTTGAAGACGATCTGCACCGGGCTGCCGACGGCGGTGAAGAAGAATTCGTCCATGACTGGGGCCGCGTAGCGCAAGAGGAGGCCAGCGATCGCCCCTTGCGCGAGCGGCGCTGGCAGCGGTTGGTCCGGCAAGAGGCCGCGGATGCGATTCAATGGGGTGGCGAGGATGACTCGGTCGAATTCGCGCGGCTGTCCGTCGGCGGCGCGCAGCAGCACGGGTGAGCCTGCGCGCAACTCGTTTACAATTGCGCCGGTGAGGACCTCCACGCCGGCGCCGGTCAGCACCTGCCGCGCGTGGCGATCCAGCACTTCGGACAGCGGGCGGCGGAAAAAGCAGATGGCGGACGCGGCGCCCGACTTCAAGAGCGACTCGCGCACGGTGAACAGGCCATAGCGTGCCGACACCTCGGCCAATCGGC
The DNA here is from genome assembly GCA_009692065.1 of Gemmataceae bacterium. Taxonomy (GTDB): domain Bacteria; phylum Planctomycetota; class Planctomycetia; order Gemmatales; family Gemmataceae; genus SIAQ01. The sequence continues at coordinate 33,197 of SHZY01000010.1, forward strand.
CATTGCAGACGCCCACCACCAATGGCTCCCAGAACCATTCGATCGCCGCCGGGCTTTGGCCGACCGAGTGCAGCCAATCGGCAAACGAGATGTTGTCGAGAGCTTCCAGCGAGCGCTGCGAATAAAGCGAGGCGAGGAAACTGCCCCAGAGGAGCCTGAACTTATCGCCCAGCCCGACCCGCGCGTGCCAAAGGATCGGCAAGAGCGCAAGCCGGCCGGGCAAGCGGCCGGCGGCCAGGGTGCGCACTGCCCCGTCGGGCCAGCGGTAGGTCATCGCCAGTCGGTCTTGCCGATGGATCCAGTCGTCCGGAACCGCCAGATCTCGCAGCAACTCCTCGAAGGCGGTGCAGGCCCGAAGCCAGATGTGCTGGCCGATATCCACTTCACCAAAGTCGGGAGTGCGAAAAGAGAAGACCCTGCCGCCGAGATGCTGGTTCTTTTCGAAGAGGGTGACGGAGACGCCGGCCCGCGCCAGCGTGAGACTCGCGCGGATTCCGGACACGCCACCGCCGATGACGGCGACCTTCATGTCGATGGTGTCCTCGGGCCAGGAGTCAGGGGTCAGGGGTCAGGGGTCAGGGGTCAGTGTCGAGTCGGCTTTTGCTGATTCCTGATTCCTGATTCCTGACCCCTGATTTCAGATTGCGGTGAAGCTGGTCACGCTGCCCCCCGCGGAGGTTTTCATGCCGACGGCGCCGGCGGCGGCGATGCTGGCGTCGGTGATAGCGAGCACCGGGCTGTCGGCATTGTCGAGGTAGACATTCAGGTTGTTGCCCGACACCAGGAAGTGAAGATTCGAGGTGAAGGCGGGCACACTTGTGGACCCCAGTGAGGTCTTGACGCCGTTGATGACCTTGATGATTTCGATCTTGTAGTTGTTCGGGCCCACGAAGGTCACGGTGGCGGCGTAGTAGTATTCATGTCCCAGAGTGCCGGAGAAGCGGGCGACCAGGCCGGCGAATTGATTGGCCTGGGTGAGGCTCAGATCGGCCTGAAGATCGACGTTGGCCGCGCTGATGCCGTTGACCGTGGCCAGGTTGTTGTTGACGTTGTTGAGCGACGACTGGCCGACGGCAGCATCGGTGCCGACGTTGAAGTTACCTGCCCGCTCCAGCCAGTTGATGCTGAGTTGCTCGGCGGTGGGATTGACGGCGAAGCTGTCGCTGAAGGCGGGCGGCTGCGTGGTCGGCAGGTTCACAGCGGCGACGCTGAAGCTATCGATCCCCGCGCCCTTGTTGGAGCGAATGCCGACGGTGCCCGTCAGGTAGGTCGCATCGTAAGCGTAGGTGGCCAGGCTCTCCGTGCCGCTGGTCGGGGTGAAGAAGAGCTTGAGGTTATTGCCTGCGACTGCGAGCCGCAAGAGCCCGGTTCCGGCAGTGACTGGCACGGCCGTGCCGAGTTGGGTCGTCGCGTCCGTGGCGGCGTCATAGCGGAAGAGGACGGCGGTGAAGACGCCGGAGGCCTGGCTGATGCGGCCATAGTAGTAGCTGCCGTTGGCCTGGAAGCGGGCGATGACGGCGGCTTGCTGGGCGGCGCCGACGATGATGTCGGCGGAGACGGACACGTTGGGAAGCGCCAGGCCGTTGACGATGGCCAAATTGAGCGTGGTGTTGTTGCCCACGAGCACATTGCCGACCACGCCGTAGTTGCCCTTGGATTCCAGCCAGTTGCGCGAGAGCGGAGTGCCGTTGGGGCCGATGAACAGGTCGGTGAAGGGCAAACCCGGAATCGTCAGGGCGATGGTCTCGAGCGAGAAGGTGTCCACGCTGTCGCCGGGGCCGACATAGACGCCGGAAAGGTTGGCGGTGGTCAGCGCGGAGTCGTTGGCGTAGGCGGTCAGGCTCAAGGTCGCCACGGTCGGACCGTAGAAGAGCTTGATATTGCCGGCCACGACTTCGAAGCGCACCACTCCGACGCCGGTTGCGCCGGCGGGGTTGGCAGTGGCGAGCATCGTCCAGGCGCCGCTCACTCGCTTCCAGATCGTCGCGGTGATGACGCCGTTGACGCTGGTGATGCGGCCCTGGTACATGTTGCCGTTGATCGGGTTATAACGAGCGACCAGGCCGGCGGCATGCGTACCGACGATGGACAGGTTGATGGTCTCCTGCGTTGCGGAGTTGGCGAGCGGGCCATTGACGGTGGCGATGCTGGGGGCGGTGGTCGCGGCGCTGGCCTTGAGGGCGCTGTTCATGATCGTGAACAAGCCCTGGCGCTCGGACCAGTTGGTCGAGTAGTCGGAGAGGAAGGTGCCGTCGGGAGCGCTGAAGGTCTCGTCGAAGCGCAGGGCCGGATTGGTCAGGTTGATCTGGCCAACGGTAAAGTTGGCCACCGTCGCGTTCTTGCTCAAGCGCATGCCGACGAGGCCCGCCCCGGCGAGCGCGGTGTCGAAGCCGTAGGTGAGCAGGGTCTGGGCGCCGCCGGTGGGGGTGAAGTACACCTTGAGCGAGGTACCGGACACCTCGAAGCGAAGCGTACCGGCGCCGGAAGGGGCGGCAACGCTCTTGAGCGTTGCGAAGATGCCGCCGCTGGACTTGGAGATATCGGCAGTGAACGCGGTGCCGGCGGCGTTGGCGGTGATGCGCGCCAGGTAGTAGCTGCCGTTGGCTTGATAGCGAGCGATAACGGCCGCTTGCTGGCCGGCGGCGAGCGTGATATCGGTTTGCACGACGGCGTCGGCGAGCGAGACCCCGTGGACGGTCGCGAGGCTGGTGGCAGCGTTGCCGATCGCGGCTGTACCGGTGTCGGTGAAGTTGCCCTCGCGTTCGTCCCAGTTGCGAGCCCCGGCCGCGGGCGAGGTGCCGCCGAGCTGATTCACGTTTGTCGGCGAGCTGAAATCATCGGTGAAGGCGAGGGTCGGCGTATCCAGGATAATCTGGGCGGCGGAGAAGCTGGCGAGGACTGCGTTCTTGCTGGCGCGGATTCCCGTCAAGCCGGCGAGGCTGAACGCGGTGTCAAAGGCATAGGCGAGCAGGGTCTGCGCGCCGCCGGTGGGGGTGAAGAACAGTTTCAGCGAGGTGCCGGACGCCTCGAAGCGGAGCGTGCCGGCGCCCGCAGAAACGGGCAGCGTTGCCGCCGCCATATTGAGCGTGGTAAAGACGCCGCTTACGCTCTTGGAAATATCGGCGGTGAAGGCGGTGCCGGCGGCATTGGCGGTGATGCGCGCCAGGTAGAAGTTGCCGTTCGTTTGATAGCGAGCGATCAAGGCGGCTTGCTGCCCGGCGGCCACGGTGATGTCGGCCTCGACGGCGGCATTGACCAGCGAGACGCCGTGAACGGTCGCTAGGTTGGTGGTGGAAGTACCGACGGCCGAGCTGCCGGTGTCGGTGAAGTTGCCTTGCCGTTCGTCCCAGTTGCGTGCGAGCTGGTTGTTCGAGTTGCCCGGCGCGGGTTGGCTGAAATCATCGGCAAACGGGAGCCCTGGCGTGGTCGGCACGATCTGGTCGAGCGCGAAGTTATCGAACACGACATTCTTGCCGGTGCAGATGCCGGTCAACCCGGTCGTCAGTGAAGTATTGTAGGTGATGAGCTTGAGGACCATCGGGCCGCCGATCGGGCCGTGAAAAACCTTGAGGTTGGAGCCAACCGCTTCGAGCCGCAACACGCCGACGCCGCTGGCAACCGTGGTGGTGGCGAGCGTGGTCGTCGAAGTGGAGGTAACCTTCAAGAGATTGAGCGTGAAGGTGGTTCCGGCCGCATTCGCGACGATTTGCGCGAAGTAGTAGCTCCCGTTGGCCGTGCTAAATCGCGAGACCACGCCGCCCTGCTGACCTGCGGCGACGGTGATATCGGTCTGGACGGCTGCATTGGCGAGCGTGATGCCATGGACGGTCGCCAAGTTCAGGGTCGCGTTGGCCTTGAGATCGCTGGCGCCGGTGATGCTGAAGTTGCCCTTGCGTTCGTCCCAGTTGCGTGCGAGCTGGTCGTTGTTCACCGGCGTGCTGAAGTCATCGGCGAAGGCCAGCGTGGGCGTGGTCAAGGCGATGGCGTCGGCCATGAAACGGGTGAAGGTGCTGGCGCTGGAGGCTAGCAGGCCGACCACGCCGGTGGTGAACTTGGTGTCGCTGGCGTAGGCAACGAGCACGTCGTTGAGGAACAGCTTGAGCGACGGCCCGGCGACCTCGAACCGCGCGGTGCCTGCGCCGGCCACCCCGGTGACCGCCGCGCCCAAAAGCGAGACCATGCCCGTGGCGGGCGTGAACTTGAAAATGTTCGCGGTGAAGCCCGTGCCGGTGCTGCCGATCTGGGCCAGATACATACCGGTAGCGCTGTAGCGTGCGACCAGGCCGGCCGCCTGCCCGCGGGCGGCGCCGACGCTGTAATCGGTCTCGGCAAGGGCATCCGGAATGGCGCCGTTGGCCGTGGCAAGGTTGACCGACGCGGTGCCTTGCAGGGTGCCGGCTACGGCGATGCGGAAGTTGCCCGCCTGGTATTGCCAGGTGCGCTCCAGTTGATCGCCATCGATCGGCGTGGTGAAGTCGTCGGAGGAACCCAACGGGAAGGAATCCAGGGTGATGACGTTGGTGGTGAAGTCGTCGATCGTCCTGCCTGCGCTGGCGCGCACGCCGGGGGCGCCGCTGGCATGGGAGGTGCTGTAGGCGAAGGCAACTTGCGTCATGGTGCCCGGCGTGGCGCCGAAGAATAGCTTGAGCGAGGAGCCGACCGCTTCGAGCCGGACATAGCCCGCGCCGGAGCCGATCGCAACGCCCGCCAGCTTGGACAGAATCCCGCCGGCAAACTTCATGATGTTCGCCTGGAAGCCGGTCGAGGTATTGATGATCTGGGCGTAAAAGTAGCCGGCGCCGCTGTGGCGCACAACAACGCCCGCCTGATTGCCGGCGCCGACGACGTTCACCAGGGCTTGCGCCAGCGAATGCGTCAGGTTCAAGCCGTTGACCGTGGCGATGCTTGTCGTCGGATTCGCGATAGCGACAATTGCCTGGTTGTTGACGCTGAAGTTGCCGGCCTTGTTGACCCAGTTGCTATTGAGCTGGCTGCCGTCGGTCTGCGTATTGAAGTTATCGCCGAACGGCAGTCCCGGCGTCGCCAGCGTGATCGCCTTGGACTTGAATTCATCCGCCGTGACGTTGCCCGAGGCTGTGCGGAATCCCGCCGTGCCGGCAGCCGTGAGCGACGAATCATTGGCGAAGGTAACCAGCGTCTGCGCGCCGCCGATTGGACCATAGTACAGCTTGAACGAATTGCTCGCCACTTCGAAGCGTAGCGTGCCGTCGCCGAAGCCCACCGATGCGCTGGCCAGCTTGGTCAAGGTGCCGTTGACGCTCTTGAAGATCTCGGCAAAGAAAGCGCCGCCGGTGTGGACAATGCGGCCCATGTAGTAGTTGGTCGTCCCCGTGCCGGCATAGCGGGCGATGAGGCCGAGGTCTTTGCCGACGCCGACGTTGACGTCCGCCTGCAGCGAGATGTCGGCCGCGACAAGCTGGTTCAGGCTGCCGATGGCCTGACCGGCGACGGCGCTCGCCTTGCCGAAGGCCACGGTGAAAGTCCCGGCGTTCACGTTCCAGCCGGGTCCGAGGAATATGCTGTTGGCTCGGTTGAAGTCATCGTCAAACGGCAGGGTGACGACCTTGGTGACGAGGAGATCGAAGGCCCGCGTGGTGACGCCGAGGTTGCCGTCGGTCACCTTGATGGTAATAACCGCGGTGCCGACCAGACCCGCGGCGGGCGTCACGGTCAGGGTTCGCAATGCGCCCAAGCCAGCCAGAGTGAGGTTGGCCGGGGTGTTGGGCACGAGCGTCGTGTTGTTGGAGGTGGCAACCACGACCAGTTGATTCGCGGCCGTCTCGACGTCGCCGATGATGAAGCCAACCGGCAGCACCTGATCTTGCAGGGTCACCTTGGGTGTAATGACTGAGATCGTCGGCAACTGGTTGACGAAGGTGACCGTTACCTGGAACGATTGCCGATAGGTGAAACCATTCGGGCCTACCAGCGTCACGGTAAGGTTCGCCACGCCATTCTTGGGCGTATAGGCATTGAGCACCGGCGTGAATTGAATGGTGCGGTCCTTGCCAGCGCCGCCCAGGACGATGCCGCCGTTTCGCACGAGCGTCTGATTGTCGGAGACCGCGCTGACCGTGTACGATCCGGCCGGCAGGCCGGGATCGTTGATCGTGAAAGGGATCGCGTCCGAAGTCGTGTTCTCGTCAATCACCTGATCGGAAATGAACGAGAAAGGAGACGTGTTGATGGTGTAGACGCCGCGGCCCAACGTTGCCGCCGCGAGAACCTGCAAGCCTGGTACGGTCCAGGCGCCCGCGGTGCCCGTGCCCGTGGCCGTGGTTCCATTGAGCGAGAAACGCGTGGCGTCGATGACGGTGATAGTGAACGAACCGTTGGTGGCGCCGAAGCCAGTGACGCCGGTGATGGTCACTTGATCGCCGCTGCCGCGGCCGTGGCTGGCGGTGGTGGTGATGACGATCGTGTTGCCGCCGCCCGCTCCGACCGCGGTGGCGATGCTGCCGCTGGCACGCGTGCCATCGAATTTCAGATCGACGACCGGCACGTTCGGCATGCCTGCGCCGAGGCGTTTCCAGGTGTTGCCGTCGTTGAGTGAATAGAAGACGCCGACTTCCGTGGCAAGGTAGAGTTTGCCGATCGACGCGCCGAGGCCCGGCTGACGATCGACCGCCATGGCATAAGCAGGAACGCTTGGCAAGGTGCCCGAGATGTTTTGCCAAACGATGGCACCGGTGATGGGGTTGATGGTGCCGCGGAAAACGTGGCTGGCGGTCCCCGTGCCGCCGTACATGACGAAGACCTCGTTGACGTTGTCCGGATCGGAGGCAATCCCCTTGATCTTGACGCCTGGGATACCCACCGGCAGCAACGTGTCCTGCTCCGGCCAGTTGTCGCTGCCCTTGTTGCGCGTGTAGAAGAACTTGCCGTCGGTCGTGCCGGCGAACATGGTCTGCCCGGTGGGGTCCCCGGCGGCATAGCTCAACGCCGAGATAGTTTCCCCCGGCGAAAGAACGCCGGAGATCGGATCCCACACCGTGCCGCTCGTTTCGGTCGAATACACCAGGTTTGCCCCGAAGCCGAGCAAGGTCTGATAGCGATCGCTCTGGAAGATCGGATTCGGGTTGACGGCAAAGGCGGGGAAGATGCCGGCGGGCGTATTTTGACTGATGCCGGTGCTGTTGATGGCGGACCAGCTGACGCCGTTATCGAGCGAAGTTTCCGGTTGCAGCGCCATCTGGTCGGCGTATTGCCAGACGCGATAGAGCGAGACCGGCGTGCCTGCGGGGGTGCCCGGCGCCGGATTGGAGGTAAGAATCGAGCCGGCATTGGGAATGCCGAGGTTGATGCCGTTGACGATCGGCCCCGTCAGCCCTTGCGAAACCCAGACGAGGGGCGAGGTCGAGCCAGCCACGCCGGTGTCGTTCTGGGTAGTGAAGTAGACGCCGCGATTGAACGGATCAATGGCGACGCTGGTCATATCGGAAATCTGCAGATTGCCGTTGATCGAGGTAAAGAGCATTGCCGGCGGGTTGAAGGCCCCGGAGCCGCCACCCCCCTGGCGCAGAATCCCCGAGCCGCCGCTTTCGAAATCGTAGCCAAAGCCATAGGGCACGCCGCGCCAGATGCCGCCGATGGTGCCGACGAGGAGCCGACTCTGCGAGTCGAGCGCCAGCGCCGTGATGGCCGGGGGCAGCAGGTTCCTCTGACCGTTCTGGCTGGCCGCATGTTGCACCAGATCGTACCAGTAGACGCCTTCGGGAACGTCGTATGGGTCGGCGGGAGTGCCGGTCGAATTGTTGGGATCGTAGAAGCCCCCCTGAATCGCTGCCCGGGCTGACTTGTCGACATCATCGCCGTCGTTCGACCCGTTGCCAAAGTTATGACCGCCCAGCGAGGTGTCCTGCATATTTCCCGTATCGATGCGCAGCAAGAAGTGATTGGGCGGATCACCTAGTTTGCCCCAGCGGCTCGAACCGCCGACGTAGACGACATTGGGGTTGGTCGGATCGGTGATCATTGCGCCGGCGTTGGCGGCATCGTGCCTGAGCAGGTCAATCGGCTGGAAGTCGTGGTTGTCGGCGTCCGGCACGCTCGGCCCAGGGAACATGTCCTGCGACAGCTTCACGTTCGTGAAGTTCAGCATGTTGTCCTTGGTGCGGTAGAGCCCCATGTAGCCGCCCCAGTCCACGTTAGGCGGCGTGTTGTTGCCGGGGGGCGTGCCGATCAAAACGTAGACGTAGCCTTCATTGCCCGTGCGTCCTTGACCGATGGCGACGGTGACGCGGCCGAGCGTAGTGCCTTCATCGAGTTCGTTGGGCAGAATGTTGTTGGGGATGGCGGCGTTGTCGCCGCCCTGGATGAGACGCCAACTGCCGCCCTGGTTGGCGCTGGCCCACACGCCCGTAGTGCCGGCAGCGGGCACCACCAGGCCGATCGAGCCCAGGCCGACGAGAAGCCGGTTGCTGTTGGCCGGGTCGATGATCAGGTCGGTCACGGAATCCAGGGGGGCGCCAGCGCCCACCGTCGTTTGGGTGGCCGGGTCGGTCGGGTCCGTCAGGTAGGTCATGTTGGCGGGGTCGAGGACATTGACCCACGTCGCGCCACCGTCGTCAGTCTTGTACACGCCGCCGGTCTGGCCCGTGGGATCGGCCGCCACGCCGACATAGGCGATATCGGGATCGTTGGCATCGACGACGACCTTGACGGAGCGGGCGCCGCCGAGCACGACGTTGCTATCACCGATCAGCGTCCAGGTTCTGCCAGCATCGGTGGACTTGAGGACACCGACGCCCGGCCTGGAATCGAGCTCTTGATCGCCGACGCCGGTGGCAGCATAAAGGACGTCGGGGTTGGAGCGCGATTGGGCAAGGCCGCCGATGGCAGCGGGGATCGGATTGAGGGCGGCGTCGGTGACGGCGTTGGTCAGCGACACCCAATGGCGGCCTCCGTCGGGCGTCTTCCAGATGCCGCCGTTGGCGCTGCCGACAAAATAGCTGTTGCCCAGGGGATCGTTGAGGTCCGGCACCGTGGCGGTGATGCGGCCGGATACGGCCGTGAAGTCAACGTTGTTCTGGCCCGTGACGTCGATGCCCTGCGGGCCGACTGCTTCCCATTCGGAAACGCTGTTCGATTGCATGTAGAAGGCGAAGGTTCGCTTGGTCGCGTTGCCGGCCTTGTCAACCACCTGCACGCCGATCGTGTTCAGGCCGGACGGGGAATTGGGGAGCTTGAAGCTGAAATTGCCGGCCGCGTCCCACTGGGTGATCTTCAGGTCGATCGGACTGCCGAAGCCATCATTGGTCGGCGCGAATTCCACGTACGACAGGTTGGCAAGCCCGCCGTTGTCGAAGATCGTGCCGACGATGGTCGGATCGTTGGTGCGCGGGACGCCGGCGCTGACGTAGGACGGGTTCGAAACGTTCAGTCCCGTCAGGGTGGGACCCGTTTGATCGTCAAACTTGGCCACCAGCTTGGCATTGTCCACGCCCACGATTAGACGGCCCTGATTGTTTGCCGAGGCGATGCGCAGTCGAATCGTTTGACCGACATAGGCCGACAGATCGATGTTCTGCAACGTGATATTGATCGGTGGATTGCTCGACGTTGTCGAATTGGTGAGGTAAAGGTTTTCCAGCACGCCGGAGGCGGCATCGATGCCGAGGGCGACCCCGTTCGGGTTCATGATGTCCACGCGGACCTGCTGGTTGTTGGCGGAGGTGCGGTAGTCGAGCGAGACGTTGGCAGCAGTATCGGAGAAGGCGCCGGCGTCGGTGTTGTCGATGTAGAGAGTGAAGGACAGGGTCACCGCAGTGGCGGCGGCGGGAATGGTAACGTCCTGGTAGAGGGTGTGCGAGCCGGCGTAACTGTCGGCGGCGTTGGGGTTGTTGTTGCCCTCGTACGGAATCTGGTTGTTCTCATCGAGCATGCCACGGTACTTGCCCGTCGGCGACGTGACGGTGATGCCGCTCAAGGGGCTGGTGGTGCTTTTCTGTGCTAACCAGCCCCCCTGGGAGCCGCCGGGACTGGTGTTGAGGTCGAAGCTCTGCCAGCCGAGGAGGTTGCCTGCCTCGCCCGAAAGATCGGTCCCTTCGAAGTCGCCGTTGGCGAGTAGGTTAGTGCTGACGACCTTACCGCCGCTGGTGAAGGTGGTGACGCGAATCAGGGTGGTGGGCGTGGCGGCCAGGTAGCTGGGGGCATTCGCGGGCCCGCCGACGCCTCCGGCGAGGTACGGCACCGCGCTGCCGAAGTTGCCGGTACCCTGACCGAGCATCACGTACACATTGTTGTTGAGGAGTGTCCAGGTGTCGGGACCGTTGACATAGGCGGCATTGCCGGTGGAGCCGTTGAGGGAAAACGTGTTCGCGCTGACGACCGTGATGGTCCAGGTGCCGTTCGCCGCGGTGTTCCCCAGGACGCCGGCGACGGCGACCCGCTGGCCAGTGGTCAGGCCGTGATTGTTGCTCGTGATAACGATCGGCCCGGCATTAGTGGCACCGGAGATGGTGCCCGAGCGCGTGGCGCCCGTGACAAGGGCGTCAACAAAGCCATCCTGGTTGATGTCGGTCGTGATGAGCGACGTCAGGCCGATACCGGGGAGGAAGTTGGTTACTTGGGCGCTGCCGAAGCCGGTGCCGAGCTGATTCAACAGGACGGCGACGCCGCCGGTAGTGAGCGAGGTGGAGGTGCTGGAGACGATGACATCGAGGAAGCCATCGCCATTGAAGTCGGCGGCCCGGATCACGCCGGGGGTGGTAACGAAAGTGGAGGTGGATATCCCGTTCGCGAAGCCTCCCAGGCCGTTGCCGTAGTTGAGCCAGACCTTGCCCGTGCCGAAGCCGCCGGGGGTTTCAGCGGCTGCGAAGTCGAGGTTGCCGTCGCGGTTGAAATCGCCCAGCACGATGGAGCTCATGCCTCGGCCGCTGTCGTATTCTTTGCTGGACTGGAAGGTGCCGTCGCCGTTGCCCAGGCGAACCGTGACGCCGCGCCGGGTGCCGCCGCCCCCGCCGCCGTTATGAGCGATCGCCATATCCAGCTTGGCATCGCCGTTGAAATCGCCGAGGACCACCTGATTGGGCGTACGGCCCACGCTGACGCTGGGCACAGTCACACTGGCAGCAAACGACCCGGCCACGATCGGGTCCCCCAACGCGGCTAGCTGATTGATCAGGAACCCGACGGTGTTGTCGCTGTTGTTGTTATCGCTGAAGGCGATGTCCACCTTGTTGTCGCCGTTAATATCGCCGACGGCAACGCTGGAAAGGTTCCGCATGCCGGCGCCGACGGCGAAGTCGATTGGGGCCGCATAAATCCCGCCGACCTGTCCTTGCAGGATGCTGACCTTGGTCAAGCTGGAGTTGCCGTTGTTGTTGATGACGATGACGTCGAGGAAGCCGTCGCCATTCATGTCGGCGAGGGTGACGCCGTTGGTGATGGTGGGCGTCAGGGGGATATTGGTGCCGAGCTGAAGAGTGCCGTCGCCGTTGCCCAGGAGAACGGTGAAGTCGTTGCCGGCGCTGTTGATGGTGACGACATCGGTGTTGCCGTCTTGATTGGTATCCCCAAGAACAACGCCCAGCGGTGTGTCATCGACGGTGTAAGGGCTGCCGGTGAAGCCGACGAAGTTCGTGGCGGTGGTCCAGGTGCCGCCGGCGCCGCTGCCGCTGATGCCGCCCGACCCGTTGAGGGCGAAGTGGTCGTTCGAGGTCCAGGTCCCGCCGGTGCCGGTGCCGACGAATGTGTCGGTGGTGTTGAGGGTAAAGTTGTCGTTGCCGGTCTTGGTGATGATGAAGGTGTTATTGACGCTGGCAAATGTATTGCCGGCGATGGTGATCGTGTCACCGGTCGAAAGTCCGTGCAGCGGGCTATTGACGGTGATGTCGGCAAGCCCCGTGCCGACGGCGGTGACCACGGATCCCGTGACAACCGTGATAGTGTAGGTATTGCCGTTGAGCGCCGCGATCGCGCTGCCGGCGATGGTGACGGCCTGCCCGGTGGCGAGGCGATTGTTCGGGCTGTTGATGGTGACGGGCAAGGCGCCGCCGGGCCCATTGGCGGCGGCAATGGTGCCGGTGAGCGCCCAGGTGGCGCCGCCGGTGTAGGCGGGGCCGGGAGTCGCGTTCGACGTGTTGAGCGTGAAGCGGTCGTTGCTGCTCCAGACGCCGTCATTCGCGTTGCCGACCAGCGTGCTGGTTCCGTTGAGACGGAACAGGCTGCTGCTGATGCGCGTGATGATGAAGGTCCCATTGGCGCCGACAAACGAGCAGCCGGTGATGGTGACCGATTCGCCGGTGGACAGCCCGTGATTGCTATCGGTGATCAGGATGTTGGCGGCGCCGGTGCCGACCGCGCCGGTGATGTTCCCGGTGATGTTCGTGATGGTCCAGGTGCCGTTCGACGACGTGTTGCCCAGAGCGCCCGAGATGGTGACTTGCTGGCCGGTCACGAGGCCATGGTTGGCGCTGGTGATAGTGATCAGGCCGGGATTAGTCGCATTGGCGACGGAGCCGCCGATGGTGGTGTTGCTCAACACGCTCACCCGGCCATTGATGGTGCCGTTGGCGATGGCGCCGTTGCTGACCACGATGTCGGCCTTGCCGTCGCCATTGAAATCGGCGACGGCGACGCGCCCGGCGGTGCCGGCAGCGACGACGATCGTGGTGGGCGGCAGGAACGAGAGGGAGGCGTTGTCGCTGTTGTTGCGATAGACTTCGACCGTGCTGGTCGTCGTTGCCGTGACGATGCCTAGGTTGACCCCCGAATCGATCGTGCCGATCGCCAGCGCGAGGATGTTGGCCGCGCCGAGCACTCCGGGCGTGGCCGCGAAATTAATGTTGCCCGACGAGCTGGAGTTAAGCAGCAGGCGCACGCCATTGCTGCCGCCGACGGCCAATTCGAGCCTGTTATCGAGGCTGAGCAAGCCGGCCGCGACGCTGGAAGGCGAGGTCAGGCCGGAGGGAACTACATCGCCGACTCGCACGGCGGCGACCGCCCTGAAAGTTCCGTCGCCGCGGCCGGCCAGGATATCGATGCGGTAGTCGAGGTCGGTGGTGCCGCCGAGGTCAGTCGCGGCGTTGCTGATGGCGATGGCCAGGTCGCCGTTGCCGTCGCCGTCGAAATCTCCTGCTGCCAGGTCCACCGGAATCGAGGCGGCGTTATCTAGCGCGACGTTGTTCCCGGCGCCGAACGCCAGGTTGCCTGCCGCGGAGGTGCTGATGAAAACCGTGACGTTGAACGTGCCCGCATTGGCGGTCACCAAGTCCAGTTTGCCGTCCTTGGTGAGATCGGTGAGCACAACCGAGTTGGCAGCGGCCGCCCCGGCAAGACTTAAGGTGAGGTCGGCGTTCAAATTGAAACCGCCGCCGGCCCGCCCGAGGTAGAGCCCGACGCTGCTGGTGCCCGTGTTGACGATGCCCAAGTCGGCGATGCCGTCGCCGTCGATATCGCCCATCGCGATGGCCTTCGGATTCGCGGCCAGGCCGCCGACCGTGGGCAGATTGTAAGTTGAGAGCGTACCCAGGCTGCCGTCGCCGGGGGCACCGAGAACAGAGACATTATTCCGCCCGCCATTGGCGACAATGAGTTGGCCAGGCTGCGCCATGGCGAGACCATCATCGACGTCGATCATTTGGTCGCCACGCAGGAAGAGCGTGTAACTATCCACAACCAGCGCGCCGCCGCCGTTGTAGGAAACCTGCACCGCTGAATTCGATGGGCCGCCGACCTGAACGAAACTCACCGCGTCGATCGAGATGGGGTTGCCGCCGGAGCCTAGCAAGATATAGTTTGCCGCGTTGGTCACGTTGCTAGTCATCGTCTCGGAGAACTGAACCTGGATCACCGGAGCACCGGTCAGGGTGGTGGAGCCATCGACGGGAAGGATGCCAGCCGTCACGAGGGTGGGGATATTGCCTGCCAGTAGCTCGCGCCGCTCCAGCATCTCGACCAACAAGCGCGCGTTGCGGCTGCTGGTGAGGTTCCTGCCGATCGGTTTTCGCTTAGGCCAAGCTCGTGAAAAGAACTGAAGGAATGACTTGAAACGCATCGAATCTGCCTCCGCTTGCCCACCACTGGCGTCTGGGGAAAACGACGGTTATCTATTCCCAGTTAAAAGGTTACGAAAATTAATATTGTACAGGCGAGATCGACAATCTAGGAAGACTTTTCTAGCGATTTTCGTCCAAGTTCGGCGCCCCTTGTAGCACGCGGATGTCCTGTGCCGATTGCAACCAAGAAGCATTGTTTGTTGAACAGACGGCATGGTCGATCCACTCTGTCAGAATCACCTGGAAAGGAACCCGACCTCACCGCATTCGCCACCGCTCGGGGCTCAAGCGACCAGGATAGGATCCAAGGAATCGCCCGGTCCGAAGCCTTCCTGGCCGAAGCATGCCGCCCGTTCCGAATGGTACGGACCGCGGCCATTTCAGTAATAACGACCCTGGTCATCGATCTGTTTGGGCTTTCTCATCAACTTCTCATGGACGGCAACCTATCGGCACACCTTCTCAACGGCCAACCGGAGACAGTGTTAGGCGAGCGGCAGGACTTGATTCCCCCAAATTGCCCGCCGCATACAGCGGGTGGGCAGCGAACCAGCCGCAAGGCAGGCGGCAACGGGGTTCTCCCCTCTCCCTACCTGAAAGGAGCCGAGGGTAAGGGGAGGGGCTTGCGGATTCACTGCGGGAAATGGAGCTCTGAAAAAGCCGAGCACTCTCATCCCCTTCCCTCTCCCGGAGGAAGAGGTGAGTTTGTCTCCTATCGCTCGCCAAAGCGGCGGGCCAAGTGATTGAATATCACCTGCCACACTGCCACACCACCTCCACGCAATTTGGTTGCAACCGCGCGGACCTTCGTCTAAGGTAATTGGGCTCTCTACTGGCGGCTTACCAACGACCCGGTCCCAGGAGTTCCCATGCGCAGCCATCGTCTTACTTTTTCCCTGCTCACGCTGCTTTGCCTTGCCTCGCTCATCGACGCAGCCGAAACGTATCGACTCTCCGACGGCATCACGGCCTATGTCCCCAACCCCGCAGGCAAAAACTTCACCGTCAAGCTCGACGTGCGCGACCTCAACCTGCTTGAAACCGGACCGCGTGAGATCCTTGTCAAGGTCTACGACCCGGACGGCAAGGTTCGCGTTCGCACCGTCATCCCCGACGATGGCGTGACCTCGAAGGGTTTCCTACCCGCGGCCGGCGCGTGGGACCACGAAGCCTGGTACTACGCGTTTTGCCGCATGCAAGGCACTCTGCCGATGCTGCGTTGGAGCGCCTCGTCCAGCCCGGATCGTTTGGCCGCCGTGCCCAAACGAAGTTTTACCTATTCAATTCCGGGAAGTTCGAAAGGCGTCTATCGCATCCAGATCGTCGGCTTCCCCGATCACTACGTCACGCTGTCCATCGATCCCGACCTCCCGTTCGGCGTCGCCGGCCACCCCACCTGGTTGCATGGCTCCAACCCAGCAGTTGCCGCGAAGGCGCCTTCCAGCCGCCGCTTCCTCTACGTGCCGCGCGGCGCCAACGGGCTGCACCTGATGCTGGCTGAATTCGACACGCCGCACACGCGCCGCTTCACGCTGACGGCCCCGGACGGCGAAAAACTCTTCGACGGCACCACCGGCGACGGCCTCTTGCTCAAGCGTATCGATTTCAAGCAAAAATGGGACGACAAGATCTTTACCCTCGATATCGGAGCAGGGACTGACGACTACCTGATGAACGTCAAGTTCCTGCGTCCCAAGGACCCGGAAATCACCCAGCGCGGCGATCCGGCGACCGTTGCCATTTTCGCACCCGATGAGAAAACTGCTGCCACGATTCAAGGGGGCGCCATCTATCACGATGGCCGCGTCTTTTGGCATCCGTTCCAGGTCCGCCTGCACGATTGGCTGAAGAAGTTGCCGGCGGATGAATTCATCGTGAAAGACGCCGGCGGCAAGTCAGTCGAATTGACCAAGGGCAAGGCGGGCGATTGGCACTATGCCGCCCTGCCCTCGGTGCCCGGCTTTCTCAACGTCAACAGCATCTACTGGCCCTCGCCCCCCTGCGACGGCATCCTGCACAATTATCCCGCACACAAGAATCGCCAGGCCGTGAACGTCGCCCTGCGCGACCTCTCGCACGGCCTGCGTTCAATAGGCCCCGGCGAGATCCCGGCCATCGCCGTCGGCGGCCCCTGGGCCAACATGGGCTACGAGTATTCCAATTACGCCTGGCAGTACTGGCGCCCCGCCTGGCGCGTTCTGCAGCACTCCGATGCGCCCGCGGACGTCAAGGAGATCGTCCGCGATGCCTACCTCGTCTGCGGCGACCGCCTCGCCTTCTGCGTCACCTGGGCGCGGACCAATGGCAATGCCTTCGCGCAGGTCGTCGCCGCGCTACGCTATTGCAAGGAGGCGACCCGCGATGATCTTCAGAAGCAACTCGCCGACACCTACTTCGATCGCTTCGCCACCGGCGGCTGGGGCGAACGCTCCGGCATCAGCAAATCGGGCCCCTGCCAGGAGGGCTTTGGCCACGATCACCACTACGGCAGCTATGTCCTCGGCTCCTGGAAAACCGTCGTCGCCGACCTCAAGGACGAGCGATTTCGGAAAGTTCTCGACCGCATGACCATGGTCTACGCCTACACGATGAGCGAAGAAGTGGCGGCCTGCCCATGGGACTCGCGCACTCATCATCCCCCACCCATGGCAATCGAAAAGGATGGCCCGTTCCGCTGGAAAGGACTCCCAGGCCCTGACCTCACCGAAAGCGTCAATGGCGGCAACGAGTGGTTCGCCGCACGCCGCAAGAATTATTACGCGCTGACCTATCATGGCCGCATCACGCCGGCGTTCGTAGGCAACGCCTTCTCCGGCCAAATCGGCTACTCCGGCGGCGAGCTCTGCCAGCTTCATGTTCCCGGCCGAGGCATCGTCCTCGCCTCCACCCTCAACGGCAGCTACGGCGAAGGCATGGCGATCCATCAGTGGCGCAATTTCCACCTGCACACCATCGTTGGCCAAACGACCGACGGCAAGCCTTTCATCGGCGCCAACAGCGAACACGATAACGCCAAGCTGGAGAAGAACGTCGTCACCAGCTCCGGCCCCATCCGCGAAAGCTCCCTCGAAACCGTGCGCAGCTACACCTTTGACGCCGACGCCATCGTCTGCACGATCAGCTTGAAGGACACGGGCCACAGCAGCCTGTTAAATCTGTGGATTCCGAACAAGGAACGAGGCAAGGTGGCCGAGTGTTACGAGATGATACCGTTCCTGCCCAACAAGAAGACCCCCGGCGCCAAGAAGGGGGACAACGCGACGGCCATCACGCTCACGCTGAAGGGCAAGGCGTCCGGAACACTAGCCAAGGAGCCGACCGAGGCCGACGCCATCGTGATCGACCGCGGCGGTTTCGGCGTGCGCATCGAGCTGGACCAGCCGCGCACCGTGCAGCGCGGTCAGAACAACACGCTGCTGGTGTCGCTGTGCAACGGGCCCACGCCTGCGAGCAAAATCGCCGTTCGCTATCGGCTGGTGCCATTCGCGCAGCCCTGACGTTCCGGCAATTTTGACCAAGGAGCAACACCATGCGCATCGCCACCGGCGGCATCTCGCACGAGACCAGCACCTTCGCCCCCACGCCGACCACACTGCGCGATTTCGCGACCGGCCTCGGCCTCTATCGCGGCAGCGACATCCTCGCCCACTTCCCGGGCACCAATAACTGCACCGGCGGCTTCATCGCGGGAGCCTCGCGGTACGGATTTGAACTGGTGCCGCTGCTCTGGACGTTCGCCTATCCGGGCGGACTGATCCCGCGCGCGGACTATGAGACTCTCAAGGGCGAATTCCTCGATCGCCTGAAACAAGCGGGCGCCATCGACGGCGTCCTCCTTGACCTCCACGGCGCCATGGTGGTCGAAGGCATTGACGACGGCGACGGTGACTTCATCGCTTCAGTCCGCCAGGTCGTGGGCCCGAAGTGCCCTATCGTGGCGACCTTCGACCTCCACGGCAACCACACGCAAAAACGCGTCGATGCCTCAACAGCGGTGATCGGCTTCGACACCTATCCGCACGTCGACATGGCCGAGCGCGGCAGCGAAGCAGCGGACCTGATCGTACGGACGATCCGCGGCGAGGTTCGGCCCGTGATGGCCTTCCGTGAGCTTCCGCTCTTCTGGAGCGCCGCCTGCCAGGTGACCGCGCATCCGCCGATCAACGAGGCATTTCGCCTCGTCCACGAAGCCGAGCGCCGGCCGGGCATCCTCTCGATCACGCTGGCCACCGGCTTCCCCTGGTCCGACGTGCCGCACATGGGCGCCTCGGTCATTGTTGTCGCGGACGGCGATGCCAAACTGGCGCGTGCCACAGCCGACGAGATCGGCGACTGGGTCTGGCAGCGCCGGGAACGCTGGCATCGCAAGCCGCTCACCGTGAGCGAAGCCCTGGACGATGGGGCCAAGCAAGGGCGTTTCCCCATCATGCTCGCCGACATGGCCGACAACACCGGCGGCGGCGCCGGCGGCGATTCCACCGAAGTCCTGCGCACCTTCGTCGAACGCGATTTGCAGGACGCGCTCGTGCTCTACCTCGTCGATCCGGACGTCGCCAGGCAAGCTCACGCGGCCGGCGTCGGTAAACACCTGCAAGTTCAACTGGGCGGCAAGTCGCATCCGGCTCAAGGAGCGTCGGTGCCTCTCGACGTCGAGGTCGTGGCACTCTCGGACGGCAAATTCACTTACGACGGCCCGATGTACGCGGGCCTGACCGGCGATCTCGGCGCCTCCGCCTGGCTGCGCCACCGCGGCGTCAACATCGTCGTCGTCAGCGCCCGCATGCAACCACTCGATCAGGCCTTTGCTCGCACGCTCGGCATCAACTGCGCCGCGATGAAGACCATCGCCGTCAAGTCGGCGGTCCACTTCCGCTCCGGCTTCGAAAAGATCGCCGGGGCGATCCATAACATCGATGCCCAAGCGATTCACACGCACGACTTTGCCAGGCTTCCGTACAAACATCGCCGCCGGCCGATGTATCCGCTGGAAGGCAATTAGGAAGCCCTGGGATGAGGTACTCTGAATCCCAGGGCTTCGGGAGTACCCTCACCCCTGGGCGTCCATAGAAATGAGGGTGAATCCTTACTGTCAATTGCTAATACTCCCCGGCTCGCAAGGAGTCCCTCAATGATTCACCGTCTCCGCTTCAGTCTTATCCCAGGCACATTCGCGATTGTCGCCGCGCTGCTGTTCGTTCACGCGCCGGCCAGCGCTCAGACGCCGGCGAAGGGGCAGCGCGTCTTCTATACCGGCCACAGCTTCCACTTCTTCATGCCGCCGCTGCTTGCTGACATCGCGAAGAAGGCAGGCATCAAGGATCATGCAGAGATCGGCCTGTCCCGCATCGGCGGCTCGCGCGTCATTCAGCACTGGAACGTGCCCGAGGCAAAGAACAAGGCCAAGGAAGCTCTCAAGGCCGGCAACGTCGATGTCTTCACCATGGCGCCGATCTTCCTGCCCGATGAAGGCGTCGAAAATTTCGTCAAGCTGGCGCTCGCAAACAACCCGAAGATCCGCATTCTGGTCCAGGAGAACTGGCTGCCCTGGGACCACTACGACCCCAGCTTCAAAGCGCCCAAGGAAAAAGTGGATCACAACTCGCCGACCGTCGAATCGCTCCGGAAGATGCACGCACCCTACTTCAAGACCATCGAGGATCACGTGACGGAGCTGAACAAGAAATACGAGACGAAGGCAATCAGCGTGGCGCCGGTCGGCCAGGCGGTCATCGCCTTGCGTGCGAAAATTCTGGCCGGCGAGGCCCCGGGGCTGAAGCAGCAATCCGACCTCTTCTACGACGCGATCGGCCACGCCAAATCCCCGCTCGCGGCGCTGGTGGCCTACTGTTACTACGCGTCGATCTATCAACGCAGCCCCGTCGGCTTGCCGTTGCCTGCGGTCCTCGACTACGGCAATCGCGAGGAAAACGGAAAGTTGAATCGGCTGCTGCAAGAGATCGCCTGGGAAACCGTCAGCAAACATCCGCTGAGCGGGGTCAAAGCCGCGAAATGAAGGGCGAGGTCAGTTGCCGATCTTCGCCTACCCGATCCGTGCCAGAAAAAGGGGAGGCAATTATTAAGAAATAGACAAACGTATTATTCGACTCCTGGCCCCTTTTCTGGCTCGGCCTAGGGGGCGGAATTTCAAGGAGTCTTTTGGTTCGGGTCGACGGGCCTTGGGGATGTCCAGGTAACCGAGCCGTCGGGCCATTGCGTCTTGACCCTGCCGTCGGGATAGGTCCATTCGGCCTTGCCTTCGGGATAGGTACGTGGAAGCGGCCCGGTCACCCCAGCCGGCATTGTGGGCATTGTGGACTTCGCGACCGGGGTCGTCTCCCTCGGGGTGCGGTTCTCGTTCGCGTTCCGGCAACCGGTCGCACCGGAGACCACGACCGAAACGGCCAGCGCGATCATACCAAAGGTTTTTCTCATACTTCCGATCTCGTTGGCGAACCCTGCCGGTCGACTGAGCAACCTGCATGCCGAACGTTGAGCATTGATTATACAGCGCCGCGCCGCATAGCAACTTTGGCAGGGTGGCGGTTTGGCCGCGCCAGCCTATGGCTGATTAGGCTAACCCATCCGAAACCGATTGTCAAACGTTGCGTAGGAGATTTGCCCAAGCTGAATTCGGTCAGACATTACATCGGCACCAAATCACGAGTATGGTATAATGGCGTGATAGAAATCGGCATCGATTCCCAGGAGCGTGCACCATGAAAGCGACCATCGATCGTGAAGGCCGGATCACGCTGGAAAAAGAGGTGCAGACCAAACTTGGCGTCAAGCCAGGGGATGAGGTCATCTTGGAGAATCGCGGCGACGAGTTGATCATCAAATCCGTCATAGCGGAGGCAGGGTTGTGCCTTGAGGGAAATGTACTCGTACATCACGGCGTCAACGCAAAGCCGAGCGTTGAATCGCTGGCGACGGTGCGCGATGCTCGCCTCGACAAGTTGAGCGATGGCCTGCAGCAATGAGGGCTTTGCTGGATTCCTCCACGCTCATTGCCGCGATGTTGCCGGATCATGTGCATCACTCGCCCGCACATGCTTGGCTCTCGCAGGCCAAGCTCGGCACGTTTGAATTCGTGGTATCAGGCCATAGCCTTGCCGAGGTCTATTCCGTTTTAACTCGGCTGCCACGCACGCCGCCGATCACTGCTGCCGAGGCGTGGTAGATGCTGACCGAAAACGTTACATCGTGTGCCACGATTGTCGCGATGTCAGGCAACGATTATGCCGCCCTGATGGCTGAGCTTTCGCAACGAGGAATCGCCGGTGGCCTGGTTTACGATGCGATTATTGCCAGGCCAGCCGAGTTGGCTCAAGTCGATCAGTTGGTGACGTTGAACGACGCTCATTTTCAGAAGGTCTGGCCGGGCGGCGCGAAGGTCATTGTCACGCCCCTTTCCGTCGCACCGCCCGCCGCGAAAAACCCGGTGTCCTGACGTGCGCCTATTTCGCGTCTCCTATCCGATACAGGTGCTCCCTCGTCCGAATGAATAAGCTGCCGTGCGCTGCCGCGGGAGACGCCATCAAGTCTTCGCCCAGGTCGGCGCGGGAAACGACGTTGAACTCACGGCTCGCATCGACGATGATTGCCTTGCCTTCCTTGGTGAAGAAATAGATTCGCCCCTCGGCGACGAGCGGCGTCGCGCGGAAGGCTTCGCCGAGGCGTTCCTTCCAGACTTCCTTGCCGGTCTCGGCATCGATACAGGTCACCGCGCCGATGTTGTTGGCCAGGAAGACGAGGCCGTTGGCGAACACGGGGCTAGCGGCATCGGGAGTGGCGCCGCCGCCGGCTTTCCAGCGCACGCTGGTCGCGCTGGTGTCGCCGCCGCCGCCCGCCTTGACGGCGAAGAGGGGGCCTTTCATTCCCTCGACCGCGTAGACCGTGTCGCCGGCGAGCGTCGCGCCGGAGATGACGCGGTTGCCCCGGTCGGTGAACGGCTTGCAGAGCCACAACCGTTTGCCGGTTGCCGGATCGTAGCCGTCGATCACGTTGGCGCCGAAGACGATCATCTCGGTGCGCTCCTTGTTCTTGAAAAGGAATGGCGTGGTGTAGGAATCGGCCGGTTCCTCCTTGGCGCCGTACTCGCGCGGCGTGAACCATTTCTCCTTGCCGGTGAGTTTGTCGTGCGCGACCAGGTAGTTCTTGCCGCCGCCCTTGGTGTCTTGCATGCAAACGGAGATGAGCAAATCGCCGACGAGGATCGGTGAGTTCGCGTGCCCCCACCAGATCGAGTAGACGCCGTGATCTTTGACGAGGTTTCTGCCCCATACCTTCTCGCCAGCGAAGTCATAGCAAGCGAGATCGCCATTGCCGAAGTGGATCCAGACGTGCTTGCCGTCGGTGACGGGGGACGGGCTGGCCATGTTGTGCTCATCGTGGAAGCGTCCGACACCGACCGGCCCCTTGCGGCGCGGCTGTCCCTGGCTGACTTCGCGCTGCCAGACGATCTTGCCGCTCTTGGCGTCGAGGCGGAGGAACAAGAGCTGGCTGTCCTTCACCTGGGTCGTGACGAAGACGGCGTCCTTCCAGATTGCCGGCGTCGAGGTGCCCCAACCTGGGAGCGGCGTCTTCCAGGCGATGTTCTCCGTCTGGCTCCACTTGATCGGCAGGTTCTTGCCCGGCGCCATGCTGTCGTTGGTCGGCCCGCGCCATTGGGGCCAAACTTCCTGCGGCGACACGGTATCGGGTTGACCAGCAAGAAAAAGAAGGCTCAAAGCGAATGCATTCATCGGCAGACATCTCCCTGAATCGGGCTTGCGGGATTGTGGCGGTGTGTGTTGTTATAGGAGGGCTTGGTCGGGAGGGCGAGGCTCCCGCCGAGCCGAGGCGTCGGCTCGCCCCGCGGCTCGGCTGGAGCCTCGCCCTCCCCCCTTGACTACTGACTAGCCAGATGGAAAAAGTTCTCCACATCAACGATTACCCCGTCGAAGGGGGCGGCGGCGCGGAAGTCGTCCTGCAGCAGACGATCGCGCTGCTGCGCGGACACGGCAGCGCCGTCGAAACATTCACCTCCGCCGATCTGCCGAACACCCATCGCACGCCGTGGCGCTACGTGGACAACCGGGTCGCACGCCAGGCTCTGGCCGCCAAGCTTGACGCGTTTCGTCCCGACGTTGTGCATCTGCACAATTACTATCACGTGCTGTCGCCTGGCATTCTCGCCACCTTGTCCGACCACAAGCGACATCAGCCTCTACGAGTCGTGATGACGGCGCACGATTATCATCTCGTTTCGCCAAACTCAGGGGGCAGTTGGTTCCACTGGTGGTCGCGCCGCCGTGAAGCGATCGAGCCGAGCCGACTGCGAACGACGGGCTCCCTCCTGACGCATTGCTGGGATGAGCGGACTTGCTGGCACTCTCTCTTGAAGCTTGTGCAACATTGCTGGAACTATCGCTGGCATCATCGCCGCGACGTCATCGATCTTGTGATCTGCCCGAGCCGTTTCGTAGAGACCATGCTGGAGCCGACAGGACTGAAGACTTGCTTGCTGCCGCACCCCGCGCCGGCGCCGCCGGAGAGAATGCCGAAGCGCGACGGCCCTCTGAGGTTCGTATTCGCCGGCCGTCTGGAACCAGAGAAAGGGCTGAACGAGTTCTTGCGCCTGCTGCCGGCCGACGTTGACGCGACCCTCACTGTCATCGGCGCCGGCAAGGAAATGGAACGATGCCGGGCAACCTGCGCTGCCCGCGGCTTGAGCGATCGCGTGGAGTTCACGGGGCGGTTGCCGCACGCCGAGACATTGGCGAGGATTGCCCGCTGCCATGTGCTGGTGCAACCGTCGCGCGTGCTGGAAACGTATGGCCTGACGCTGATCGAGGCGCTGGCAAGCGGCACCAACATTCTGGCCGCCAACCGCGGTGCCGCCCGAGAGATCGTCGAGTCGACCGGTGTCGGTTTCCTGTTTGAACCGGATGACGCTTCGAGCCTGGCCACCCAACTGCAGGCGGTCGGCATCCAGCACGATGCACAGGTGCTAAATCGATTTGACGTCAGTTCGTTTCTGACGGAACGGGGCGAGGAACGCTACCTTGAAAGTCTGTTGCGAGTTTACCGTGGTGCTGGCCCGGTCACCCGTTAATGTATTTCAAACTCTTTGCCTTTTTTTGCTCGCGAAAATGCCCCTCCAGGACTATCGTTATCGTCATGTCTCGCCTCCACCGTCATGAGGTTTCCTGTAATGAATCGGTCAATCGCTGCTGTCATCGGTTTCATTATCCTTTGTCCTGCTACGTATGCCGACAACTGGCCCGCCTGGCGCGGTCCGCACGGCACCGGCGTCTCCGCCGAGAAAAATCTCCCGCTCACCTGGAGCGCGACTCAAAACGTGCGTTGGAAGGTCACGCTACCGGAGGCTGGCAACTCGACGCCAATCATCTGGGGCGATCGCGTTTTCCTCACGCAAGCGCTCGACGGCGGCAAACGCCGGGCGGTCATCGCCTTTGGCCGCGCCGACGGCAAGAAGCTTTGGCAGAGCGAAGTCCCCTGCGAGTTTGAGGAAACCTCGCACAAACAAAATCCGCCCTGCTCTGCTTCGCCGATCACCGATGGCGAGGCCGTCTATGCGTGGTTCGCCTCCGCGGGGGTCGTCGCCTACGATTTCGAAGGCAAGCAACTGTGGAAGCGTGATCTGAGCCCGGTGAAGTCGCGCTGGGGCAACGGGTCGAGCCCTATTCTCTACAAGGACCTGCTGATCGTCTTTCATGGCCCCGGCGCACCAAACACGTTTCTGATCGCACTGGACAAGCGCACCGGCAAAACGGTTTGGAAGCAGGATGAAGCATCCATCGATAGCCCCGTCTTTGGTTGCTGGAGCACACCAATTATCGTGAAGGCCGGTGAGCGCGACGAGTTGATCCTGCCTCTGCCGGGCGAGAAGATCGGTGGCGACGGGATGTTCAAGGCCTACGATCCGGCTACCGGAAAAGCACTGTGGATCTGCAAGGGCTTGGGCAACGAGATTTACGCCATGCCGACCGTCAATGAGACGCGCGACCTGGTCGTCGCCATCTCCGGGCACAACGGCCCGATCGTCGGCGTCAAACCGGGCGGCAAGGGGGACGTGACGGGCACGCATCGTACCTGGCGCGTCGCCGGCAAGAATCCGCAGCGCGTCGGCAGCGGCGTCTTCCATCAGGGCCGCTTCTTTCTCGCCGACGCCCCGGGCTTCGTCGAATGCCTCGATCCCAAGAACGGCGAGCCGCTCTGGAAGGAACGCCTCGAAGGCGACCTGTGGGGCTCGATGCTCGTTGCCGACGGCAGACTCTACGTCACGAGCTTGAAGGGCGAGACTTTCGTGCTCGCGGCCGGGCCCAAGTACCAACTGCTGGCACGCAACAAACTCGACGAGCCGACCTACGCGGCGCCGGCAGTGGCGAACGGCGATTTGTTTTTGCGAACGTATCAGAATCTGTACTGCATCAAGAGCGCCAAATAGAATCTGCCTTGTGCCGCTTGCGGCTTAGCGCTCACGCCAAATCGCCGGAACGTCCGGCGATACGCAGCGAGCGTTAGCCGCAAGCGGCAACCCGGGAGACACCCATGACCCCGCTCGAGCACCTCCGCGCCGCTATGAGTGACGTGGACGCATACTACAAAAAGCAAGGCATCTTTCAGGGCAAGTTCGGCTTCGGCAAGAATGCCGCCCTGATCGTCATCGACATGGCATACGGCTGGACCGACCCGGCCTACGCAGGAGGCTCGGCCCGGCTCGATCCGGCGATCGCGGCCATCCAGCAACTTCTGGTGGCGGCGCGCGCCAAGTCGATTCCCGTCATCTACACCACGTCGCCACCGTGGCTGAAGATGCCGCAGAAGTCGGCCGCGGACTTCTCGCCGAACTTCCGCAAGTGGGACGATCGCGCCTGCGCAATCGATGACCGGGTTAAGCCGCTGCCCGATGATTACGTCATCTACAAGGAATACGCCAGCGGCTTCGCAGGCACCGCACTGGCCGGCCATCTAATGGCGGCACGGATCGACACGCTCTTGATTACCGGCTGCTCGACAAGCGCCTGCGTGCGCGCGACAGCAACTGACGCCAAGACGTTTCACCTCAAGCCGATCATCATTCGCGAGGGGGTGCAGGATCGTAGCGAGATTTGCCACGAATTCACCCTATTCGACATCCAGGCGCGCTTCGCTGACGTAGTGAGCCTAGAGGAGACGCTCAAGTATTTGCGAGGATGAGCCCGTTTCAGCAATTCATTCTCGACGGAGAGATTTCATGCGCAATGTCGTCAACACACTTGCCATGGGCACACTGCTTTTGACCTTGGCCGGCCCCGTTTTTTCCGGCGACAACGGCTGGGCCATCGTCAAGAAGGCCATCGAGGCCACCGGCGGCGAGCCCAAGCTCGCCAGATTTCAGGCGTTCACCTGGAAAGAAAAAGGCACCCACTACGGTATGGGCGACGGACTTCCCTATACCGGCGTCTACGCGATCAATCGGCCCCATCAATTCCGCATGGAGATCCAGGGCGTCTTCGTCATCGTGGTGAACGGCGACTCCGGCTGGATCTCGGCAGGCGGCGACACCAAGGACATGAGCAAGGAACAACTTGCCTCCGAGCAGAAGAATCACAAGGCCGGCTGGATCACCACTCTGCTGCCGCTCAAAGACAAGGCGTTCAAGGTCATCGCTGAACCCGCAGTCAAGGGCGACGATCCAAAAACGATCGCGATCATCGTTAGCCGCAAAGACTATCCGGACGTCAAACTGTATTTCGACAAGAAGACCTCTCTTTTGGTCAAGAGCGTATACTCGATGAAGGCCGCCGATCTTGACTTCAAGGAAGTAGTCATGGAGGGCACGTACAGCGATTTCCGCGAGGTGGATGGCGCCAAGCTGCCGCACAAGATGTCGCTCAATCGCGACGGCAAACGCTTCGTCGAGGCGGAGCTCAGTGACCTCAAAGCCGGCAAGGTGGACGCCAAGACTTTCGATCGGCCGTGGCAATAACGCCAGGAGTCAGAATTCAATAAGCACAGCGGCAAGCGTTTAACTTTCTTTATCCTCCCTTCTGACCATTGACTCCTGATACTTGCGAAATTCTTCTCAATTTCCTTGCATTTTGGCCTGATCCTGCGTACAATCCGAAAGGGTCGGCTCCATGAACGGTCGCCGACAACTAGGCAATAATATGTAATTCCTTTTCATGGCCTAGCCGCAAATCGCGGCCTGAGTGTTGGCTAGCCCTGTCCGGTTTGCCGACAACCATCTCGCGTGCAAAGCGGCGTTTTTTTTTTGAAGGAGTATCCCCTTGAAACGATCCCGATTTGTGTTGACAGGGGCCGCCGTCGTCTTGGCGAGCGTTGCCTTGGTGAGCGCTGCACAGGACCAGGGCGTCCCCGTGCCTCAAGTTCCCGGCGGCGTGCCTCAGGTGCCAGGCGGTCAGCCTGCTCTCCTTCCACCGGGCCTTGCCGGCGGCAGCGAATTGCTTGCCCCCAAGGGAGTCGAAAAACTCATGCTCACCAAGGAGCAGAAGGCCGACTACGACAAGCTTAACCAAGCCTACAACACCAAATACAAGGAGCTCACCACCTCGAACAAACCGATCCTGTCCGATCCAGACCCCACCAAGAGCAATGAGACTCCCGATGCCCGGTTCAAGGCCTTCAAGGAAGCGATCGAAGCCAGCAACAAGCTGCGGCCCGATTACCTTGCCAAGTTTGAAAAGCTGCTGACGGACGATCAGAAGAAAACTTTGGACGAGGTCCGCCGCGAGTTGCCAGTCGGAAACTTCGCGCCGAATCTCGGCGGCCCGCCCAACTTCTACTTCGGCCAGCGCTCCGGCCAGTTCCTGCCGGCGGACCTTCAGAGGCAGCTCAAGCTCTCCGAGGAGCAGGTGAAGAAGATTGACGAGTTGCAAAAGGACCTGGAAAGCAAGATGCTCAACCTTCTCACCGATGACCAGAAGAAGGCGTTCGAGACGCTGCGGAAGCAGGGTGGACCTGGCGTCAGCTTGCCGCCGAATCCGTTTGGCGTTCCGCCGCAACCGCCGAAGCTGCTGGAACCCGGCAAGTTGCCGAACCCAGGCGACCTGAAAAAAGTGCCGGACCCCGCGGAACTGAAAAAGGTGCCGGAGCCTGAACTCAAGAAGGGCACGAACTAGAGCCCAGAAGCCCAGGGACAGCTGTCCCTGGGCTTCTTTTTCCAAGCATCAGTCAATATTCTTCGGCAGCGGCACTTCCTCGTCCGCCCGCCGCCGGCTTGGTGGCGTGTTCGGGTCGCCCTCCAGCCGCAGAGTCGTTGTGAGTGTGGCGTTGGCGCCATTGCTCTCCACGTCCATCATGAGACGGTAATCGCCAGGCGCTGCAAACCGCCGCCCCTGCAAGCCGAACCCGCCCTTCTTGCCCTTGCCAACCTTGGCATCGTCCTTCTTGCCATCCTCGCTTGGCCGAGTCATGTCCCACGTGGTCTTGTTGAGCCCCGCCTTGTTGTTTCCGGTCCACTGGGCCAGCGTTTTGCCTTCGATGTCCGTAACCTTGAACGACACCTTCGTTGCCTCTGCGTTGAGCGAGTAGAAGATCTGCGCCCCGGCGGGCGGATTTTCCCCGACAAAGCGGCGATTCGTCTTGCCATGCACTGGCTCCGGGATCCAGCGTACCGTCGTGTTCGGCTTGTAAAGGTATGCCGGCGCCTTGAGCGCCGCTGGCTTCATTTGCCTGAGCGCGGTCACATCAAGAACCCACAGGCTGCGCCCATGCGTGGCGGCGACGATCTCGCCGGCCGTGGGGTGCACCGCAATTTCGTGGATGGCAACGGTGGGCAAGTTGTTGTTGATGCGCGTCCAGCTTTGGCCGCGGTTGAGCGAGGCGAACAAGTGGAACTCCGTCCCGCAATAAAGCAGGTCAGGATTCTCAATGTCCTCGCGCAGGCAGCGCGTCGAACCGACCGGCGGCAGGTTGTTCGAGATATTCTTCCAGGTCGCGCCGAAATCCTCGGTGACGAAGACGAAGGGCTTGTCGTCATCGGAGCGATGTCCGTCGAAGGCGACATACGCCCGCCCTTCCACAAAGCGGGATGCCTCGATGGTAGAGACCCAACGCACGTCGGGCAGGAAATCGCCGGGGAATACCGGATCGCGCGGGCTGCGCACCGGAGCGACGTGGTTCCACTTCTGCCCGCCGTCACGCGTGACCCAGATGGCGCCATCGTCGGTGCCGGCCCAGATGACATCGGGATTCTTGGGCGACTCCGCAATCGCAGTGGCGCTGCCGCGCGTGGTGTGCGTGAGCTTGGGCGAAATGATTTTGAGATTGTCGCCGCGGTCGAGCGATTTGAAGACGACATCGCCGCCGCAGTAGAAGATCTTCGGATTGTGGTTCGACAGGATATAGGGCGTATTCCAGTTGAACGGATGCGCGGTCCCCTTGCCCTTGCCGCCTCCTTTCGGCCCGATGCGCGTGACCTCGCCGGTCTTGAGATGGCGCCGGCCCATGCCGCCATCCTGCATCTCGAAATAAATGAGGTCGGGATCGGTGGGATCGCAACGACAGACATAGCCATCGCCGCCGAAGATGGACACCCAGTCCTCGTTGATCGGCCCGGCGCCGCCTTTCAGACCCATGCTCGGCCCGCCCCAGGTGCCATTGTCTTGCAGGCCGCCGAAGGCCCAGTACGGGCGCTTCGAGTTGACGGCCACGTGATAGAACTGGCCGAGGGCCTGGGTGTTGAGGTGATCCCAGTTGTCGGCCCGGTCGTAGCTGGCGTAGAAGCCGCCGTCGGTGCCGATCAGCATGTGCCGGCCATCCTTCGGGTTGATCCACATGGCATGCCCGTCGGCGTGGACGAGTTTGCCGGCATCGCCCTTGAAAGTCTTGCCGCCGTCCGAGGAGCGGTATTGCGCGACGCCGAGAACGTAGACATACTTTGCATCATTGGGATCGACGCGGACGACGCTGAAGTACATGGGGCGAGGATTGATGCTGTTGACGCGCGACCACGATTCGCCGCCGTCGGTCGATTTGTAAACGCCGCCGTACTGGAAGCCGTCGGGCCCCTGCTGATCCTGGACATTCTCCTTCTGCCCGCCGTAGTATGCATGGAACGGCCGACCGGGCTTGGGACCGCCCGGGCCGAACCCGCCGCCCCCTTTGGCGCCGCCGGGCCGTTCGCCGAGGGTGACCTCGATGTTCTTGGCCTCTTTGTCGCGCATGACTTTGAGCGTGAACTTGTCGCCGGCATTGCGGGCGCGAATCTCGTCCACGAAGTCGGCGTACGTCTTGACGTCTTTCTTGTTGAGCGCGACGACGATGTCGCCTACTTGCAATCCCGCTGTCGAGGCCGGGCCGCCCGCGACGACCTGGAGGATCTTGGTGCCTGGATTGGCGTCCTCGCCGAAGAAGCCCATGTAGCCGGTCCCTTGCGCGACTTTCTTCTGCGCCGGCCCCATGCCGATCTTCTCGCAATCGACGATGGCATAAACGATGTTGGGATCCTTGCGGAAGTAATCGAGCCCGACGCGGCCGATCTTGCTGGTGGGCAGCCCCTTCTCCAACTTCTTGAAGCTCTTGCCGCCGTCGGTGGTCTTGTAGATGCCGGCCGCCTCGCCCCACTTCATCATCGGGTCGTAGCCGTCGTAGCCGTCGGCAAGACCGGGCCCGTGATAGGAATCGAAGCCATCGCGCCGGCGTTCCCACATGGCGACAAGGAGCGTGTCCGGCTCGGTCGGATGCATGGCAAGGTCGATGACGCCGGTGCGATCGTTCAGATACAGGATTTTCTGCCATGATTTGCCCCCGTCGGTCGTCTTGAAAAGGCCGCGCTCGGGATGGTTGCCGTAAAGCCGGCCGAGGGCGCCGACGTAGACGATGTCGGGGTTCTTCGGATGGATCATGATGCGGCCAATCTGGAAGGAATCTTTCAGGCCCATGTTCTGCCAATTTTTCCCGCCGTTGATGGATTTGTAAACGCCGTCGCCGTAAGAGACGGAGTTGCGCGGATTGGCCTCGCCGGTGCCGACCCAGACGATGTTGCGATTGGACGGCGCCACGCAGACATCGCCGATGGAGACGGTGTTCTCCTTGTCGAACTGATGCTCGAAGGTGACGCCGTTGTTGACCGTCTTGACAATGCCGCCCGAGGCCGTTGCGACATAGTACGTCGTCGGGTCGGCTTCATCGACCGCGAGCGCGGTGATGCGGCCGCTCATGTTGGCGGGGCCGATCGAACGCCAGCGCAAGGCCTTGACCCAGTCGGCGGGCAGCGTGCCGTCGGCTTTGGCGTCGCCTTGCTCCGTCGCGATGTTCCGGCTCGGCGCAAAGCAGAGAAGCAGGAGCAGGAATAGGCAAAAACGCACCGACAGAAGCAATCGCATCATGAAGTCACCCGAAGGAGATGAACACGGACCTGACGCACTCCGCCGATCGGAGTCCGACCTGTGGCCGGATTGTAAACCCCCGCGATATCGCTTGGCAAACACATTCTGGTCAAGTTTGTAGGGTGGGTCGAGTAACGCGCGACCCACCGTGCGTCTGCGAAAGCTCGGTGGGTCGCGCGTTGCTCGATCCACCCTACGGCCCGGTTTTTTTCATGGCCCTCTCATCAAAACCCTGATACGATCTCATTTTCAACTGGAGTCCCACTCATGATGCGACCCGCCTTGATGATTTGCTATACGCTCCTCATGGTCGGCCTTGCCGGCGCCGCCGACCAACCAACCGGCCAGGCACAACCCGCCTCACTGCGCGTGCTCCTACCGCAAGATGACGCGAAGGTCTTCATCGACGACAAAGCGACCCAGCAGAAAGGCGACGAGCGCCGCTACATCACGCCGCCGCTGGAGACATGCAAAACCTTCACCTACACGCTGACCGCCAAGTGGTGGCCGAACAATTACACCGAAGTCATTCGCACGCGCAAGGTGGAAGTGAAGGCCGGCCGCGAAACGCTGGTCGATCTGCGCCAGCCTGATGCCAAGCAACCCGACGATTACCATATCCGCTTCGTACCCACGCCCGATGACGTCGTCGTAGCCATGTGCGATATCGCCAAGGTCGGCAAGAACGACGTCGTCTACGACCTCGGCTGCGGCGATGGCCGAATCGTCATCACGGCCATCACCGATTACAAGGCCAAGCGCGGCGTCGGCGTCGATATCGACCCGCTGCTCGTGAAGCTGTCGCAGAAATATGCGCAAGAAGCGAAAGTCGCCGACCGAATCGCCTTCCGCGTGCAAGACGTGCTGACGATGAAGGATCTGAGCGACGCGACGGTGGTGATGATGTACATGGGCGAGGACGTGAACTTACGGCTCATGCCGATCCTCAAGAGCACGCTGAAACCGGGCTCACGCATCGTGTCGCACGATTTCCCGATGGGCGACTGGAAGGCGGACAAGACCGTTAAGGTCTTCGACGAGTTCGGCGATGAGCACACGGTTTATCTGTGGACGATCCGCAAATGACCACTCGCCGTTTAGCGACGGCGTGGCATCTTGCGGGCGCTAAACGGGGAACCAGATCACTTCGACGGCAACTGATATCCGTCCTTGTGCAGCCGAATGCGGTAAAGGCTCTTGCCTGCGGTGATGTACAAGGTGCTGCTCTCCGCGCCGCGGCCAAAGCCAACGTTGGTCGGAACCTCGGTCTTGATGTACGCCAACTCCCTGCCGGCCGGCGAGTAGATGTAGATGCCAGGGCGTGTCTCATCGCGCACGGCGACGTAGAGATTGCCATCGACATCGGCACATAATCCGTCCGGCCCGTCTTGCGGCGCATAGTCCACGAGCACCTTGCGGAACTTCGCGGAGCCGTCCGGCGCCAGGTCGTACGCTTGAAGAGCCATCAGCCCCTTGCGCGCCGGAGCGTCCTTCGGCATGCGTCCGATGCCCCAGTGGCCATTGTCGTTCGAGACGACGTAGAGGGTCTTCTGATCGGGAGAAATGCAGACGCCGTTCGGCTTGCCGGCGTCGGTGATAACGCGATGGATCGAGCCGTCCGGATCGATGCGATAGACCGCCTGCACCGGCTGTTCGATCGGCTCGTGACCCAGGTAACGCGGGTCGCTGAAGTAGATGCGGCCCTTTTCGTCGATGGTGATATCGTTGGGCGAGTTGAAGCGGCGATTTTCAAACATTGCAGCGATGATATAGCTCTTGCCGGTCTTCATGTCGGTCTTGATGAGCCGGCGGCCGCCGTAGTCGGCCCCTTCCGCGACGATCATATTCCCGTCGGCGTCGAACTTGATGCCGTTGGACATGCCGCTCGGAGAGCGGAACATGGTGGTCTTCTTGGTCTTCGGATTGAACTTCCAGATATGGCCGGCCTCGATGAAGCCTCGCTTGTCCTTGGCGACGTGCGAGAAGGTGATGTCGCTGAAGTAGATGGTGCCGTCGGGCGCGGACGCGCAGCCTTCGGTGAGGGCGACGCCGCCGTCGAAGAGCAGTTCGAGCTTGGCGCCCTTGGGGACGATGCCGTTGTCCCCCTGCCCCGCGGCCCGGTCGCCGAAGGCCAGCCACACGCCTGCCATGGACAATCCGCAGAAAACGATTGAGACCAGAGTTTTGCGCCGCATAGAATACTCCTGAGAATCACATAGGGCTGTCAGCAATCATCGATTATAGTGGACCCCGAAAACTGGACCACCGATTAAGCTATAGTGGTCCAAGAAAGGGGTGAAGCGATGAAGGGCAAGCGGAAGATCCACGAGGCGTCGTTCAAGGCGAAGGTGGCGTTGGCGGCGGTGAAGGGTGATCGGACGATGAGCG
>SHZY01000125.1 GCA_009692065.1 Gemmataceae bacterium
CGAGACGCCCCCGTAGCCCCAGGTTTTGGCTTCCGCCGCCGCCCACAATCGTCTTTGGCGCTCATCCAACGACGAAGCCAGACCTTCGAACCGTTGGCGTATCGCAGCCTCCATGCTTGCGCGTCGCATGGAGCAGGTGTATGAAACAGTTGCGAAGTTGTAACACTAATTAACGGACGGCCCCTTATCGGTCGCGAAACTGAGCGTGCCTGCGACATGGATGCCGCGAATTGCCTGATCCGAGTTGAGGTCGTACACAATGCGGTGGCCTGGGCGAATCTGAACGCGGGCGCCAGCGTTGGGGACCTTTCCGCCTTCCCAACTCGCAGGTGCAGACCAAAGGCCGCTTTGCGCGGAACGCACGATCGTCGCCTTGTCGCCCGCCGTGGCCGGCACGGCTGCTGTGGTCAATCCCAGGAGCAGGGAAATCGCCAGGTTTGCCCTCCGGGTTTGAGTGAATTTCATTGGCACGCCTCATGGAAAAGAGCGGACTGAGACCGCGGTGTGCAAAAACTAGGGCCAGGACACCGGGGTTGATTGCATGCTCAGCCCAACATCTCCGCCACCACGTTCGCATCGGTCACCAGCGGGTGCGGGCGGTTGGTGCGGTCGTAGAGCAGCGTGTGCGGGTCGATGCCCAGGAGGTGATACGCGGTCGCCAGCACGTCCTTCGGCGACACCGGGCGTTCGGTGACCGTGGCGCCGTGCCTGTCGGTGCGGCCCACCACGCGGCCGCGGGCGATGCCGCCCCCGGCGAGGAGTGTGGTATAGGCTTGCGACCAGTGATCGCGGCCGCCGCCGCGGGCGTTGTTGAGCCGTGGCGTGCGGCCATGTTCGCTCAGCACCATCACCAGCGTGTCGTCGAGTTGGCCGCGCTGGTCGAGGTCGTTGATCAACCCTGCGAGGGCCATGTCGAAACCGGGCATGAGTTCGTTTTTCATGCGGCCATAGTGGTCCCAGTGGGTGTCCCAGCCGGATCCGGCCAGGCCATACTCGTCCCAGAAGACGCTGACGAACTTGCTCCCCGCCTCGACGAGCCGCCGCGCCGACAGGCACGCCTGGCCGAAGATCGTCATGCCGTAGCTTTCACGCAGCGGCATCGGCTCGCGGTCGAGATCGAGGGCCCGCTGGATGCGTTCGGAGCCGATCAGCGAGTACGCCATGTCGCGATAGCGGTCGTGACCTTGAATGGCGGCATCGCCTTCGCGCCTTGCTTGCTCAAACTGCTGCAAAAGCGAACGCCGCTGATTGAGCCGATCGATCGTCAGGCCGGCGCCGAGATTCGCGCCCGAAGCCAGGGTAAATCGGCTATCGTTGGAAACACCTACATAGGGCTCGACATCTTCGAAGCGTTGATCTTGCAGCGTCTTGACGGCCGTCTTGGTTGCCCGGCCATGGAACTCGGTCCAGAGCGGGTTGTAGGCGTTGCCGAGGAAAGCGCCATAGGGGCCGGCGCGCGGGACTTCGCCGACGCGGTGGCTGGAGAACTGGAAGGGGAGGGCGATGTTAGTGGGGGCGCCTCCACGCTCGCCCCGCGTGAGATAATCGACGACGGAGCCGATGTAGGGGTGATGGCGGCCGTCGCGTGGGCTTAGCTCCATGGCGACGTCGATGTTGTGTACGCCAGTGGTGGCGTAGGCGACCCCGTGAATCGGATGCGGATGCGTCATCGAACGCACGACGGTCAGCTTGTCCATCACGCGCGAAACGTTCGGCAACAGTTCGCACACATCGCAGCCAGGCAACGTCGAGCGGATCGAACCCAGCTCACCGCGGATTTCGGCCGGCGCATCCGGCTTCTGATCGGCCATTTCGAGCTGACTCGGCGAGCCGTAGAGGAACAGCAGGATGCAAGACTTGGCGCGCCCAAAACTCCTCCCCCCTCTCCCCTCCGGGGGAGAGGGGCCGGGGGTGAGGGGGGAAGCCGCCTGCAAATCCTGGAGCCGAAAGTAATCGCTGAGCCCCAGCCCGAACATGCTGAGCCCGCCGGCAACGAGCATTTCACGCCGCGTCAGCCCATCGCACAGTTTTTTCGGGGAACCGAGAACGGTCAACATCGCGGAAGTCCTGCCAAGGAAGGCTGTTGCTTGTATCGGCAAGCGGGGAGGACCGCTTTATCCTACGCTGTGGGTTGGGGGGCTGGCAAGCGGAAAACCTGCACTATGCACCGCCATGCTTCTTCAACTCAATCACGAGCTTCGCCGCCTCGATCTTGACCTCCACGCGATACGGCCCGTCACCCAGCGGTTGCGCCGCCCATTCGGCGACCAGCGTTTCGTTGCCGAGGTAATCGCGGTGCGTCTTGATTGCGTCGTTCAACTTGGCGTCGTCGGTGGCGAGGGAGAGGACGATGCGGTCGTCCATCTCCAGCTCGGCGTCCTTTCGGGCGGTCTGCACGTGGCGAATCACCTCACGGGCCAGGCCTTCCATCTCCAGCTCCGGCGTAATGCGGCCATCGAGCAGAATCTGCGTGCCGCGATCGGCGATGCCGCCCCAGTCTTTTTCGACCTTCGGCGTGATCCACACGTCGGCCGCGTCGAGCGTGACCGTCCCGTCGGGCAATGATAACTCGATCGATTTGCCGGCTTGCAGCGTCTCCGCAACATCGGTGCGCTTGGCGAGCGCTGCCGTCACCGCGGCGAGTTTTGGGCCGAACTTGGGGCCGGCGGCTTTTGGGTTCAGTTTCACGTCGAAGGTCAACAGCGGCGTTTTGCCGTCGTGCAGCGTCACCTTCTTGATGTTCAGCTCCTCGCGAATCTGGTCGGCGAAGCGTTCCACCGCCTTGCGCTCGATGTCGCTGGCCGGCTGAATCTTGATCTCGGCGAGCGGCTGGCGGACTTTCATCTTGACGGCGTTGCGAGCGGAGCCGCCGAGGGAGACGAGCCGCAAGAGGGCGTCCAT
This sequence comes from Gemmataceae bacterium, assembly GCA_009692065.1. GTDB lineage: Bacteria > Planctomycetota > Planctomycetia > Gemmatales > Gemmataceae > SIAQ01. Next base: position 2,902 of record SHZY01000125.1, read on the forward strand.
CTCGTCGGAGAGTTCGTGGTCGATCAGCGTTTCGTCGGCGGTCGGGTAATCGCAAAGATGGACGCTATTTTCAACCCGGCCCCTTACGGGGCTCGGCTCGCCTAGATTGCGATACATCTTTTCGGTCATGAATGGGATCACCGGGGCGCACAGTTTCACCAGCGTCACCAGCACGGTGTACAGCGTCTGATACGCGGCCTGCTTGTCGGCACCCTTGTCGCTCTTCCAGAAGCGGCGGCGATTGCGGCGGACGTACCAGTTCGACAACTTGTCATCGACGAACTCTTCGGCCTTCAGGCAGAACGCCATCCCGTTGTAAGATTTGAACGCGTCGTGGGCGGCCTGGATCAGCAGTTGCAAGTCCGAGAGGATCCAGCGGTCGATGTCTAAAAGCCCAGGGACGGCCGTCCCTGGGCTTGAGGGCGTGAAGTCATCGAGCCGCGCATAGTTGCAGAAAAACGCATAAGTGTTCCACAGCTTCATGATGAACTTGCTGCGGACCTCCTCAGCGATCGTCGGGCCGAAGTTGATGTTCGCGGCGGGATTATTGCGGCAATACATCCAGCGCATCAGGTCGGCGCCCATCGGCGGATGCTTGGCCTCCTTGCCGTCTTTGGCGACGAGGGCGTAACCGTCGTCGGCCGCGCCTTCGAAGGCGATAGCGTTGCCCTTCGACTTGTGCATCTCCTCGCCCTTGTCGTCGCGCACCATGCCGTGGCCGAGCAGCACCTTCATGGGCGTGCGCTGCTCCATCATCGTGCTCATGGTCAGGATGGCGTAAAACCAGTTGCGGAATTGGCCAGGGAAAGCTTCGGTAATGAAGTCGGCAGGGAACCACTTCTTCCAATACTTGCGGTCCGTGTCGTACTTCATCGTCGAAAACGGCACGATGCCGGCGTCGAGCCACGGGTTGCCGACGTCGGGGACGCGCGACATCCAGCCACCACATTCCTTGCACTCAATCTTCACCAGATCGATCCAGGGGCGATGCGGAGAATGGCCGTCAAACTCTGGCCAGCCTCGGTCCGCTCGGCTGGCGAGTTCTTCGCGCCCTCCGATCACATCGAAGTGGCTGCACGTCTCGCAGACCCAGATCGGCAACGCCAGACCCCAGTAGCGCTTTTTCGAGATCATCCAGTCGCCCATGTTCTTGAGCCAATCGAGCTCGCGGGCTTTGCCGTTGATCGATTCGGGGAGGAAGGTGACATCCTCGACGACCTTCATGATCTCGTCGCGCCACTTCATGTCGATGAACCATTCGTCAACAAGACGGAACAGAAGTTCCGTCTTACAGCGCCAGCAATGCGGATAGCTGTGCGGATACTTCTCGACGGCGAGCAGGCGGTTCTTCTTCGTGAGGTTGTCGAGAATCCAGTCGGTGGTGGCTGGATCGTTCGCCGACTTGCCGGTGAGTTCGCCGAAGCCATCGAGGAAGACGCCGGAGTCATCGAGCGGGGCGATGGGAACGAGGCCTTGCTCTTTGCCGAGTACGAAGTCTTCTTTACCGCAACCGGGCGCGATGTGGACGATGCCGGTGCCTTCGGTTTCGCCGACGACGTCCCAGGCGACGACGCGATGGACCTGCTGGGCCGATTGTTGTGGGCCCCACTTCAACTTTTTTACAACGGTGGCGATCTCCTCGGGATAGCCGAACGCGTGCTGCTGGGCTGGCAACTCATCGAACGGGCCGTCGTACTGCCAGCCGACCATGTCTTTGCCGGGGAGTTCGCCGACAATTTCGTAGCCGCCTTTTTCCTTGAAGATTTGTTCGAGCGTTTTGAGCTTGGGGACGCCTTCGAGCCATTCCTTGCGTTTGAATTGCTCTTCGAGGCGGTGGGCAGTGAAGGCGCCCTTGGCGACGTAGTAGATTTCGTCTTTGTGCTTGACTTTGAGGTACGTGAGCGTCGGATTGACGGCGGCGCCGACGTTGCTGGAGAGAGTCCAGGGGGTGGTGGTCCAGATTAACAGATTTGCCGCTTGCGGCTTAGCAGGCTCTTCCAAGCCGCAAGCGGCTCGGAGGGGAAATTTCACAAACACCGACCGATGGGCCACCATCTGGTAGCCTTCGTTCATCTCCTGCTGGCTGATGCCGGTGCCGCAGCGGCCGCACCAGGGCATGGCGTCGTACGACTTGTAGATGAGCTTGCGGTCGTGGCACTTCTTCAGGAAGCCCCAGATCGTGTAGTTGTTCTCGTCCGCCATCGTGAAATACGACTTGCGTTCGCCCGGCGGCTTGGCCCAGTCGGCGTCGGTGCGATCCCAGTCCATCCATTGGCCCAGGCGGATCGATTGCTCGGTCTGCCGGCGGGCAAACTTGTTGACGCGCTCCTTGCATTCATTCACGAAAAAATCGATGCTCTTGAACTTGTCGCCTGGAACCAGATCCTCGATGTCGCGCTTCGATTTGAGCTTCAGTTCTTTCTCGACCTCGACCTCGACCCACAGCCCCTGGCAATCGAAGCCGTTCTGGTAGCGCAGTTCGTGGCCGGTCATCGCGAAGTAGCGCTGGTAGGCGTCCTTGTAGGTGCGGCCCCAGGCATGATGGACGCCCATTGGGTTATTCGCGGTGATCGGCCCGTCAAGGAATGACCACTTGGGTTTGCCGCGATTCTTAGCGCGGAGTTTCTCGAACGCCTGGATTTCATCCCAGAGTTGCAGGATCTTCGTTTCCTCGGCCGGGAAATCGACGCTGGTTTCGACCTTCTCGAACGGCATTGGCAGTATCCTCCATCGAATAGGATACGTGTGCGCTGATCGATGGCAAAGTCGAAGCTCGCTCGGCGGTTTCGCGCACAGCGCAGTGCCGGAGCACGGAATTCAATTGCCAGGGACCTTTGAATGGGATACAAGCGGTTTGAGGCTTCGCTGTGCGCGAAACCGCCGAGCGAGCTTTGAATACGCACTAGAGGTGACGAGAATGATCGCGGGATATCACCTCATCTGGACTATTTACGGCGCCTGGCTACCTAACGATCCGCGTGGCAGCAGTTCGATCGAGATTCGCTCGGATATCTTGAGGGATCTCGGTGAAATTCATTACGGGCGAAAGAAAGTTCAGCCGAACGGGGCCGTGTTGCGCCGATTCATGCAGCAGGCGAAACCTCGCCTGAAACACGATGTTTTGCAATTCTATGACGACGAAATAAGGATGGTCGCCGAATCGTTTGCAGCGACGATCAAGGCACGCCGCTACACCTGCTACGGCTGCGCCATCATGCCGGATCATGTGCATCTCTTGATTCGCAAGCATCGTGACAAGGCCGAAGAGATGATCGGCTTCTTGCAGGACGATAGCTGGCAGAGGTTGCAGGCAATAAAGACACGGCCAGGCGATCATCCGGTGTGGGGCGGGCCGGGGTGGAAAGTGTATTTGGATGCGTGTGCCGATATGGAACGCACCGTTCGGTATATTCTCAACAATCGAATCAAGGCGGGGATGCCGGCGCAGAGATGGGATTTTGTGACCGAGTATGACGGGTGGCTGCCGGGGGTTGGAGCGAGGAAGTAAGGCGGCTGGGGCTTCAAGGTGCGTGAGACCGCCGCGCGTAGCACACGACGCATTAGATAATCACATGGGTTACGTAGCGCACGATCTCTCTCGCCACGTCGATCCCCGTCGTCCGCGCGAGCGCCCGCCAGCCGGGAACGGCGTTCACTTCGAGGACGTAGTAGCCGCCGCCGGGTTTCGGCAACAGATCGATGCCGGCAACCGGCGTCCCCACCGCGTGCGCTGCCAACAGCGCCAGGCGTTCTTCCTCGGTCGTCAACGCGATCGGCTCGGTCGTCCCGCCTTGGGCGACGTTGGTGCGCCAGTCGTCCTTGGCATGACGGCGCATGGCCGTTAGCACTCGGCCGCCGATGATGAAGACGCGCAGGTCCCAGCCGGGATGGTGGATGAATTGCTGGATGTAGAGCACGGTCTGCAATCGCTCCAACGTACGAAAGGTTCGCCAGGCGATTTCCAGATCGGTGACGCGGATCATGCCTCGCCCCTCGGAGCCGAAGAGCGGCTTCACGACCACATCACCGCCGAGTTGATGGAATGCCGCGATCGCGGTCTCGGCGTCCTGGCAGACGATCGTCGGCGGCGTCGGTAGCCCCGCGGCGTCAAGCCGAGCGCTTGCGAGGTACTTGTCCACGCAGATCTCCAGGGCACGCGGCGGATTCAGCACGCGCCGACCGGCCGTTTCAAGCTGATGCAACACGTCCATGCGAAAGACGACTTGCTCCAGCGAACCGGGTGGCATGGTCCGCACGATGACGGCATCATAGTCGGACAAAGAACACGTGCTGGGAATGGCAGCCGAGACGCAGCGGAAATCGACCGGCTCCGCGACATGGCCCAGCAGCGTCGCCGCACGCTGGAGGTCGCGCACGTGCCAGCCGCCGGCGCTGCTTGAGAGGAGTGCGATTTTCATGATTGGCACTTCGTTTGGCGCCCTCCTGGCGCCATGCGGGCGCTAAACGCCAAGCGGCCCTAACCAAAAAACGATTGATGAAGCACATCCGTATTGACGCGGCCAAACGCGAAGCTGCGTCCCGTCCTCAGGTTGCACAGGACGATCTCCGCGGGGCTGAAGAGCATCGGGTCGATCTTGTAGAAGTCCATGTTGCAGCGTTCGAAAATCGACGCGAACGGAGCGCCATAGTCCGGCGACGCGCATGCTGGCACCTTCGGGCCGACTTCCGCGAGCTGGTCGTCCTCGGCCTGCACCCAGATGGTGACACGCCCGCCGTAAAGGATCGCGTCGTTGGTTCGCCCAATGGCGCTCAGCTCATCCTTGGCGACCGGCGGCAACGGCGCGGAGCCGAAGCCGGTGATGACCTGGTTAAGATCGAACTTCAGTTCGTGCAGCTTGTGCAGCGCGGTCTCCAGCGATCGGGCAACGACTTGCAGGTTGCCTGCCTGACTGGCGGCTGGGGCAGCGAGCAGTGTGATCTTGTTCGCGGGGAGATTCAGCGCCTGGCTGATCTGTGCGACGACCGCATCGTCGGGCAGCTTGCGCGTTTCAAGAGTGCCGACGGCGACGGGGGCCTGCTCCCTGCCGGGGATCTGGTCGAACAACTCTTCCTTGCCATATGCGGCACGCATTGGGCCGGAGCCCATCGCGAAGAACTTGCCGGCTTTGATTTCCCAGCCTGCATACTGTGAGGCCATACAGGCGAGCACCGGATGATCGGTGTTGACGACGACAGACGGGCAGCCGAAGCCGGCAACGTCGCCAGGCACCAAAGTGACTTCCGCTTGTCCCGCAAGACACACACGTGCCAACGCCAGGCCCGCTTGCAGTCCGCCGGGAGTCTTGATGCCGCAATCGAGAATGCGGGCCCCGCCGGCCGTCGTGTGCGCTTCGATGCGCAGCGTGGCTGCGTTGGAGGCGATGTAGTCGGCCAGGCGCATCGCGCGTTCGTTGAGGGTCAAAGTCGCTGCCACCGGCGTTCCTCCGCTTCGTTTAGCCCCGCGTCGTTGACGCGGGTCGACTTGGCACTTGATTGACTCTCTGGTTGTATCACCCCCACAAGCGCCGGTCGAGTGCTTGGGCCTTTTCTTGCAAACTCGCCATGCACTCCGTGACGGTGCACGCGGACGCAAACAGCGTAAGTACCGGCCGGCCTTGCTCGATAACCTCGCCGGCATCCGGAATGTCGGCATACTCGGAGGAGTCCAAGGCGGCGCCTTGCAGCGAATCGACCCACGGTCCGCGGTCGGGAAACGTCAGCCTCCGGCGGGCGTAAAGAATCGCCTTGCCGTGGATCACGGGCGTGGTCGGGGGATTGAACGCAGGTGAGTGCCTGCCCTCGAAAATAGCCCGATGGCACGTCAGGAGGGCGACGCCGAAGCTGCGTTCGAGAATCTCAATCGACGCCGTGTAACGCGGATTGATCTCAACCGGCCAGGGAACGCCGTCGCGGAGAATTGCATCGACGCCGAACAGCCCGCGCAAGCCGAAGGCTTTTTCCAAGGCCGCGCCGAGCTGCCGCCAGGCCCGTTGCGCCATCGAATCGAGCGGCAGCGGTCCAATGCTGCCCGCGTAGTGGAATCCGGTGGCATTCAACCACGGCGTACCGATGAGCTGAAGCGTCACGCCGAGCAAGCACACTTGGCCGCCCATGCCGAGGTATACCGCCGAGCAGGGCTGACCATCGATCCACTCCTGAAGAAAGTGCGACCGGACCTCGAATGGTTGCCTGCCGTAGGCATGAATGCCGAATCCACCGGCGCTCTTCCGTGGCTTCAATAGCCAGCGACCCACGTCGGTCGGCTCGGCGGAAAGGGCCGGACACGGGAATCCGCGTTCCAGCAAGCACCTCGTCCATTGCTCGGGTGAACGCACTGTTCGCAGCGTGTCGGGTGGGTTACCCCAGAGCGGCCGATTGATTTTCGCGATCAGGTCGGGACGATTCTCAAGCGCCCCCGTGTAGAGGACGGGCGCCTGGGGAGCGTCAGCCAGCGCCTCGAGCAATCCGTGCGGATAGGCGTCGATCGGCACCTTGCGCACGGTTGCGATGCGTTGAAGATCAGCGTCCGCAAACAAATCGGCGCACCAGGGCGTCCAGCCGGCGCGCCGCGCGGAAACGGCTGCCGCACGTGTGCTCGCGCCCAGAATGATCACGGTCGCCTCTGCCATGCGGCCTCAACTTTGCGGTTTTGCAATTGTCAGCGAAACACAACATGCTTTAATGACAGGGTAAGGAAAAAAACTCGCGTTACCCTCCCTTTTTGCAACTTTCCCTTTGGAATCCGGCGACCATGAACGCACCGTTACGATGCCTGTTCCTCGTTTGGATGCTCTTGGTTATTCCAACAGTCAGCGCGGCTCAGGACAAGAAGCCGACGCCCGTCGCCATCCAATTTTTTGAGACCAAGGTCCGCCCTGTCCTTGTCGAAAACTGCTTCGAGTGCCACGCCGGCAAGAAGCAGAAAGGCGGTTTGCAACTTGACACACTCGCCGCGATGTTGGGAGGTGGCGATACGGGGCCGGCGATTGTGCCGGGGCACCCGGAGAAGAGTCTGCTCGTCAAAGCGATCAACCACGACGGCAAGATCAAGATGCCGCCGCAGGACAAAGTGGTGAAGAAGGACAAGAAACTCAAGCGCCACGAGATCGACGCCTTGACGCAGTGGATCAAGATGGGCGCTCCCTGGCCCGGCGGCGACAAGAAGAAAGGCGAATTCGCCATCACCGACAAGGATCGCGCCCACTGGGCCTATCAGCCCGTCAAACGGCCGGCCCTTCCGGACGTCAAGAACAAGGGGTGGGTCAGGAACCCGATCGACGCGTTTATTCTCGCCAAGTTGGAAGCGAAAGGCCTCGCACCGGCGCCGCCTGCATCCAAGCAAGAGCTCGCCCGCCGCCTGTATTTTGATCTCACCGGCCTGCCGCCGACGCCGAAGGATATCGACGCGTTTCTCAACGACCCGGCTGCCGACGCCTACGAGAAACTCATCGATAAACTGCTCGCGTCGCCACAGTACGGCGAAAAATGGGCGCGCCATTGGCTCGACCTGGTTCGCTATGCCGAGACCAACAGCTACGAGCGCGACAACCCGAAGCCGAACATCTGGCGCTATCGCGATTATGTCATCCACGCTTTCAACGAAGACAAGCCGTTCGATCGCTTCTTGCGCGAACAGCTTGCCGGCGATGAACTCTTCCCTGGCGACAGCGATGCGCTCATCGCCACCGGCTTCTACCGCCTCGGCGTCTGGGACGACGAACCGGTCGATCCCAAGCAAGCACGCTACGATGGCCTCGATGACATCATTGCCACCATCGGCCAGTCGATGCTGGGGATGACGCTCGACTGCGCCCGGTGTCACAATCACAAGATCGATCCGATCGCGCAGAAGGATTACTACAAGATGGTCGCCTTCCTGCACGGCATCAACCACTACCGCGGCGGCGGCCCGGACGATGTCCGTCCCGTCGGCAACGCGACGCAGATGGTGGCATACAAGAAGATCCTCGAAGCACACGAGGAGAATCGCGCCAAGACGCAGGCGGCCCTCACGATTATCGAGAACGAGTTCCGTAATCTCTACAAGCAACCTGCCCAGCTCATCGGCGATGATCTCGACGAATTGACCTACCGCTTCTACCGCAACGCCTGGACCAAGCTTCCCGATTTCACCCAGTTCAAACACGAGGACGAAGGCAAACTCCCCAAGAAGCTCTTCAACATCAGCCCGCGCACACGTAACGATACCTTCGGCTTCGTATTCGAAGGTCTGTTGATCGTGCCGCAGGACGGAAAGTACTCGTTCTTCCTCGATTCCGACGACGGCTCGCGCCTCAGCATAAATGGTAAAGCGATCATCACCTACGACGGCATCCACGGCATGGGCAAAGTGAAGACACAATCGGTCGAGTTGAAGAAAGGCCGGCTGCCGATCAAGTTCGAATACTTCCAGAACGTCGCTGGCTTGGGCCTGTACGTCGGCTGGTCGGGCCCTGGCTTCGAGAGGCGCAATCTGTCGGTGCCGACCGACAACACGGAGTTCACCGACGTCAATGCCCAGATTCATCGCGACGGCGCGAGGGTCCTCGGCGAAAAACGCTATCAGGAGTGGTTCTCGCTCCTGAAGCAGCGGGACTTCCTACGCATGGCGCCGGCGATGCCGAGCGTGGAAATGGCCTTGTGCGTAGTTGAGGCCGGACCGAAAGCGCCGGACACGTTCCTCTTCAACCGTGGCAACCCCCATGTGCTCGGCGACAAGGTCGAGCCGGGCTTTCCGATCGTCTTCAACCTGCCCGACCCGCCGCTGCCGAAACCCGGAGCAAAATCGTCGGGCCGACGCAGCGTGCTGGCAAACTGGATCGCGTCGAAGGAAAACTCGATGACCGCGCGCGTGATGGTCAACCGCATCTGGCAGCACCACTTCGGCCGCGGCATCGTGCGCACGCCGAACGACTACGGTTTGCAAGGCATGCGGCCGACGCATCCGGAACTGCTCGACTGGCTCGCGGCAGAGTTTTCCTCCCCTCTCCCCTCCGGGGGAGAGGGGCCGGGGGTGAGGGGGTGGAGTATCAATCGCATGCACAAACTCATCCTCACCTCAAACGCCTACCGCATGGCGTCGCGCACCGATCCGAAATCAACGGAAGTCGGCACGAAGCTCGACGTCGCCAACGATCTCTTCTGGCGTTTCGACATGCGCCGCCTGAGTGCCGAGGAGGTTCGCGACTCGATCCTCGCCGTCAGCGGCAATCTCAACCTCAAGATGAGCGGCCCCGGTATTTATCCGCCGATCCCGAAGGAAGTGCTCGCGGGGCAATCGGTGCCGGGCCGCGGTTGGCCCGTGTCGTCGCCTTCGGAAGCCTCGCGCCGCAGCATTTACGTGCACGTGAAGCGGTCGCTGATCTTACCGATCCTGGAGGCGTTCGACGTCGCGGAGGCCGACCGCCCGACGCCGGTGCGATTCGCATCGACCGTGCCGACGCAGGCATTGAGTTTCCTCAACGGTGAATTCATGAACTTGCAAGCGAAGATCTTCGCGGAGCGTTTGAAAAAGGAAGCCGGCAAGGACGTGGCAGCGCAGGTGCGGCTGGGGTTGTACCTGGCGACGTCGCGCATGCCGAGTGATGCGGAAGTACGCCGCGGCGTGACGCTGATCGAGACGCTGGAGCGTGAGGACCGCATCAGCGCGGACGCGGCGTTGCAGGCGTTTTGCTTGGTGGCGTTGAACTTGAATGAGTTTGTGTATTTGGATTGAGCGTCCGAGTGTCTTTGGGCCTGCCTTGCAGAAGACAGTGAGGTATAATCAGTATGCCGAAGGTGAAGGCGATATCTTACATTCCGTTGAAGGATAACGACGGTCAGGTTCTTCGAGAGAAGATCGATGAGTTGGAATTCGTTCTTTACGCCCATTTCGTGGGTTGGACAAAACACGGCATTGCCACAGGGGCGTTTCAGATGCCAGATGGGAGCCGCAGTGAGGACACCCATCTGGTCTTCTACGTCGTTCTCGATGACGCGAGGCTGTCCGAATTGAGGGAAATCCTGCTTTAGTTCAAGAAAAGCACGTTGCAGGAATCCATTTACCTTGAAGTTCAATGATTTGTGGACATCGAATTTCTGAAATGAGTGCAACCATGAAACACGAAGAGCTTGAAAAACAAATTCGTGACGTGCTCGCGACCGAGACGAGCTATTGGGTGCTGTCGGATAAACTTTTTGGCCCCGAGGGTCTCTTTGGAAAAATGGGCGCGACCGTCGACGAACGAAAAACAATCGGTCGCTCTCTGCTCTTCAAAGAGGCCCAGCGACATATTCGTGATCTGGAGTATGAAATCGCCGACCGTTTGCGACAAGAGATGAAGGAACGCCCGGTGCGTGTTGAACGCAGCAAGCAAGCGCGAGTAAAGGCCGCGCAATCGTCGCGCTCATTCAAGAGGTAGCAATTATGAACAATTTCTGCCGCCGCACCCGCCGCGAATTCCTGTGGGAAGCCGGCGCCGGCTTCACGGGCGTCGCACTCGCGGGCCTTTTATCGCAGGACCGTTTCTTCGCCGATGAACCGACGCAGCCCGGCGGCAATCCGCTCGCGCCGCGGCCGCCGCATTTCCCGGGGAAGGCAAAGAGCGTCATCTTCCTGTTCATGTACGGCGGCCCGAGCCAGGTCGATACCTTCGACTACAAGCCCGACATGTATCGGCTCGATGGCCGAACCCTTAACGTTCGCACCTTTGGCCGCGGCGGACATCGCAACCAGGGGCGCGTCGTCGGGCCGAAGTGGCGCTTCAAACAATATGGCCAGTGCGGCAAGTACATCAGCGATCTCTTTCCCAACCTCGGCACCTGCGCCGACGATATCGCGTTCCTGCACTCCATGATCGCCGACTCGCCGATCCACGGCAGCGCGATGCTGCAAATGAACACGGGCAAAATTCTGTCCGGCAGCCCCTGTATCGGCTCCTGGGTCAACTACGGCCTCGGCACGGTGAACCAGAACCTACCCGGCTTCTGCGTGATGCTCGATCCGACTGGCGGGCCGATCAGCGGCGCCAAGAACTGGACGTCAGGCTACATGCCGGCGTCCTATCAGGGCACCATCTTGCGTGGCGTCGGCCAGCCGATTCTCGATCTCAATCGCCCCGCCGGCATCACCGACGCCATGCAGCGCCGCATGCTCGACACGCTCGGCGCCTTCAATCGCGAGCACGAAGCCCCGCGTGCCCACAACAGCAATCTTTCGGCCCGCATCGCGTCCTATGAGCTTGCCTATCGCATGCAGTCCAGTGCCGAGGAGGCCGTCGATCTCAATCTGGAGACCGAAGAAACGAAACGCCTCTACGGCTACGACAACCCGCAGACGCAAGACTTCGCCCGCAAATGCATGCTGGCACGTCGGCTCGTCGAGCGCGGCGTGCGCTTCATCCAGATCTACTCCGGCGGCAACCACAATGACGAGAACTGGGACGCCCATGGCGACATGGTCTTCAATCACACGCGCCACGCGGGCCGCACCGACAAGCCGATCGCCGGCCTCATCAAGGACCTCAAACGCCGTGGCCTCTTGGACGATACGCTGATCGTCTGGGGCGGCGAGTTTGGCAGGCAGCCCACGGCCGAGTACGCCGTCGGCACCGGACGCGATCACAACGCCTACGGCTTCACCATGTGGATGGCAGGCGGCGGAGTCAAAGGCGGCACGTCCGTCGGCACCACCGACGAACTGGGAGCCGAGGCCGTCGAAGATCGCTATCACGTCAAGAACCTGCACGCCACCATTCTGCACCTGATGGGGCTCGATCCGGATCGCCTATCGTTCTTTTATGGCGGGTTGGATCAAAAGCTTGTCGGCGTCGAGGGAGCGGAGCCGATCTGGAAGGCGATGGCGTAGAATAGTATTGCGAGGTTGCCATGCTGGATTTGATTGAACAACACCGCGGCGATCTGGAATCGTTGTGCCGCAAATATCACGTCAAGACGCTGGAACTGTTTGGCTCCGCCGCGGGTGGTAACTTCGATGCCGCGCAGAGCGATTTCGATTTTCTCCTGGAGTTTCTGCCGGACGCACCGAATCGAATCTTTAGCGGGTACTTCGATCTGAAGTTCGACCTAGAGCGTCTGTTCGGACGCAAGGTTGACCTTGTGATGCCGAGTGCCATTCGCAATCGCTATTTTCTGCAGGCTGTCAACCAACAACGGAAGCTGGTCTATGCCGCATGATCCCAAGGTCTTTCTGGAGGACGTCCGCCTGGCGGCCCAGGAAATCCAAGAGTTCACCCGTGCACGTTTATTGACGGACTATCAGGCCGATCGATTATTGCGAGCCGCCGTCGAGCGCTGGTTCATTGTCATAGGTGAAGCGCTGACGCGGCTGGAAAAGCTGGACACCACGTGGGTCGGCAAGATCAGCGAGTTTCGCAAGATCGTCGGCTTTCGCAATGTACTCGTGCATGGCTATGAAGCCATCGACGACGCCATCGTCTGGAAGACGCTCCAGGATTATTTGCCGATCCTTCTTGGCGAAGTGGAAGGCCAAATTGCGATATTGGAAAAACACTAAGTGCTTCTTCTCCTCGAACACCTCGGCCGCTTCGCCCACTTCGCTCTTCTTGCGTTGACCGCCTCCCTCTTGGCCTGGCGCAAGCCCGGCGAACTCTACCGCCAGCTCTATCTCATCTGGCTCGGCGCGATCCCGCTCGGCTTCGTCGCGGGCCTGGCGCTCGGTTTCGTTACCTGGATTCACTTGCACGGCGTCGTCGATCCGATGGTATGCGCCGAGGTGCCGAAGTTCGTCGCCTACGCCATCGTGCTCGAATTTGCCCCGCTCGGCGCCGGCCTCATTCTCGCGGGGCGCTCCGGCGCCAGCCTCGGCGCGGAACTCGGCTCGATGCGGCTCAGCGAACAGATTGACGCCATCGAGGTCTTGGGCCTGTCGCCGATGAAGCAACTCGTCGGCCCGCGCGTGCTCGCCTGCATGATCACGCTACCGCTCTTGACCATCCTCATGGCGTACATCGCGATCGGCTCCAGCTACTTCGCCGAGTGGCTCGGCGGCACCATGTCGTGGACGCTCTACTTCAACGCTGTATCGCGCGGCCTCGATCACATTCAGCTCAAGATCGTCCTGTCCACGCTCAAGACTATCGTCTTCGGCTACCTGGTGGCCGTCACCGGCTGTTACTTCGGCATGAACGCGGCCGGCGGCACCGAAGGCGTCGGCAACGCCGCAACACGTGGCGTCGTGGTGTCGATTTTTTTGGTGCTGATCGCGAATGTGTTTCTGGTGAAGTTGATAGAGATGGTGAGTTGACTTCACCCCTCCCCGTTTAGCGCCCGCGTCGCGCGAGGCGCACCGCGGGCGTTAAACGAGGACAGGATTACCGCAAAATCCCGTCGATCACCGACCCCATGCTCAACGGCAACGGCCGATTGAGCGAGTCGCGCACCTCGGCGTGCGGATCGATCCCCAACAGGTGAAACATCGTAGCCGACAAATCCTCTGGCCGCACCGGATCACGCGACGGATACGCGCCGACGCGATCGCTGACGCCGTGGACGTAGCCGGCCTTCACGCCGCCGCCGGCCATCAGCACTGTGTAGCATTGCGGCCAATGGTCGCGGCCGGCGATGTTGTTGATGCGCGGACCACGGCCGAACTCGCCGGCCCACACCACCAGCGTGTCGTCGAGCAAGCCGCGCACGTGCAGGTCTTCGATCAAGGTCGGCAGCGTCTGGTCGGTGATCGGCAGCAGGTAGTCGTGGAGAATCGGATACATCGGCACGTTGTTGAACCCGTGCGTGTCCCAGCCGCCCGACACCTTCGATTGGCCGCCGATAGATTGCGCAAAGTAGACCGTCACGAACTTGACGCCGACCTCGACGAGGCGACGGGCCAGCAAGCAACCCTGTCCATACGTCGTGCGGCCATAGCGTTCGCGCATCGCCAGCGGTTCCGACGACAGATCGAACGCGCGGCGAAAGGTCGGGCTGGTCAGCATCGTCAACGCTCGGCTGTAGTGGGCGTCGATGCCGCGCGCGCGGGCGGAGATGTCGAGGATCTCGGTCGAGCGGTCGATCAGGTTCATCACCTCACGGCGATTCTGCAAACGCTCGGCCGTGATGCCGGCGGGGAGGCTCAGTTCGGGCAGGCGGAAGTCGTCCGAGTTGGGATCCTGCTGGATGAAGAACGGATCGTAGGTCTGGCCGAGGAAACTCGCGTGCTGCCCCGGCGTGATCGAGCCGTCGGCGATGACGTGCGGATACGAGACGAACGTCGGCGTGCCGTTGGTGGACGAGGCGAAGCGATCGACGACGGAGCCGTAGGCGGGCGCCAGCTCGCGCGAATCGCGCAGCCGTTGATCGTCGGTCGGCGGCGCGAAGCCCGTGAGGCTGTAGTAGCCGGCCGAGTTGTGGTTGCGCATCTCATGGCGAACGGTGCGGATGAGCGTGACCTTGTCCATGTGCGCCGCCATCTTCGGCAACATCTCGCAGATATCGATGCCGGGCGCGCTGGTGTGAATGGGCCGATAGATGCCACGAAACTCCGGCGGCGTATCGGGCTTCATGTCAAAGGTATCGAGGTGCGATGGGCCGCCGTACTGATGCAAGAAGATCACCGACTTGGCACGCGCACGCCTTCTCTCCTCTCTCCCCGGAAGAGGGGCCGGGGGTGAGGGCGCTGCGTCCAGGAATCGAGCAGCCTGCGAGCCAAACAGCCCGGTCGCGCCGATTTGCAGCAGAGTGCGGCGAGTCGTGTTCATGTTGATGCTCTCCAGATACTCAAGTAGCCAGCAGCCGACCTCTTCGACCAAATACAATCGCTTGATCCTACCAGACAACGCTTGCCACCGCCAGCCTTTGGATTACTCCCCCTATAGTGGACCCCGAAAACTGGACCACCGATTAAGCTATAGTGGTCCAAGAAAGGGGTGAAGCGATGAAGGGCAAGCGGAAGATCCACGAGGCGTCGTTCAAGGCGAAGGTGGCGTTGGCGGCGGTGAAGGGTGATCGGACGATGAGC
>SHZY01000126.1 GCA_009692065.1 Gemmataceae bacterium
GTCGAACCTTGTTGCCGCCATCGGAGCCGCCGCCATCGGAGAAATAGTCAGCGCGGTCGCCTCATGCAGCCGATAAGGAGAAATACCACTTCAGGTGACTCACTTTTCGGCCGACCGGCTGGCGCACTATTCGAGCGACGTTTACAGAAACGCCTCAGGAAAGCGGTCCCAGACGTGCTCTCCAGAGGCTGCGGCGATGGGTGGGTGAGACTCGGGAAATGCCAAGAAAATAGCGGGCCCAAACGGGGTCTTCGGAGCCTGCGGCGACGGCGTCCGCCGGGTGATGGGTGGCCACGAAGAGTTTCGCCACAGGGAAGTATTTCCCGAGCCTTTCACCGGCGTTCATCGATCCGGGTCTGACTCAGCTTCGATAGCGGTAAGCCCAAATGGTCGTGGCGTCGATCACAACGAACACGCCGTGAGCCGGATCGAAGTAGGCCAGGCGGCGGTTGCCCGTGGGCATCGGGTCGCCTTCAGGGCTCAGCGAGCAGCACGGCAGAGTTGTTCTTCAGGCTCGTAAGCTTTTCAAGAACCGCAGGCTGAACCTCCAAGGCAGGCTTGATCGGCGCGCCGGCCTGACTCAGCGTCGGCAGCACGAATAGCAAGGCCAAAGAGCAACGCTTCATGGTGTGTCCCCACGTTCCAGCAAGACATTACATGCTTCTCACCACTCAATATACTAGCGCACGATTACCCCGATCCGCCGACGATACCTGATGCACCTGGATCCCACCGTTTCATGCAACTGGAGAGCCCCGTGAAGAGACCGATTCTTGCCGTCACGCTTGTCCTGGCCGTCACCGCCGCGCTCCGCGCTCAGGAATCCTGGCCGCCCGCCAGGCAGAAGGAATCGGAGTTTACCGGGCGCAAGCTCGACACCTATCAGCACGACAGCAAGAAGGAATGGGGTTACGAAAAGCCGCAGCGCGATACGTTCCTGGTGCTTCATCCGAAGCAACCGCGCGCGAACGCGCCGCTTTACGTTGTTCTGCATTCGGCCGGTCACGATGTCCACTCGTGCCTCGCCTGCACAAAAACCGTCGGCAATCACGACATCTATCATGCACCGGCCGACTTCTTTGCTCTTTATCTCGATTGCCGGGCGAACAAGGGAGACTGGTGGTGGGGAATCAACAAGTATCCCGGTCCTGAGGTCTGCTCGACGGAAAAGCGCGTGATCGACACAGTCCAATGGGTCATCAAGGAATACGGCATCGACGCCAACCGTGTCTACCTATGCGGCAACTCCATGGGCGGCAGCGGCACGCTCGGCATCGGCATGCGTCACGGCGACGTCTTCGCCGCCATCAAGGCCAACGTCCCCGCCGAGGTCAAGCACGTGTCGAACCGGATGTATTTCCCGCCGCTGAAGATGCCGGCGGACGTCAAGATCCCCGACCCGCCGATCGTGATCGATTACTCCGCCCAGAATGATGGCTGGTCGCGCGGCCACGACGGCTTCGTCAAGGCCATGAACGACCGGAAGTACCCCCTTGTCTTGTACTGGGGCCCGTTCGGGCACGCGAACAACCAGGCCAACATCAAGAAGGTGAACGACCTGATTGATTCCTTCGGCTGGCTCAGCGTCAAGAAGAACGATCCCTATCCGGTGTTCACGAACGCGTCGACGAATGACCCGCTGCCGTGGCCAGACAAACTGACCGACAAGAAAGCTGGCCAGATCAACGCATTCTTCCGTTGGCAAAATGTTCGTGAAACGCCCAACGCCGTCGAATTGACGCTGGTTCTCGTCAAGCCGGCGGAACTCAACACAGCGTTCACGATCCCGGCCGAGGCGACGGCCGACGTCAGTCTGCGCCGTCTGCAAAAACTGCAAGTAGTTCCGGGCGCCAAGGTACATTGGCGCCTTGGCAAGGACGCAGGAGAAGCCGCGGCCGATGCCACAGGGTGCGTCACCATCCCCCGATTGAGGATCACCCAGGAGCCGACCAGTCTGATTATCGAGAAAGTGAAATAGGCAGTTCTTGAGCGAGAATTCTTGCGATTCCGCATGTCGGCCTGCCATCCCAGTCGCGCCGTTGAGAACGGCTATCTGTAACCTGTGAGTGGCAAAGTTCTGACATTCCAAGGGAGCAACACCATGAAGCAAGTCCTCGGTCTTCTCATTGCCAGCGTGGTTCTGACCTCGGCCCAGGCTCAAGAGGTCAAACGCGACATCCCCTACACCAAGAACGCGGACAAGCTTCAGACGCTTGACGTGTATTCGCCGTCCAATGCCAAGGCTCTGCCCGTTGTCGTCTGGATTCATGGCGGCGGCTGGCAGGCAGGCGATAAGTCCGAAATGTATGACAAGCCGAAAGTGTTCAACGGGAAAGGCTTCATCCTTGTTTCCATCAACTACCGACTACTGCCCAAGGTTGACATGGCGACGCTGACGCGCGACGTCGCGAAGTCGATCCGCTGGGTCCATGACCATATCGCCGAGCACGGCGGCGATCCCAAACGGCTGCTGATCATGGGCCATTCCGCCGGCGCCCAGCTTGCCGCGCTCGTTTGCACCGATGAACGCTATTTGAAGGAAGAGGGGCTGTCGTTTGCCATCATCAAGGGATGCGTGCCCGTCGATGGCGATACCTATGACATCCCGGCCATGATCGAGGTCGCGGAAACGCGCTTGCGCTTGCATGGTCTGCCGCTGCCAAAAATGGGTCACCGCATCAAGTTCGGCAACGACCCGGAAAAACACAAGGCCTTCTCCGCGGTAACGCACGTCGCAAAGAACAAAGGCATCCCGCCGTTCCTGATATTGTACGTCGCCAATCACCCCGACGTGACCGCCCAGGCTCTACGTCTGGACAACGTGCTGAAAGCAGCCGAGGTACCCGTCACGGTTTTCGGGGCGAAAGAGACGACCCACACCAAGATCAACGCCGATCTCGGAAAATCGGACGACCCCGCCACGGCGGCGCTGTTCGCGTTCGTTGAAAAGGTTGTGAAATGAGGTTGGGGCTGAGCACACCAGTTTCAAATTGAGGCGCAGCCACATGTTCGACGAATGGTCCTCCGACTACCCGAAGCCGCACCCCGGCACCCTGGCCCGCTGGCTCGACCGCGCCGTCGAACGCGGCCTCGTCAAACGCGACGGCGCCGGCCGCAAGAGCGATCCCTTCTATTACTGGCTGCCGGAACGCGAGGGGAAGCTGTATAGGAGGAGGGAGTGGTAGAAAGCGGGCGGCGCCAAAATACTCCAATTGTAATAGTCATACACTTGACTTATAAAGTCAAGTGACGTATACTTTAGCAAGGAGGAAGCTGATGCCAGTGTGGACACATTTTGGGGAGCGGCTCCGTGAGTTGCGTCAAGAGGCTGGTTTGTCACAGTCTGAGCTAGCAGAACACGCGAATTTGCCGTTGCCAACTATTCAGGGCTACGAGCAAGGCCGCCGAGAGCCAATCTGGAACGTTGTCTTTCAGTTGGCGCGAGTCCTTGGGGTTGAGGTTGATCGCTTCGCAGAAATCGGCCTTGGGTACGAGTACTTTTTTTGGAGGACAAACGAAATGAAACCAACATTTATTCGGATTTTCGACATGTCAAAGGACAAGGAAATCCTACTCAACGTGAACGCAATCTCGGAGATTCAAGTTGAGTACGTGGTTCTTGGCAAAGGCCCACAAAAAAAGGTGGGCTTCTCCGTGGGGTTGGGAGAGGCTAGGAAAAATCCTGACGCGATGCGCATCTATCACATTTTTGTCGGGGCTACTCGGCACACCCTTGCGGCCAATCCGGGAAGTCCGGTGATGCAGGTGCTAGACGACATCTACAAGAACGCTGTTAAGAACGAAGATTGACGATCATCTACACGGTGACACGGCGGACGGATGTTTACCTTCTTGGTGAGGAGACATTCGAGGCGCGAGTGGTTTGGCCCGATTCAGCCTGGTTCAACGGAGTTTCCCTCGATATGGCCTTTTGTGCTTGTAGTACTCCAATCGTTGGAGGAACGGCTCCTTGTTCACAAAAGGATATCGAGTTACATCTTCCACAGCCTTGTTTTGGTAGTGCATAGCCTCCTCGAATCGCCCAGCTTGGGCGTACGCTGCGGCCAAGATTTCCCAATCCCAAGCGTCTATCTCATCCCCTTCGGCGATCCTGATCTCATTTGATCTCGTCGCCATTTCGATCACGCGATAGCCATCGCGGACGTCTTCGTCTGGACATGTGGCGAGTAACTGGGCGAGATTTTGATAAGCGGCAGGACATTCCGGCCTCAGTTGAATAGCCTCCCCATAGTCTGCAACGGCCTTCTCGTACTCATTCATTTTCTCCCATTTCTCCGCGCGCCAGTAATAGCCGTCCGAATTAGTCGGGAAAAGGCGTATGTGTTCTGTGCAGTCCGAAATCGCCTTCTCATAGTCCCCACAGGACTCCCAATGATCCGCGCGTTCCAACAAGTTTACGGGCTTGCCGTCAGACTGCAAATCAGGCATGATGCGTCCATGCCGTAAGAAATACTCAGTCCGCTCTTTATTGCGCTCCTCAACGTTTGCCAGAATCAGCTGGTGCATTCGTGCGGCGTCTTGACGCCGACGCTCTACTGTCTCCATCGCCCGTTGATGCGCCTTGATCAACTCGTTAACGAACGTCCTGCAATTCGGCCATCGTTTGCCCGGTTCTTTTGACAACGCGCGAGCGAGAACGGTCCTTTCGTCGGCTAACGGCAGCGCCGAAAGGTCCGGATCTAGATGTAGATGCGCGTACATCAGCTGCGCCTGATTGCCCTGGAACAGTAAATGCCCCGTGCGGAGATGGTAGTAGGTGACACCGAACGAATACTGGTCGGATTGCTGCGTGATTGTTTCATTGAAACATTCGGGTGCGGTGTAGGCGATCGTGCCAGCGCCCGAGTTGCTGGCAACGGTCTGTTCCAGCACTTTCGCCAATCCAAAATCGGCTACCTTCACGCCCGAGTTTAGCAAGAGCAGGTTCGCTGGTTTTACATCCCGGTGCTGCACTTGTCCGGCACTCAGCGCGTCCAGGCCGTTCGCAGCGTCAGACATGTAGCTCAGTAACTCCTCCAGCGGAATGCCCGGTTGCTCCTGGTGATGCGCTTCCGCCAGCCGATCCTGGAGCGTTCGATCGCACAATTCCATCGCTAGAATAAGCCTGTTGTCCTTTGCCCAGACGCCAAACAAACTCACCAAATTGGGATGGCGAATGGCTTTTACAGCTTCCAGTGAACGCAACTCGCGGGTTAGGCCATTCCTATCGACGGGGATGAACTTGAGTGCGACATCAAGGCCACCTGGGCCGCGCGCGTGCCAGACCTCGCCGAAGGCGCCGGCACCGAGCTTGCGGATCAGAACGTAATCTGGGCAATTCGGCACAGGCCGGCTGCCCGCTTGCAATGTCATCTGAAATTGCCTCAATCAGAACAGATCGTAGGTCACTCGCTCTTCCTGGCCGCGTACCCGCGCCACACCCATTCGATGGCGTGAGGCAGGAATTGCGCCTGGGCATTGCCAATGCCGTGGCCGGAGTTACGGCAGAAAAGATACTGGTACTCATAGCCCTTGGCCTTCAGCACCTTCGCCATGCGATTGTTGGCCTCGACCCAGTCGTGCATGCCGTCGCGCATGACGTTGGGGTTCAATAGATCTCGGTCCCCCACAGAAATGAAAATTCGCAGCGGCTTCTTGGGACTATTCGGAATGATCGTTTCATGAAAGTCCCAGGCGCCGCCGGGCGTCTCGGGGTTGAAGGGCCATTGCTGATTAACAAACGTACCCGACGTGGTCAGCACGCGATGGTAAAGATTCGGGCGATACCAGGCCATGATGAGTGCCGCCGATCCGCCGGAGCTGCTGCCCATGGCCGCGCGACCGTCGGGATCCTTGGTCAGCTTGAGCTCACAATTCTTCTCCACGCGAGGTAGGACCTCGGTTTCGATGTAATCCGCATACATCCCGGACATCGTGTCATATTCCTTGCCGCGCTCATGCCCCTGGGCATCGCCGCCGCCGTTGGCGACCATGATGGCGATGATCGGCGGTATTCGCTTTTGCGCGATCAGATTGTCGAGTATCTTCGGCAGCTCCATGTTGGCGCCGTCGTGGCGGATCATGAACGGCGCTTCGCTGCCGGCCTTGTACTGAGCAGGGATGTAAACGGTAATCTGACGCTTGTAGTCGATGGTGTGGGTATCGACGATCAGCGTCTTGGGATTGTTCGGATCGACCTTCCCGAAGACCTTGCGGGCAATCCCTGGGTTGAAGAGCTTGGTCTCCTTCGAATCGATGAAGAATTGTTTCACCTTCCCCTGGGGAACGCCTTCGACCGCCTTGCGTTCAGGCGCGGGTTTGTAATCGGGGCCGATCACAAAATTGTCGTGCGCATCGAGCGGCGGATTCTCGCCGGTTTTCAACACCTTAAAGGGCGGGGAACCGGGGTCATCAAACCTACGCACCGGCTGGGCAAGAGCGGTTTGCGAAAACAAAAACGTGAAGGCTAGAAATGTCGTCGCTTGCTTGAACATGAGATTCCTCGTAAGTCTTGTAGATTCTGGATCGAGTCTTAGAAAGGCGATGCTCTGGCTTCTGAATATCAGCGTAGTGCGCCAAAGCGGAGAAGCCAGCGTCGACAGATCAGACCCACGCACTCGCTTGATTCAATGCCTCAATCGCCGGCCGATCGAGCTTCGTCGCTTCGATCAGGTCGGTCAGTTGTCCCAGGCTTGTAGCGCTGGCGATTGGGGCGGTGATGCTCGGCCGAGCGATGAGCCAGGCGAGCGCGACGCGGGCTGGCGTCGAGCCCTTGTCCTTGGCAATCTGATCCAGGGCTGCGAGGATGCGGAACCCTCGTTCGTCCAGATACGCCTTGACCCCCTGGCCACGTACGCTTTTCGTGAGATCAGCCTCGGCCCGATACTTGCCCGTCAGGAACCCCTTGGCCAAGGAGAAATAGCTAATGACGCCGATCCCGTGCGCGAGGCAAACCGGTTCCAGCTTTGTCTCATAGTCGGCACGCTCGCAAAGGTTGTAATGCGGCTGCAAACACTCGTAGCGCGGCAAGCCCAGCCGCCGGCTGATCTCCAGCGCCTGCGTGAGCCGTTCGGCGGAGTAGTTGGAGGCGCCGATCGCGCGAACCTTCCCCTGCTTGATCAGGCCAGCGAGGGCGTCGAGCGTTTCTTCCAGCGTCGTCGCAGGATCGTCGATGTGAGCCTGATAAAGATCGATGCAATCGATCTGCAAGCGGCGCAAGGAGTCCTCGGCCGCGCGGAGAATGTAGGCCTTGCTGAGTCCTTTCTTGTCCGGCCCCATCTCCATGCCGACTTTGGTAGCGATGATGACTTGATTCCGTTTGCCACTCTTCTTCAACCAACGGCCGATGATGGACTCTGATTCGCCACCTTGATGGCCTGACGCCCATCGCGAATAGAGATCCGCGGTGTCGATAAAGTTGCACCCGGCGGCGAGGAACGCGTCGAGCAGATGAAACGACGTCGCCTCATCCGCAGTCCACCCGAAGACATTCCCACCAAACGCAAGCGGCGCGATGGCGAGGCCGGAGTTTCCGAGTTTGCGTTTGATCACGACATTTTCCTCTTCTTTCGAATTACTTCGCCACCGGCATAAGAAGCTTGACCATGCCCTTGCCCAGAGCATCGCCGACGAGGAAATAGGTTTCTGCGTTGCCGAATTCGTGATGGCCATGCCCAGGGTTCGGCGAATCTTCGGGGCGGCGGACGAATTCGTGCGTTTCGACGAAGAGGACATTGCCTTTGAACTCGGGCCGGGTTGCGGCGTTGGCTTGAGCCTTTCGCAGCGTTGCCCACGCACCGGGAGCGTCCACCCAGGGGCCCGTCAATTCGCCGATGACGACCGGCAGCTTGGGGGCCTTCAGGTCCTTACGCACATCGTTGATGAGATTCACCAAATTCTGTTCATACTCCGGCACCGCCTTCTTCGGATCGACGCCATCGTTCCAGCCGTGATACCAGACGAAGCCGGCGAGTTCATGACCTTGACCCATGTAGCCCGGAAAATCGGTCTTGAGATTGTCGAGCGATGTGCGAACTTCTGCGAGCATCTTCTTGTAATAGGGTCCGACCTCGCCGCCGGAACTGGGTGGCCTGAAATCCTTGTAGAGGCTCTTGCCGCCCCATGCGGTCTTGATGAGCAGGACCTGGCTGCCAACATGATCGCCGACGACATGGCCGAATTGCAGCTCTGGGCCGAAGTGATGCTTGCTGCCCTTACTCGCATAGATGCTGAAGCCGATCGACAATGGGCCGGCCAGCAAGGGTTGCTTCTCGCGTTGATAGCGCACCCAGACGTCTTCGCGTACGGTCCATTCGCCCTTGTCGTTCTTGAGGTGCTTGAAAAGAGGAGCTTTCTTCGGGTCGTCCATCACGGCCTTGAGCGTCCCCTTGCCGTCGTTGTAGTTCTTGCCGTCCAGGTCCACGACGGCTTGTCCTTCCATGTTCGATTGGCCCGCCAGGATGAAGACCTTCACCGGCTTGGGTTGTTGCGCGTCCGCGCAAGTGGGCCCGGCCATGCTGGCAAGGAGGCATCCCATGAGCGTTACACTGCGAGCAATCCACATTCCTGTTTCTCCCTTTGTTCGTTGAACCTCGTCGAAGAATCATCAATCCTCTTCCGGCCTCGCACGGTTGGCCCAGTGTCCGCTCGGATCGCCGCCGCTCACCCAGACCCCTTTCTGGTTCCAGTCCAGATAGGCGCGCACCTCGGCGGCTGCGTAACGTAGCGTCAGACCGCAGCGGCGGCGCGTCGATCGGTTGGCCTCGGAACCGTGGAGCAAGAGGTCGGTATGCATCGAGAATTCGCCCGCTTGCAAACAATCGTTGACGACGGCGCCGTATTGTTCCGCGTTCTCGATGGTCTGGTTGAGGACGTTGTGTTCGTGGCTGTCGCTGGGCCGGTAAGTCAGGTGGCCATGATGATGCGAGCCGGCGATGAAACGCATACAGGCATTTTCGGTGTCCGCATCGTCGATCGCCAGCCAAACCGTCACGGCCTTCGATGGCGTCAGCGGCCAATAGCTCGCGTCCTGGTGCCAGGCCACCGCCTTACCATCGCCTGGCATCTTGCAAAAGAAATGCGAACCCCAGCCAACGACGTTGTCGCCGAGCAGATCCTTGACGTGCGCGACGATGACCGGATTGGTCAGAATGTCCCACACCCGGCCATATTTCAAATGGGCGGAGCTGATCGAATAGCTGTCGCCCCCCGCGGCCATGACCTTCGCCAGCAACCGGTTGAAATAAGCACGAATGTCAACGATTTCTGCCGAGCTGTATGCGGTTAATCCAGCGAGGTAGCCCTCGCGATTGAACCGGTCAATCTGTTCGCGCGACAGATTTCGCGGCCGATCGTTGGTCGCCGGATGAAACCGTAAATCTCGTGGCAACGTGGCGAGATCATTCTGATCGGGGACGGCCTTGAATTCGGATTTGAGCGCCGACATGCAAGCGACTCCCTGGATTCTTACCTTGGTAATACCTCGCCATTTCAATCGCGGCGGCGCGGGTTGGATCAGCTTGTCGAATGCGTGGGCGCCTGTGATCAATTGTAACCAAGTTCGGTACTCGTGCCTCGAAGGTCCATTTCGAATTCTATCTCCTCGATCGGCGGCCGACTGAAATGCCAATGGACTCCGTGAATGGCGGCAGCACCCATGCGGCTCAGGATGACTTCGGGCACCAACTCGGTGATCGAGTGGGCCGTGTAAACGTTGGCACAGGAAACCGTCGACCACGCCAGTCCAAGACCTCCAAGCCTGCACTCCATCAGGTCCATCACGAATCGCGCCTTGATGGCGAGCCCCCGAGGCGATGTGTCACCGAGAGCTACGATTTCGTCCCGCGACAGAATTCCTTCCGGCAATTCGCCGGCACCGGCGACGACAAACGTGGGCGGTCGATCGCCCGGACAGGGTTTCGTGAAGGAAAAGCCGTACAAGACCGGTTCACTGGGCGGGACGCTGACGGGGGCCACGTTTGTCCGAGCGATCGGATTGGTGCCATCGACAAAAACGCCCCAGCATTCGAGAATCGACGTATATTCGGCATTGAAATCCGCAAAGCCCTGAAAACTGTATGGCCGGGGCGACCGTAGCGAGATCGCGCACAAAGCAGCCTTAGGGCGGCCCTGCTCGTGCAATGAACTCGCGATTCTCTCGAAGCCCGTCCGGTAAGCGACGGGCCGCTGGAATGTGACGTTGACGATTTCGAAACCGGGGCTGGAAACAACTCCGCATGAGTAGGGCGCAATTCCAGGCAGGAATCGATAGTTGCCGGTCGGGTGGTCAACAAACCGCATAATTCGATTCTCCAGTCGGCATCGGGTAGCCGGTCGCTCAGGGTTTCGCTGTTATCACTTTGCGGATCGCCTTCACGGTGGCCTCGGCACGCATGTCAACGATCTTTTTGCCCCACTCGATTGTCTTTTCGGCAGGGGCCAGTTCGATGCCGTTGATCCGGAACTTGTCGGCCGCGATTCGCTGCTTCATCCGAACCGTTGTTGGGTCGACGGTCATCATGATAGCGGTGACAGCGAAGCCATCGTGCAAGCCCTCGTTCTTTTGCACGATGCCCTGGCTCCTGAGCCACTTGTCCACGCCAGGGTAGTCGTAGTACTCCGAGATGAAATGAACACGTGTCTTGCCGCCCGCCCACTTCGCGTTCAGCTTTCCGGCGACTGCCTTCATGCCCTTTTGGTTGCCGCCGCTGTCGCCGATCATCACGATGTGCTCGAAACCGTGCGTCTTGTGGCTGGCGCAGATGTCGGTGAGAAGCCGCTGATACGTGTCCTCCGTCAGACTGATCGTGCCGGGATACTTCATGTGGCCAGTCGGCGGGGCGATGTCGCCTTCGGGCACGAACGGCACGATCGGCGCCACCAGAGCGTTGCCGAGTTTGCGGGCGATCGCCTCGGTAGTCGCGCGCAGAACGTAGTTGTGCTTGCCGGTCGCCAGATAGGGCCCATTCTGTTCGACGCCGCCGGTTGGAATGATGACGGTCGTCTTCCCCGCCTTGAGCGCATCGCGGACTTCCATCCACGTAAGCTCTTCGATAAAGATCGAATCGAACGCCTCGATGGGTCTTTTTGCATCGGGCGCCGGATTCTGGCTGAGTGCCGAGGCGGACAGGAGGGCAAGAAGGCAGGCGACGAGCAGGCTGCGGGACATGGCAAGGACTCCGAGCGATGTTGGATGGGAAAGCAAATTCTTGGGTTGAGCGAAGTTATGTCTCAGCCGGCGCTCTTGAAGATCGCATTACTTTGACGCCGGCTTTGGCGGTGCGCCACCTGCGAGAGGGCCATAAGCGTAGGCCTTGAAATGCCAGCCGTCCGGGTTGGCGAGCGGTTCCCACGTTTTTCCGCCGTCCTGGCCTCGGGCAAGCTTCGTCGGCGGGTAGCTCGAACTGTAGAGTACGCCGTGGAGCAGACGCACATGGCGCGGCACAGGCCAGTCGATGGTTTCCCATTTCAGGCCGTCCGCGGACTTCATCACCCTGGATGTCTTGGCCTTCGCATCCGTGTGGGTGAGGAGAAATTCCTTGCCGTTGAATTCGACACACTGAACGTCGCCGATGTCGTCGCGGGTGCGGTTATTTTCCCAGGTCTTGCCATCCTTCGTGCGAGCGATGAGGCCTTTTTCGCCCACGACGACGAAGACTCCGTTGCCGAAAGCCACCCGTTTCGGGCCTGGGTTTTTCGTCTCCTGCCCTGCCATCTTGGTGACGATTGTCTCGTTGGTTTTCGGGTCGAAGGCGACGACCGGTCCATAGTCGCCGGAGCCGAGGATCAGGCTGTTGCCCTGGGCGGTGCCGCGAATCCAGTGCCCCTGGGCTTGAGTGTCCGATACAGGCTTGCCGTCCTTCGATCGTTCCTGGGCAAACTTCCGCATCGCCTCGGTCGGAGGCGGCATCTTCGCCGTCGCCACCAGGTGCCATTTCTCGCCATCGACGGTTTTGAAAACTTTGCCGCGCAGGTCCATGGCAAAGAGGGCGCCAACCATGACTTCAAGCCCGAAAACCGGCGAACTGCCGGGGATGACGCCGTCGTTCCAGGTCTTGCCATCGCGGGTCGCGGTCAAGCGGCAACTGAAGTACCCGCCGCCAACGTAAAAGGTGCCTTTGAAGTTGGCTGCAACATTGAGGTCGTCCTGATTGTGCCCAGGCTTGCTCCATGATCCAACCTGGGTCCATGTCTTGCCATCGGCAGACAACATACGCTGTCCTCCGTGACCGACCGCGAGCCAAAAGTTGTCATCCGCCGAAGCGCTTGCCGAAAAGAGTAGTGCGAGGATCGAAGCCATGATCAAGCGAGTGCCGATATTCATCGGTAGGTTTCCTTGTGTGTGCGGCAAGCCCAAGGGTGAGTACTGCGAACCCCTGGGATTCGGAGTACCTCATCCCAGGGCTTGTGAACTACCTTCTCACGGCATCTTGATCTGAATGCGGCGGTATTCCATCTGGCCGCGGTCCCCCTCCAGGCCGATGGGGCCCGTTTCAGGAACGACAAAGGCGGCTTCGAGAAGCTCGCCGTTACAAGTGCAGCGGGCCACCTTGCCCTTCACGATGATCTCGATTTGATTCCAATCCTGGGCCTTGTACTTCTTCAGGTCCTTGTAGGGTCCCGCCACCAGGTAGTCCCGGCACTGGAGCTGTGGCCGGCGGATGAAAATGCCGCTGTCGGCATTGACACTGGCGCGGAATTCGAGCTTGAGGACGAAGTCCTTCGGGAATTCCTCCACGGTGTCGAGCTGCGCAATCAGCCGGTCCTTACCCTTGGGGAAGTTCACGGTGAGAATCCCGTCCTTGGCGGAGTAACGGCCGTTGTCGTTCGACTCCGTCTTGCCGTCGAACTTCTCCACGACCGCGCGGACATTGGGAGACTTCTTGTCCGCCTTGGCGCGGAAGCACCAGCCGGTGAGGTCCTTGCCGTTGAACAGGCTCCGGAATCCCGGGTCCGGTTGCCAATCGCCGGCGTACTCCGATGCGGCACGCTCCGCGCCAGGTATTGACTTCAACCCCACGGTGTTCACGGCAATGACTCGGTAGGTGTGCTTCTTGCCGAGTTCCGCCTTCGTGTCGGTATATCGCATCGGCACAAGTGGCTGCGTGGGCGTGTCACTGTACTGGAGGTTCTGAAAAATCGGGCGGCCGAAGGGATTCTTCCCTTGCTCCGGCACTTTCGCGAGGAACTGCCCGTCTCGTTCGATGACGAAGCTCGCAAGTCCGCTTTCGAGGTCGGCCTCGGCTTCCCACGTGAGTTCGTTCCCCTTCAGACGTAGATTCGTCGGCGCCGGAGGTGGAGTGATGTCGGTTACGGCCGTGTCTTTGACATACTGCATCCAGGCTTTCGCGATGGCTTCGTTGGGCAACCATGCGGCCTTGAGCGGATCCCCGGCAAACTTCGAAGCGGGGACGGCTTCGCCGCCGGAGATGGGAGCTAGCCACGCTTGGTCCGTCGGCATCGCTTTGAGCGATTCGCCGTTGACCTTCGGCAAACGAGCACTCAGGCACGCATCGAGCCACGGGATGGCCAAGTAACGCTGATTGCCGCACTCATGACTCGAAAACGGATCGATGGCTACGCTGATGAGGCCGCCCTTGGCACGCACTTCGTTGAAGAAGGTCTCATTCGCTGGCCACACACCAGCGAAGCCACCGTCTTTGACGGTCACCCCTTCCTTGGTGCCCAAATTGCACATCACCGGCACCTTCAGCGCAGCGTCCAGCAAGGTGTGAGACTTGATCGTGGCATGCTTCGGGTCTGCCTTTAACATGGGCACGCCCGAACGCAACCATGCGGCTGCGACACGGTCCGGATGCAACAGCACCATTCCGCCCGCCCAATGACCGCCCCCGCTATGTCCCCAAAGAGCCCACGGGATCTTCGGCAACTCGGGATGTCCCGACTTGGCACCGAGATCGACCAGGCACTTTTGAAACGTGGCACTGGAGCCGTTACGCGGATCGCACCACATCTGACAATCGGCCTTGTTCGGTTGTTCGTAGGACGGAGCCAACAGCGCGCAGTCGTGCTTCTTTGCAAGTGCCTGCCAATGCAAGTCGTAGGCGCCCGTCAGTCCCGACTTGCACGATCCCTCGCCGCAACCGTGTTGATGCACGATGACGCCGCGCAGCGACTTCACGCCCTTGGGGATCCAAATGGTGTAGTTGACCGGATAGACAAGCTCGCCCTTCTGAGTCGAAGCCTCGTAGCGCACGCGGTAGTACGGCGGGTCGGCCGGCGGAAAGACATCGTACGGCGGACGCTGCGCGTACAGGTCGGCCGCGAAGGCGACGAGTAGAAGCGGGATCGTCCACAGCAATATTGAGGTTGATCGGATCATGAAGCTCGTCCTCGTTGCGAGAGAGGTTATTGTCGGACTACGCTGAGTATTCTAGTCAGAAGTGCCCAACATTCTGGACGCTTGTCCTTCTCTGGAGTGCTCGATCGAACCAGCAGGACGCCCAAGCCCACCAGGGCGGTAATGACGAAGTACTACCATGCCTTCGTAGAATATGACCGCCTGGTCAGAGCCCGCCTACAATAAGCACCGAGACGAATGCTGTGCAAGAATGCAGGCCGAAATGGCGCGTTCCTGAATCATCGGTGGTACACCATGACACGGGTTGGAGGCGAACTGCCTCCACTAATCAGCGTGTCTGGCGAATGTCTGATTATTGGCCACGAATGTCTGATTCTTGGGGTAGGAACTCGACGATAAATCGTCGCAACTTATTTTGTTAAAATGACTTGCACCGTCCATAATAAAGCAGGCTCTGCCGCCCGGCGCCTCCACATTAACAAGGGCTTGCGATTTGTCGCAAGTCCTTGTTTTTTAATCACTTCCGTATTTTCTCTTCCGATGGAATTATCCAATTTCCAGGCTTTGTATCCGATTTTGTATCCGATTTTTTGCCTTTTGTATCCGATATGGTAGAATCGTATACGCGACTCGAACCCTACATAGGTGGCATTTTGCCCGTGATGGTGGAGGTCTAAATATGGCTCACAAAATCAAAGAACTCGGCACTGACGCACGGGGAAATTACGTCCGCAACCTTGGCTGGAAACTGACCGAAACGGGCGGGCGGACGCAGCCACGATACTACCTGGGCAAAGACTCGGAGGAGGCCCGTCGCCGTAATGCCCGGCTGCAAGAATTTTGGGCCGTCATTGAGGCCGAGGCGGATTCCCCCACGGCGGCGTTATGGACCGACACAACCTTGCAGATCGGCATTGCGATAGCGGGAGGGGAGGCGGTCTGCCATCTCGCCCCGTCCCTCCCGCTCGATAACGACGACGACTTCCGGGCCTACGCCTATTTGATTGAGCAGTACGCCAAGAAATACCGGATGATCGCAGTCCTTCCTGCCGACGCCGAGGCGTACCAACGGGGCAAGGGAATCACCGACGAAAGGAAACGAGAGGTCGTGCGGATCGGTCGGGACGTATTTGGCGAGGCCAATGTATTGGAAGCCGAAACCCGCACCCTACACGAAGCGATTGACGACTACATCGCTTTCATCAAAGTGACGTTCGTGGATGTGGAAACGAGAGCAATGACTGGCTGGGGCAACACTCAGGTCAAGGAGGCTATGCGGCTTAAACAAAAGCACACGGACATCCCGCTCTCTCGCCTCGATCTGACGACCATTGAGGGGATGATGACCCTATGGCGGAACCGCCCGGTGTCCCAAAAAAGCGGCGAACCGATCCGAGTGAAGACCGCCGAGAGCCATATCAAACGTCTCAAGAACTTCCTGTGGTGGCTCCACCGCCAGGACAAGTATCGCTGGCGAATTCCCCCGGAGGTCGAGCGACTGGCGGTCAAGGTCCGGGAAACCGACCGAGAGACGCAGCGCCGAGCGAGGCCGCAACAGGTCGAGACTTATGACGTGGCAGAACTTGTCACACTCTACAAGTACGCTCTCCCCTTCGAGCGGGTGTACCTCCTGCTCGGCATGAACTGTGGGTTCTCCATCGCCGAGTTCGGCACGCTGAGGCTGAACCAGATTTTCCTGCGGCAGAAGCATGGGTACGACGCACTGTTGGGATACGCAAGCACTCCAGAGCAATCGTGGATAAAGCGGGTCCGCATCAAGACCAAAGTGTATGGTGAGTTTCTGCTCTGGCCGGAGACGGTGCAGGCTATCGAATGGGCCATCGACCGCCGCCGCAAGCAGCCGGGGTTCGGGGAGGACGCACTGCTCTGCCTCACTGAGCGAGGGATGCCATTCGTCGGTCAAACGAAGGGCGGGAACAACAGCACCCGACTCACAAAGCACTGGTATAGTGGGCTACTCGACCGGGTGTGCAAGGACTACACGGATTTCAGGCGTCTTTCGCCAAAGTGTCTACGCAAGACATCTGGGAACATGGTTCGGGAAATCGCTGGGGGCGAAATCATGGCCGTATTTCACTGCCGGGGTCAAGCGGTCAAGACCGACCATTTGGCCGACGTGTACAGCAATCGTCCGTTCGGGAAGGTGTTCCGAGCCATCGAGGAAATGCGGGCGAAGCTGAAGCCGATGTTCGAGGCGGTCCAGGGCGATCCATTCCCACGGCAGGTCAAGAAGGGCGGGCCAAATATCAGCCTGGGAACTATCGAAAAAATTCAGGCACTTCACGCCGCAGGCAAGCGGGTGTCAGAAATCATGAAGGATGTCGGTGTAGCGGACTCGACAGTTTACAGGCACATCAAAGGGTCAAACAACTCCGAGCGGAAAACGTGAACACTAAAAACGGATCGAGGATTACTTTGGGCTTCCGTGGAGTCTTGGCGAATTGCCTCATGCCTGCCTGGGCGACCAAATCAGCGACCCCTATCTCGCACCCGTCCCCCGTCACCACCCGCACACCAGCGTTCCAGAGCGCCGTGACGATCTCCGGCGAGAGACACCGGGCGAGGCGAGGAAGGTCAGTGCAGAGAAGTACGTCAAACTTGCCCTGGGCGGCGTCTTCGAGCAGCAGCTTCAAGGCGCTGCTGCCTGGGCCTTGGTCCTTGGGCCACTGCCCGGCGAGGTCGAGCAGGACAACCTTGAGCATGGCCTCGTCGTCGGGAACGGGTTGAGCCGGGTAGTAGACGGAACTGCGCGGCACCTCAAGCAGCCGACAGACGAGGCGGATCGTCCCATGCAATTGTACCGCTTGCGCCGCTGTGGCCGAAGGTCCGATCGGATGACAAATCGCCAAAAGCATTCCCTGCCGAGGACGTCTGCAACCCCCAACCAAAACCCCAGGGATGACCGAGGCGTTTGTTCTGGTCCGCGGTCATGGCCTCGACGGTGGCCCTGCCCAGAATGCGTTTCCCGTCGTAGACCCCTCCGTTAAGGAACATTTGCAGGACGATGCCGAGATCATCGACGTTGGTGTGCATGCCGCCCCACGGATGCCCGAGTTTCCGCAAGTAGGAACTATTCGCACCATAGCGATCCAGGTCCTTCTCGGATTTGTCGAAGGAATCGCCCTGCACGCGGGCTGTGTCCGCCAGGGCCCGCGTGCCCAGACCCAGACTACTGTGCTTCATTTTCAAGGGCTCGAATAATTCCTGCTGCTCAAACTGGGCCAATGGCATTTTGGTGACCCGTTCCACGATCTCCGCTGCCAACAGGGTACCGACCAGGATCATGCGAAAGTAGACGCCCGGCGGAATCGATGGCCGACCAAGCGTGGCAGCATAATAAGGTTGGCAGCGCTCTTCGATCCAAGAATCGAACTTGGCTTCGGCCAGCAGCTCGTTCAATTTCTGATAGAACGGATGCC
>SHZY01000127.1 GCA_009692065.1 Gemmataceae bacterium
ATGATGCGAAAGTTGTTTGGAATTGGCACTGCCAAGAGCCTGCAAGGCCTCGCTGGCCTTTTTTGGTCTCTCTATTTTGCCACCGAGATGCTTTGGAGTCGAACCTGCGGCCGCCGGTCGCACCGAAGTGAAAATGTTCCGACGATCGACCTTTGGACCATCGCCGTCGCGCTCGACGTGATCGGTGCCGAAATATCGACTTAATCAACGGGCTGTTAACCGTTTAGCGTTCGCGTGGCCCCTTGCGGGCGCTAAACGCTAAACGGGGATTTGGTTTAGCGCCGCACGAACTCTTTCACCACAATCTCGACGCGCTGCTGCGATCCCATGACTCGGCGAATGTAACGGCGCAACCCGCCGGTTTCGGCATCGAAGATCGCGGTTACATAAACCTTCGGGGCGCCCGGCTTGGCATCCATATCCATGAAAGTCTGGATCGCCCGGAACTGGGCATCCATGCTGCGGAAGATGCGTGGATCGTCCCTTTGCTCCTCGGTTTGCTGGAGCGGCCTGCCGTCCATGAGCGCTTCGTGCACCTTGTTGCCGCGCACCTTGACGGCAAACGTGATGGTCTTGTCGTCCGGGTTCGTCTTCTCGGTGTAGAGCATGTCATAATCCTTCGGCCCTTTTTCCTGCCAGTGCTTCCAGGCGGTGTCGAATTGTTCCGGCTTGAGCTGGATGCTGAGGTTGAACCAGATCATGAACACCATGACGCCGATGCTCGCGGTCAACACCAGCACGAAGAACACGATCCAGCCATAGCGGTTGCGCGGCGGTCGATTCGGCGTCGGTTCGGCGGCACTCATTCTCGGGTTCCGGCGCGTTTGTTTAGCCGCGACCCTTGGGGGAGCGCGGGTGGAATATTTTTTACGGCTTCTTGAACGTCTCCGGCGCTTCGCCTTTGGCGATGACGACGATGCCCGAATCCGTGATGGTAAACCCGCGCCGGCGATCATGCTCCACGTCGTAGCCGATTACGGTGCCGCGCGGGATCTTGATCTCCTTGTCGATGATCGCTCGCCGAATGCGCGACCCGCGGCCCACATCGACCCCCGAGAAGACGATCGAATCCTCGACGTGGGCGAAGCTGTTGATGCGCACATTGGGCGACAAAATGCTGCGCACCACTTGCCCGCCCGACACGATGCAGCCCGCACAGACGATGCTGTCATGGGCCTCGCCGCGCCGGCCCGTTGTTTCTTCACGGAACACAAACTTCGGCGGCGGCAACTGCGGCTGATGCGTGCGGATCGGCCAAACCTGGTCGTACAAGTTCAACTCCGGCACCACCTGGATCAGGTCCATGTTCGTCTGGTAATACGCATCCAGGGTGCCGACGTCGCGCCAGTACGCGATCGGCTTCTGGTTCTTGTCCCGGAAGCGGTAGCCGAAGACGCGATACTTCTCGATCATGCTCGGAATGATGTTCTTGCCGAAATCGTGCTGGCTGTCAAGCTTGGTCGCATCCTGGCAGAGCAACTCATACATCAAGCGGGCAGTGAAGACGTAGATGCCCATCGACGCCAGGCATCGCTCCGGGTCGCCGGGGACCGGGATCGGTTCCTTCGGCTTCTCCTTGAAGGCGCTGATGCGGTCGGCGGTGTCCACCTGCATGACGCCGAAGTGGACGCTCTCCTTCGCCGGCACGGGCAGGCAGCCGATCGTCAGGTCGGCCTCCTTTTCGATGTGGGCGCGGATCATGTCGCCGTAATCCATCTTGTAGATGTGATCGCCCGCCAGGATTATAACGTATTTCGGATTCGCCTTCTCGATGGTGTAGATGTTCTGATAGATCGCGTCGGCGGTGCCTTGATACCAGGTCTCGTCGAGGCGCTGCTGCGGCGGCAGGACGTCGATGTACTCGTCCAGCTCTCGGCTCAGATAGCCCCAGCCAGTGGCGATGTGCCGATCGAGGCTGCGGGCCTTGTATTGCGTCAGCACCAGAATCCGACGCAGATCGCTGTTGAGGCAGTTGGAAAGCGAGAAGTCGATGATGCGATAGAGCCCGCCGAACGGGACCGCCGGCTTGGCGCGTTCATGCGTCAGCGGTTCGAGGCGTGTTCCCTTGCCGCCGGCCAATATTAGCGTCAGGACGTTCTTCACGATCCTCGTCTCCTCGCTGCTTGCCGTTTAGCGCTCGCGTGGCGCCATGCGGATGCTAAACGGCAAGTGGCTAAGGTGAATTGTGGGGCGAAGGACGAGAAAAGGCAAAAGGAAAAAGGCCGGAACGGCAACCGCTCACGCCGCCAGGCTGCGATAGAGGTCGCGCCAGCGCTCAACGACGTCGGCAAGATGATGATGTTGTGCGACGAATTCATGGCCGGCGGCGCCGATGCGCTGGCGCAGGTCGGCATCGTCGAACACCAATTTAGTGCGCCTCGCGAGTTGCACGACGTCGCCGGCGGGGACAAGATAACCTGTGGCGCCGTCCTGGATGATTTCGCGCAAGGAGGGCAGAGCGGACGCAATCACGGGCACACCGAGCGCCATCGCTTCGAGCGCAACCTGCCTGCCGGTATCCATCTCGCTCGGAATCCAAACGATCTCGGCATCCTGCAAAATGTCACTGACGTCTGCGCGCGGGCCCAGGAATTGCACCTCGGCATCGCTTTCCAATCCATGAGCCAGCGCGCGCAAGTCTGCCAGCTCCGAGCCGGCGCCGACGAGCCGCAAGCGCGCATCGGGATAAAGCCAACGCAGAAAGTCAAACGCCCAGATGGCAAAGCGAAAGCCGGTCTCGCGCTCCAGCTTGCCGACACAAACGATCGATCGGGCCGAAAACGACTCCCGACCCCTTTTCGGCACGGCGACCGCTGCTGGAAAGATGCGCAACCCTGGCTCGGCAATCCCTTGCCGAACGCAGCGTGCCGCATCACCTGGCCCGCCCACCGCAACGCTGCGGACCTGCGCCAGCAATCGGCGATCCCACCACGCCAGCTTCCCTGTCGCCGGCAGGGCGGCGCTCATCACGACACGTGGCAGCAACTCCCTGGCAACCACGGCGAGCGCACGCAGCGCGGGCAGACGCCAGACGTGAATCACCTCGGGAGACGCCTCACGCAGAATCTCGCGCAAACGCAGGAAGACGTTGCAGTCGAGCCAGCGCGTCCAGCCCAGCACATGCACCGGCACGCCTGCCTGCCGCAGCGCTGCCGACCACGGCGTGTCCGTCCCGAGACAGCAGATTTCGACGGAGTCGGCGCCTTGCGCAAGCGCAGGCGCGAGGACAGAAAGTTGGCGGGCGCTGCCATTGTAGGCGAGTGAATCGATGAGGTGAAGGATCTTCATGGGGTCCGTCCCTGTCTGACAATAAGGACAGGATTCCAATCCTGTCCGGTTCCGCCGAAGGACAGGATTGGAATCCTGTCCCACGTCTATGACTCACGCGGCAACACCGCGACATGCGGCAGTTGCCGATATTCGTCGTTGTAATCCAATCCGTAGCCGACCACGAATTCATCGGGAATCTCGAAACCGACAAAATCGACGCGGACATCATGAACCTGCCGGTCTTGTTTCCGCAGAAGCACACAGACCTTGACCGAGAGCGCGCCTTGATCGTGCAGATGCTGCACGAGCTGCTTCAGCGTTTGGCCCGTGTCGAGAATGTCATCGAGCAACAGCACATGGCGATCGCGCACTTCCGCCAGGAGATCGGCTCCGACGCGCAGGGCGCCCGGCGTCGTGGCGGCGCCGCGGTAGCTCGACGCCTGGATCAGGCCGATGCGCAGCGGGATGTCGAGGCGGCGCACGAGGTCGGCCAGAAACATCACGCTGCCGGTGAGAACGCCGACGATGGTCAAGGGCCGATCGCGGTATTCCGGGCCGATGAGCTGTGCAAGTTCGCCAACGCGTTCTTGAATCCGCTCGGCAGTGATGAGCACGCGCATGCTTCGTCCTTGAGGGAAACTGGTAGCGTGTATTGAACCCAAAAACGACGTGTGGGGAAAGACCAATGCTTGCGCCAAGATGGGCAAGGGGCGGGAATCACGCAGACTCTTCCGAAGCTGGGGCCGGCTCGCCTGTGTTTGTCGGCAGATTCGTCAAAGTCGGACTGATGCGTGCCATCGGAATCGCCGATAAACAGTGTTGAAACTGCCCATTTTCCGGGCGGTGCGGTGCATGACTTGCGACACCTGAACGAAGGAGTGCTGTTCCATGGCGTGGACAAACTGGCAAGGAGCCATTTCGCGCGGCGCCGTACTCGTGTTGTTGCTAGGGTCCGGGCTGGCCTGGACACAAACTCCGGATCGTCCCGCCGCCGACCCTGCGGAACGAATCATGGTGGTCCATGAGAACGGCAAGAGCACCCGCTGCCGGGTGCTGGAGAGCTGGCAGCTCCCCGATGGCCGCGTGGCCCATTTGCTGGAAGCGCTAGCGAGCGGCGAACGGATCACGATCGTGGACGATCAGATCCCTGTCGGGGAAAAAATCAGCAACCCGCGCGCGATGCCCAAGCGAATCTTCGCCTGGGGTGTGGGGCGCAAGACACCGCCCCACGACTCGCCGATCCCAACGCACCTGCGCCAGGACTCCGGCATCGTGATCAAGAACGAATCCCCCGCCCCGTCCGGCGCCGTCCTGATCGGCGGGCCCGCAATCACCAACTGCGTGTACGACAAAGCGATCGGCGGCAGCAAGACCCCGATCCCGACCGTCCAGGACGATCCGGCGACCCGGCTCGGCCAGGAGGTGGAGGATTACCTGGCCCAGCAGAACAAGTCGGGCGACAGGAAGTTGCCGGAAAAGATCGAGAAGATGGGCAAGTCGCCGGAAACGCAGAAGCCGCAGCCGACGCCGCTGGCGATACTGAACCCGAGCGCCGCGAAGGATGAGAAGCCGGCCGTGCCTGCCGCGACCGGAGGGCCGAAGAATACGGACGTGAAGCGCGACATGTGGGGCGAAGGATCGAAGACGCCGTTGCAGCCGGGTAAATCGCTGCTCGATCAAACTGGCGTCAAGCCGGAACTGGTCAAGCTGCCGCCGCCGCAAGGCCGAACCAACGATCCGCTGATGTCGCCGGAACGGCTCATTCTGAAGGACGATCGTCTGGCGCCGAAGGGGGCCTCTGGGCCGCTGGGCCGCAACGACCAGCCTCCTCAAGGGGGTGGAATCCCGCCGTTCGCCCGCTACGACCTGCCGCCGGTCGACCAGGGCATCCCGCTGGGAGCGCAATCGGTGCTGGCAGCCAAGGCCGGTTTGCTGGGGCCAGTGACCTACCTGCCGGTGCCGACGGTGACGGTGCCACAGCCGAACAGTCCGCCAATGCCGCCGCCGCCGCAGATGCCCGAGGCACCGCAACTCAACGCGAACGTCAATGCATTCTCGCAGCCGGTCGCGCCGCGCACGCCGGAGCAAGTCCCGTGGCAAAATAGCGGCGCCTTCAGCAACCCACAAGCCGCCCAGCAGCAAATCCTCGCCCAGCAAGCGATGATGCAGTACGGCTACGCCATGCATCCTTACATGCAGCAAAACCGCATGCCGCCGATGATGGCCTACGGCAACCCGATGACGACGCAGGGCCCAATGACGAATTACTCGCGGCACTACGGCGGCCCGATGGCGCCGAACCCATTCGCGGCCAATCCGTCGGTGCAAACGGGCTATGCCCCGCAAGGCTACCCGCAACAGAGCTACCAGCAACAAGCTCCGGTGCACGCGACGATGCCGCAACAACAACCGCAGAAGCCCGTGACGCAGCAAGCCACGCACCAGCAGGTGCCGACGCAGGCGCAAGCGATCACGCAGCAGGTGGAACAGTTGATCAGGGTGTTGCGTGAGTCGTCTTTCCCGGCTCAGCGAGAATGGGCCGCCCAGTCGCTGGCGAGCTATGAGTGGCGTTCCCACCCGCAGATCGTGCCCACGCTGTTGCAGTCGGCCAGCCAGGATCCCGCCGCCAGCGTTCGCGCCGGTTGCGTCTACTGCCTGGGCCGGATGAACGCGGGAGTCGAACCGGTCTTCGGCGTGTTGCACGCCCTGCGTAACGACATCGACCCGCGAGTCCGCCAGGAAGTCGCGGCGGCTTTCACGCGCCTGGGCCAGAATTAGTGGGCAGTGAGCAGTTGCTTGCTACTGGCTAAGCAATAATAAGCCCTGGGGCGAACCAAGCCCCCAGGGCTTCCTTTATTTACACTGCCCACTACCCACTAACTCTTCTTCTTCCACGTCACGACAAAATAACTCGTGTTCGGCCAGGTCGCGAATTGATTGGGCCGCTCCTGCTCGGCGGTGAGGCCGCGGGCCAGCTTGAAGGTGTTGTTCTCGAAAGTGTAGATCCCTTTGACCGTTTTCTCCGTCCCGTCCGGCATCGTCTGGATCATGTCGATGGTCTTGGGATTCTTGCTCGGATCGAGCTTGATGCGGAAGCCGGGAAGCAGCTTGTCCTTGACCTTGGTGCGATAGTCGTCCTTCTTGACGATGAGAAGCGTGCCCTGGATCTTGTCGGCAGGGAGGTCCTTGCCATCGACTTCCAGAACGTGCATGGTCCACGTACCCTGCATGCGTTCGAGGTCCTTTTTGGCCTTATCGTCGTTCGCTGGCTGGGCGAGCGCCAGGCAGAACAAGGGGCCGAACCAGAGAGTTTTGGTGAGCATGGCAATCCTCTTTTGCGGCAAGCGGCGAAATACTACACAAATGTCACGCGGCGTTCCATCGCTATTTTCAAGCGTGCGAGATAGTCCGCGCGCGGGATCTCAATGGCGCCGAGGCTCGCGGTCACCTCCGTAACGACCTGGGTGTCGAACAGAGCGAAGCCGCGGATGTTGAGATATTCGAGGAGGTACGCAAGGGCAACCTTGGAGGCGTCGCGCACCTTGTGGAACATCGACTCACCCGCGAACAGGCCGCCGATGCCGACGCCGTAAACGCCTCCCGCCAGCTGGTCTCCCTGCCAGGCCTCGATGCTATGGGCATGGCCCAAC
Source organism: Gemmataceae bacterium (assembly GCA_009692065.1). Lineage (GTDB taxonomy): Bacteria > Planctomycetota > Planctomycetia > Gemmatales > Gemmataceae > SIAQ01. The sequence continues at coordinate 6,921 of SHZY01000127.1, forward strand.
GCGTGCAAGCGCGTGTAGGCCTCGATCATGTCGGCGGTGATCCAGGTGCTGTCGCGATCGGCACACCCGGCGATGACGGCGCCGAACGCCTGGTTGATCGTCAGGCGAAACTTGCCCGACCGGATGGTGCGCGCCAGCCGGCGCGAGAGGTAGAAGCGGTCGAACTCAAAGATGGCACGCGGATCGGGAGACCACCACAGGATCGGCTCCCCGTCGCTGAACCAGGGGAAGATGCCGTTGCGATAGGCGCGCAGGAGTGTCGCGATGCGCAGGTCGCCGCCGACGGCCACCAGGCCGTACTCGTCGGCATATTCGGGTCGCAGAATCAACGCCATGACGTGGTCGCTCCGTCGGATCGGTCGCTGACCTTCAAGTTAGCAGACACGGAGCGGACCGCCAATTGGAACTTGGTTGGATCGCGCCGCGCACGACGGCTACGGATAGAATGTTACCGCAGAAGGCGTTTCGACTCTACGAATGGTTCGCGTAGCCACCCATGATCCACATTTCTCCTTCCATCCTGGCCGCCGACTTCAGCCAACTCGGTGCGCAGGTCGCCGAGGCGGAGGCGGCCGGAGTCCAGCGCCTGCACGTCGATGTCATGGACGGGCATTTCGTGCCCAACCTCAGCATGGGCCCGGTCGTTCTGGACGGTTTGCGGGCTCACACGAAGCTGTTTATCGAAGTGCATCTGATGGTGCAGCAGCCAGCGAAGTTCACCGCGGCGTTCATCTCCAAGGGCGCCGACCTGGTCATCGTGCACCACGAGGTTCTGGAGGATGCGCGGCCGTTGTTGGCGGAGATCAAGAAACACGGCATCCAGGCCGGCGTGGCAATCAATCCAAATACCCCTGTCGAGGCCCTCGCCCGCTATTTGCCGTTGATCGACCTGGCGTTGTGCATGACCGTCTTCCCCGGCTTCGGCGGCCAGGCGTTCTTGCCCGAAAGTCCGGAGCGGATTACGCGCTTGCGCCAGTTGATCGCGGCGCACAACCCGAAGTGCGATCTCGAAGTAGATGGCGGCATCGACGCCAAAACCGCGCCGCGCGCCGTCAGCGCCGGCGCCAACGTTCTCGTCGTCGGCACCGGTATCTTCCGCCACCTCGCCGGCATCGCCGCGGCGATTCGGGAATTGCAAGCGCTCAACGGGGACTTGTCGCCCCATGGGTAATTCTTTATCATAACGGTCAGAGATTCGACTGCCGCAAAGGAAACCGACCATGTCCATCGATAAAAGCTTACGCCGCAAGAATTCGCTCGAGCGCGCCCGCAACGTCCTGACGCGCGGCGAACGCATCTTGCAAATGCAAAAGGAAGACCTCTGGCTGGATGGCCGCAGCCCCTACGGGTTGCCCAAGGTCAAGGTCATCAAGATCGTCGTCAAGAAGGCGAAGAAGAAGGAAGATAAACTTGCGGAAGGCGCCGAAGGCGAAGCGGCAGGCGCGACCACCGCAGCAGCACCGGCAGCGGGCGCGGCCAAGGGCGGCACTCCCAAGAAGTAACCGCATTTCAGTTAGCCGCTCGTCTTTGGCGAGCGGCTACGCACCCCGACCATTCTTCAACACATCTACCGCGGCCGGTTCGGGCCGCTTCAGGATTCGACGCACCTTTCGCAAGCACCAGCGCAAACTACGCATCAACCAATCGTTTTCCGTATCGATCGGCAGCGCCACGCGATCTTGCAGGTTTGGCCGAAACACTAGCAGCAACAAGAGCGGCACGTACCACAGAATGTACACCCCCCCTTGATCGGCGCCCCACCACTGCAGGCTGATGAAGACTGCGGCCGACAAGGCGATCACGTGCGCGAGGTTCTTCGGCGCGGGCCAAAACATGGTGGCTACGACGAAGGACAAGAACAACAGAAAGATAGGAATGCGATAGACCGAGTGCACCCCTGTCCAGAAACCCTCGGTCGTCGGGCTTTTCCAGGGTTGCCAGGCGGTGGATTCCATCGCGAGCTGGATGCTTTGGCCGACCTCGCCCTTTTCGCCTTCGAGCCACAACATCGACGCGATGCCGGCAAGACAGGCTGCAAACGCAATCAGGAAGGCGGCCAGGAAGCGTCCCACGCCCCGGTTGCGATAGAAGCCGAGCCAGATCGGCAGAACAAAGAGGGGAAAGTAGGTTGCCGCCGACGCCACGCCGAGAAGGGCGCCGGTCAACGCCGGAAAGCGAAACGTCAGCACCGTGCCGAGGAAGAGGGCCATCGGCAACACGTGGTGGATTTGCCCGACCGACGCGCCGGTATAGGGAAGCATGAGATAGAAGGCGGCCCCCGCCACCCCCGCGGCCACGTCCTGAAAGTGCCGCCAGGCAATGACGACCAGCAAGCCGATGACCGCGACATGTCCCGCGAATGCCAGGGCTGCGACTGCCCAGACCGGCCAGCCACGCCACAAGATCGCCACGGCGAAGACGCTCTGATCGTACGGATGCAAGAGCGGCATCGCCGCGCTCGACGGGCTCGGCACCGGGTTGATGTGCCTTTCGACCTGTCGATAGGCCACCGCCAACAAGCAGATCAGCAGCGCCCCGGCCAACCAGGCCAGACCGCCGGTTTGCAAGTTCGGCGCAAGCGCCGGACGTTGCACAAGCGTAAGGTCCAGCAAGCATCGGCAAAAGAAATAGACACTGCCGACCAGAAGCCAGAGGTACCCGATCCACAGCCCGGTGGACCGTTCCAGCGCTGGCCCGCATTGCTGCGCGAAGTGGGTAACATCCACGGCCAAACCGCCCGGCGAATCTGCCACTGCCCCGCGCCCGATCAGTGTCGCCACGTGGGCCGCCGGATGCTGCTCGGGCGCCACCGGCTGCGGCCTCGACGCCAGCACGAGCAGAAGGCCAGGCGCCAGGAGGAACATCATCCCCACGTCCAGGTTCCGTACGCACAGGAGCCGGGAGAACTTGAAAAAAAGAGCGACCGCCAAGAGCGACGAGAAGTAAAACCAGGTCGTCGCGTTGGGTAAGTTGAAATCCAGAAAAACGGCAACCGACGTGGGCATGAAGTCTCAAGTCCCCTGGCGCGGACATGCAGGGAGTTTTTGGCGATAAGGAATTTGCATTATTCTAACGAATCACCCCATCGACTTGCACGCTAATTCTGCGGTTTTTTTTTTGACACTACTGGCTGATCCCCACCAGAGAAAAAAACCACGGGGGAAAACGGGAGGTACGGGGAAGAGCATGATAGACCGAAATTGTGCGGATTATTCAAAATCTCGTGAGGGACGGACTGAGCCACCGTCTTTTCCTGCATTTTCTCAAGCATTTCCCCGTGCTCCCCGTTTTCCCCGTGGTTTTTTTTCAGTGGGGATCAGCGAGAAGTGTCGTTTTTTTGCTCCACGTCACTTCCGCAACCGGTACGGCACCTCCAGACCGTGGGCTTCCATGAGGGCGTGATCGGCCAGGACCTGCTCGGCAACGCCGTCCGCGACGAGCCGGCCCTGATCGAGGACGACGACGCGCTTGCACGTGTCCAGGACCATGTCGAGATCATGCGACGCGATGATCTTGGTGACGGCCTGCTGGTTCAGGAAGTGAATCAGTTCGCGCCGGCCGCGCGGGTCGAGAAACATCGACGGCTCATCGAGCAGCAGAATCTCCGGCTGCATGGCGAGCACCCCCGCGATGGCGGCCCGGCGTTTCTCGCCGCCGGAGAGATGAAACGGCACGCGCTCTTCGAAGCCTGCGAGTCCGACATGCGCCAGCGCTTCACCGACCCGGCGGCGGACCTCGTCTCTGGGCAAACCGAGGTTGAGCGGGCCGAACGCGACATCGTCGCCCACGGTGGTGCTGAAGAGCTGATCGTCGCTGTTCTGAAAGATGATGCCGACCCGGGCAGGCAGCTGCCTGCGCTCGGCGGGTTGGCATGGATCGAGCCCGGCAACTTGCAGCGCCCCGGCCGGACCGTGCAGAACACCCGCAAGGCACAGGAACAGCGTGGTTTTGCCTGCCCCGTTAGGTCCGACCAGGCCGACGGTTTCGCCGCGCCCGACCTGGAAGCGAAGTTCGTGCAGGGCCCGTTTGCCGTCGGAATAGGTGAAATCCAGGCCCTTGATGTCGATCGCGGTCATGTCAAGATCCGAGCCGCGCACGGAGTAAGCGGGCTTTTCGCGCTGCCTTCCGCTTACTCCGTGCGCGGCTCGGACAAGTCCTCCGGAGTTGGTCGCGCCTACACGAAAACGGCCCAATCCCACACCAGCAAGCCGACAGCATATGCCGCGATCACGAGGAAGGCGAGCACATCCAGCGCGCGCGTTCGAAAATCGGTCAGCGTGTGAAACTCGCCGGCGAACCCTCGGCAGCGCATCGCCTGGGCGACGCGCTCGGACCGTTCATGGCTGCGCACCAAGAGAGTGCCGGCGACCTGACCGATGGTGCGATAGCTGTGGGGATTGACGCGATTGCGGAAGCCGCGCACGCGCAACGCAATCCGCAGCCGGGCAAACTCCTCGACCAGCAAGAACACATAGCGATAGGTCAAGAGCACCAGATGAATGAGCAGGCCCGGGATCTTGAGAGCATGAGCGGCCTTGAAGGTGTCCTGCAGCGGCGCCGTGGCGAGCAGCACCAGCATCAGCGAGATCATCGCCGCTAATTTTGCGCTCAACACAAGCAGGCGCACGAGGCCGGGCAGCGACAAGGTGACGATGCCGAGATCGAGCGGCGCGTCTTCCGGCGCGCGTACGAACGGCAGCCAGATCAGCAAGGCGACGAAAAAGACCACCGCCGTCCCCATGCGCCGCAAGTACCAGCGCCACGGCAAGCGCGCCAGCACGACCAGCAGCAGCGCGCCTGCCAGGGCCGCCATGGCCGGTCCCTCGGAGCGCAACAGTGCGATCGCCAGCGTCGCCGGCAGAACCCCGGCCAACTTCCAGCGCGGATCAAGCCGCTGGACAACGGACGGCGGGCATGCCGGTAAATCAAACGCGAGAGTCATGCGGTACCTTTCGCCGCTGGCGGCGTAGCTCGTGCGAATGCTACGCCGCCAGTGGCTGACTGGATGCCATCCTATTCCCAGATACAATGATGAACAAACGTTTTCTCATATCAACCTGGGGATTTCTCATGCGATTCGTCTACACGCTAGACCATTCCCACACCGTCATTCGCTACACCATCGTGCCCTGCACGCTCGGCAAGTTGCTGGTCGCCGGAACCGAGCACGGCATCTGCGCCGTCAGCATGGCCGACAGTGAGAGACCCCAGCTGCAGTTCCTCACGGCCGAATATCCTACGGCAGAGTTCCAATGCGACGATGCCGGCCTGCGCGCCTGGAGCGGCGCGATCGTGAAGCACCTGGCGGGCAAGCAGCGTGATCTCGATCTGCCCATCGATGTGCCGGCGACGCCGTTCCAGCGCCGGGTTTGGCAGGAACTCTGCAAGATTCCCTATGGTCAGGTGACCTGGTACAGCCATATTGCCGAGCGCATCGGTCGGCCAATGGCGATCCGCGCCGTGGCCCGGGCCTGCGCCACCAATCCCGTGGCGATCGTGGTGCCCTGCCATCGCGTCATCGGCGTGGACGGAAGCCTGCGCGGCTATCGCTGGGGCCTGGAACGCAAGCAGGCGATGATCGAGCGCGAGACCAAACGGCCCATCGACAGCCGGCGCGCCCTGGATCGATCGCTTTGGCTTCTCGCTTCGTGACGACCTCCGCTTGCGTTGAACCGACCAATCTGTTTATCATGTCTCGCAATCATCGCGCCAGGACCGCGCGATTGCGCAGTTTCTCCAGCTTCAAGCATCACGGAGGGTGCCTTGTCGATTGCCGGTTGGTACGCTTGGTTCGAGTCTCGCTCGCGCTGGGAAAAGGCAGCGCTCCTCCTCTGGGGCGCGATTCTCCTCTTCGTGAGTGTGCGCGTATTCCTTTCGCCGGACAGCAAGACGGTCTATCCCATCTTCAGCGCGTCAGGCCGATTCTGGTGGACCGGCATCGATCTCTATGAGCCGCACCGGCCGACGGACGTGCAGGACGGCTATCGCTACAGCCCGACCTTCGCGATCCTCGTCACGCCCTTCGCCATGTTGCCCGACTCGATCGGCGGCATCGCTTGGCGGCTGTTCAATGCCGGCGCCTTGTTCGTGGCGCTGTGGTGGTTGCTACGCACCGTCTTGCCGACGAATGGATTGCCGAACGTTCTCGCCTGGTTGCTTCTCCTGACGATACCCCTGACCCTGCAAAGCGTGAACAACGGCCAGGCCAATCTCCTGGTCGTCGCCTGCATGCTGGGAACGGTCGCGGCGGTCAGCCAGGAGCGCTGGAACCTCGCCAGCGCGCTCTTGGCCATTGCGTTTCTCTGCAAGCTCTATCCCCTCGCGCTGGGCATGGTGTTGATCCTCTTGTATCCTCGGCAACTCGTCTGGCGCATCCCGCTGGCCGCGGTTGCAAGTCTGGCGGCGCCGTTTCTCTTTCAGCAGCCGGTCTATGTCGCAGATCAATACGCGAAATGGATCGCGGTGCTTCGTGCCGATGATCGCGCGAGTTGCGTTCTTGAAAACATGTATCGCGATCTTTGGCTCTTGATTCATCTGTATGGCTTGCCGATCAGCAGGACCGTCTACACGTTCGTGCAAATGTTGGCGGGTATTGGAGTCGCCGCCCTGTGCTGGCATAGGCAACGGGCGGGCTGGTCGGAATCGAAACTACTCACTTCCACGCTCGCGTTGGTGACCGCCTGGATGATGCTGCTCGGCCCGGCGACGGAATCGAGCAGCTTCGTCCTTCTGGCGCCGTCGTTCGCGTGGTCGGTGCTCGAAGCCTGGAAAGCAAACGAGCGCAACGCCCGGCACGGCCTCTTGTGGGGCTCGTGCGCGATCTTCGTCATCGCCGTGGTCGTCGGCGGCATCAATAAGGACTGGAAGCTCCACGAGGCAGGCGTGCATGCCTGGGGCAGCTTGTGTTATTTCGTGTACCTACTGCTGGAGCCGACGACGCCCGCCGCCCAGCAGATGCAACTGGCCGAAAGCCGACGCCTGGCGGCATGATAGGAGCATCATCGTGTCAAGTCTCGAACCCATCCAGCGCCGCGATTATCTCTGCGTCGCTGCGTTCACCCTGTGTCTCTACGCCTTGGTGTTGGCCTTCGGCGGCCCGCTCACGATGCACGAAGGCGTCTTGTCGCAGACGACCAAGGCGATGCTCGCGGACCACGACTGGCTGGTGCCACATTACGGCGACGCGCCGTGGCTGGAACGGCCGCCGCTGCCGCAATGGATCTCGTGCGTCATCTGTGCCGTCATCGGACATTGCGACCAGGAGTGGAACGTCCGCATCGGCCCAGCGCTTGCCGGCACGCTGACGGTGCTGCTGACACTTTGGCTGGCGGGTCGGCTGTTCGGACGTGGAGTCGGCATCCTCAGTGCGCTGGCACTTGCCACCATGTACAACTTTGTCCGCTATTCGACGCTTGCCGAGGCTGATATCTTCCTGGCGCCGATTGTCGCCGGCGCGCTGTGTGCCTTTGTTTATGCGGAGATTCTTGCAACGGGAGGGAGTGGCGAGAGCGGAAATTTCTTCGGAACCCGCCCGTGGGCCGTCCTGCTGTTCTTCGTTCTGCTGGGCATGACGAACCTCGCCAAGGGCCTGATCTTCGGTACGGTGCTGACGCTAGCCCCGGTTGGCGTGTTTCTGCTCTGGAACTTCCGCTGGGAGAGCTTCACGCGCTATCTTTGGCTGTGGGGTTGGCTGGCGTTTTTCGCCGTCGCGTTGCCTTGGCCGCTGCTCGTCGTTTACTCAGGCTATGCGGATGCGGTGGAGGTGTGGCGGTTCGATTTGTTCGGCCGGCTCAATCAGAACTACCTGGCGGAGCCGGCGTGGTACTATTTTGTGTGCCTGTTGTGGGTGCCGCAGCCGTGGTCGTTCGTCGCGATTGCGGGCATGGTGTTGACGTTCAAACGCTGTTTCAGAAACGATCGGGAGGGCGAGGCTCCCGCCGAGCCGCGGCTTGCGAGTTCCGGCTCGGCGGGAGCCTCGCCCTCCCGACAACAGGTGCTTGCACAGCGATTCATCTGGTGCTGGGCGTGGATGCCGCTCTTGGTATTCAGCTTGTCGCAGGGGAAGCATCATCACTACATGCTTCACTACCTGGCGCCGTGGGCGATTCTCGCTGCACAAGCGCTGGTGTGGGGTTGGCAAAAGGTCGCTGTGCGCTGGTCGCTTCAGCGGCCTGGCGCGGCGTTAGTCGCCAGTTTTGCCTGTCTGTTCGTCTTTTACACGGTCGGCTTCGCTTACAAGGGGGCGTATCTGCACCGTTCGCGCGAGGACACGGCCTTCTTGCACGAAGCGCGTCGCCTGGTGCCGCTGAATCAACCGCTGATGATCAACTCGGCCGACGAGGCGCTGGAAGGCTTGCGCATGCAGTTCTATCTCGGCGATTCGATTTACTTTCTGCACAACCTGAGCTTCGTGCGCGACGATCGGGTCGCCAGTCCGGATGTCTATGTCGTGACGCGCTTCAAGCGAGCGCCGGAGCTGGCAAAGTATGGGGAGCTGGAACCGATCTTGAAGTGCAAGCAGAGCCGGCGTGAGACGTCGGAGGCGGACCGCTGGACCTTGTTCCGGCTGCACCTGCGCGACGACCTGGAGCGCAAGAGCGCCGCGGTGCGCATCTCGCCGATGCAGGCGATGTACCGGGCGCCGGGACCGGATTTGGATAGGTAACAGGTTGCCGGTTGCGGCGTAGCATTCGTGCTACGCCGCAACCGGCAAGCGGAAAATCGCCTTTCGCTACTGCTATTTCCCGCGTAACATATCCTCATGCGAAACTCCAACCTCAAAAACGCCGTCATGCGGATCTTGCCGCGCGTGCAGACGCCCGCGCAATATCTCGGCGGCGAGTTGAATAGCATCGTCAAGGACCACTCCCGGGTACGCGGCAAATTGTGCATGGCGTTTCCGGACGCGTATACGCTCGGCATGTCGCACCATGGCTTGCAGGTGCTGTACACGATCATGAACAACGATCCGCAGTGGGCGTGCGAACGCGCCTTCACGCCGTGGATCGACTTCGAGGCCGAGCTGCGCAAGGCCAACCTGCCGCTCTATAGCCTCGAAACATTCACGCCGCTGCGCGACTTCGACGTCGTCGGTTTCAGCTTGCAATACGAGGTTTGCTACACCAACGTGTTGACGATGCTCGACCTGGGCGGCATCCCGCTGCACGCCAAGGATCGCACGCTGGCACATCCGCTCGTCATCGCCGGTGGGCCGGGGGCGCAGAATCCGGAGCTGCTGGCCCCGTTCATTGACCTTTTCATCATCGGCGACGGCGAGGAAAGCCTGCCGTGGCTGATGGAAAAATGGATCAGCATGAAAGAGCGCGGCGACAAGTCGCGCGCCGACATGCTCGCCGAACTGGTCAGCAGTTCAAGTTGGGCGTGGGCTTATGCGCCGCAATTCTACGAACCCGAATATCACGCCGACGGCACGATTGCCGCGATCAACCGTACGCGCGGCGATGTGCCGCGCGAGATCCGGGCGTGCACAATCGAGCAGGACTTCGACGCGATCCCGCTACCGACGCGGCCCGTGGTGCCGTTTGTCGAGACGCCGCACGATCGCATCGCACTGGAGATCATGCGCGGTTGTCCCTGGCAGTGCCGATTCTGCCAATCGACCGTCATCAAACGGCCCTTGCGCGTTCGGTCCGTCGAGACCATCGTGCAGGCGGCACTCGACAGCTATCGCAACACGGGGCACCGGGAGATCAGTTTGCTGAGTCTTTCGACCAGCGATTATCCGTATTTCGAGGAGCTGGTCAACCGGATGCACGAGGTGTTCCTGCCGCTGGGGGTGAGCATTTCGCTGCCGAGCTTGCGCGTGAACCATCAGCTCAAGTCGTTGCCGAAGCTGATGAAGGGGGTACGGAAGTCCGGCCTGACGCTGGCGCCGGAGGTGGCGCGCGACGACATGCGCGAGCAGATCCGCAAGCCGATCAAGAACGACGACCTGTACGAAGGTTGCCGCGAGGCGTTCAAGGCCGGCTGGCAGCGCGTGAAGCTCTACTTCCTGTGTGGATTGCCCGGCGAGCGCGAGGTCGATCTCGACGGCATCCTCGAACTCTCCGAGACGATCTCGCGCATCGGCAAGGAAGTGCGCGGGCGGTTCGTCGAGGTGACGGCGTCGGTGTCGAACTTCATCCCGAAGCCGCACACGCCGTATCAATGGAACGGCATGCAGACGCGCGAGTATTTCAAGTGGGTCGGCCAATACCTCAAGCGCAACTGTAAGCTCAAGAGCGTGCGCATCAAGCAGCACGATGTCGAGTTGAGTCTGCTCGAAGGAATCTTGACGCGTGGCGACCGACGCGTGGCGGTCGCCCTGGAAGAAGCCTGGCGGCGAGGCTGCCGACTCGATGCGTGGAGCGAGTGCTTCAAGCCGGAAATCTGGTGGCAGACGTTTGCCGACCTGGGCATCGATACGGCGTTCTACTCCCAGCGTGCGCGGCCGGTGGATGAAGTGCTGCCCTGGGATCACATCAACGTCAAGAAGGGGCGCGAGTATCTGGAGAAGGAACAGAATCGAAGTTTACTTCAGTTGCAGGTGATGGCGGAGGCGACGTGAGGTCGCGCTCCCCCCGCTTGCGGCTTCGCGCTCGCGTGGCGCTAGGCGAGCGCGAAGCCGCAAGCGGCGAAACCGAAATCAACCCTCCTTCCCACGATTCCCCATCTTAAGGGTGTAGCCGAGTTCTCTGGTGCTGATGGCGGAAATTGGGTAAACCAGGTCCAGTTGGATTCATTACCCCTGAACAAGGATGTTCCATGAGCACCAGGATTACGATCGAAGTGGATGCGAAGCACGAGGCAATTGTGCGGCGGGCTTT
>SHZY01000128.1 GCA_009692065.1 Gemmataceae bacterium
CGGCCGCGGCAACTATGGCCACGGGCTCGATGTCGTCTGGTTGCAAATTCCGAACGCCCAGATCGTCGCTGTCGCCGACGAAAATGAAGCCGGCCGCAACGCCGCCCAGAAACGGCTCGGCGCCAAAAACTCCTACGCCGACTATCGGCAGATGCTGCAAAAGGAACGGCCGCAGATCGTCAGTGTCGCCGATCGGCATCTCGATTCGCATCGCGACATGGTGATTGCGTGCGCCGAGGCCGGCGCGTCGATCTTTCTCGAAAAGCCGATTTGCCGCACGTTGCAGGAGGCCGACGAGATGGTCGGCGCCTGCGAGAAGCACCATGTCAAGCTGGCGATCGCCCATCAGACGCGTTACAGCCCACGCTTGCAGCGCGTGAAGGACCTGATCGCGGACGGCCGCATCGGCGACATCCTGGAGTTGCGCGGCCGGGGCAAGGAAGACGCTCGCGCCGGCGGCGAGGATATGATGGTGCTCGGTACGCACATCTTCGACCTGATGCGCTTCATCGCGGGGGACGCCCGATCCTGCTACGCCCGCGTCGGCGTCGTCGGCAAGGAACGCGTCACGCCGATCACCAAGGCCGACCTGCGCGAGGGCGGCGAGGGCATGGGCTTAATCGCCGGCAACCACATCAACGCTTCGTATGTCTTCGACCGCGGCATCACCGGGCACTTTGCTTCGGTCCGTGCGACGCGAGGCAAGGGCGAGGCTGACCGCTTTGGCCTGACCATCCACGGCACGCGCGGCGTTATCCAGGTGACGACCGGCAGTCTACCTGCGTGCCACCTGCTGGCCGATCCAGGTTGGTTTCCGGGCCGCAACCGCGTCAACTGGCAGGCGATCACCAGCCAGGGCATCGGCAAAGAGGAGACGCTCAAGGATGGCGGCTTGGGCCAGGGCAACGTCTGGATCGTGCAGGATTTGCTGCAAGCCATCGAACGCGATCGGCAGCCCAAAGGCAGCATCTACGACGGCCGCGCGGCGCTGGAGATGATCCATGCGGTGTACGAATCGGCACGGACGCGGGCGGCGGTGGAGTTGCCGCTCAGGAATCGGCGGCATCCGCTAGCCATGTTTGCATAATACTCTCAAGCCCCAGGATGAGCGCAGCGATTCCTGGAGATTTTTCGAAACGCACCCCCGTGAATCGCTGCGCTCATCACGGGGCTTGATGGGATGAACATGCACCGATTTGTTTTCTTCTGCATTTTCTTCTTTCTTGCAGCATCGCCCATCTCCGCCCAAGTGAAGGAAAAACCCAAGTGGCCGCCCAGCCCGCACGTCGCGACGACCGAGCCGCTCCGGCCCGAGGAGCAGAAGAAAAAGATCAAGCTGCCGCCCGGCTTTGAGCTGCAACTCGTCGCGGCCGATCCCGATATTCGCAAGCCGATCAACATCAACTTCGACGCCGCCGGCCGGCTGTGGATCACCGAGACCATCGAGTATCCCTACGCTGCCAAGGAAGGGCAGGGGCGCGACGCCGTCAAGATTCTTGAAGACTTCGGTCCCGATGGCCGGGCGCGCAAGATCACCACGTTTGCCGACAAGCTCAATATCCCCATTGGCGTCATTCCGACGTCGAAGGGTGCGCTCGTCTACAGCATTCCGTCGATCTACCACATGACCGATTCGAATGGAACGGGGAAAGCCGATAAGCGCGATGTCTACTACTCGAAATTTGGTACCCAGGACACGCATGGCATGACCGGCGAATTTCAGCAAGGCTTCGACGGCTGGATCTACGCGTGCCATGGCTTCGCCAACACGTCGAATGTGAAGAGCCGCGGCGACACGGCCATCACCATGCAATCGGGCAACACCTACCGCATCAAGGCCGACGGCTCGCGCATCGAGCAGTACACCTGGGGCCAGGTCAATCCGTTCGGGCTGACGTTCGATCCGTTCGGCAACCTTTATTCCGGCGACTGCCACAGCGAACCGCTCACCATGCTGCTGCGCGGCGGCTGGTACAAGAGTTTCTCCAAGCCGGACGACGGCCTCGGCTTCGCCCCGCACATGAACACGTTCGGCAAAGAGCATTCGACCGCCCTGTGCGGCGTCACCTATTATGCGGCCGACCAGTATCCGCCGGAGTATCGCGGCAAGTTGTTTCTCGGCGACGTCGTCGAAAACCGCATCAACGCCTATCGCCTCGAGTGGACCGGCGCAACGCCGAGGGCGATCTTTGAGCCGTTCCTTACATCGAGCGATCCGTGGTTCCGCCCCGTCGATATCAAGCTCGGCCCGGACGGCTGTCTGTATTTCGCCGACTTCTACAACCGCATCATCGGACACTATGAAATCGGTCTCGACCATCCCGGCCGCGATCGCGACAAGGGGCGCATCTGGCGCATCGTCTATCGTGGCAAGGATGGGATGAGTGGGCCGCAACCCGTGACCAATCTCGCCAAGGCCGATGTCCTCGCGCTCGTCGCCGCACTGGGCCATCCTAACTTGACCGTGCGCCTGCAAGCGACCCATCAGCTTGCCGAGCGCGGCGGCGCGGAAGTGGCCGCGGCGCTGAAGCCGATGCTGAAGGATGTCGAGAAGGCAGGCGCCGGGTCGGCGAAGGCCCACGCGCTCTGGGCGCTCGAACGACTCGGCAGGCTCGACGATGACACGCTGGCCCAGGCGGCCTCGGCCCAGGAAAAAGAGGTGCGCGTTCACGTGCAGCGTATCTTGACTGAGAAGAAGAACTGGACGCCCAAGTACACCGCGATGGCAAAGCTCGGCCTCGACGACAAGGACGCCTTCGTGCAACGCGTCGCCGTCGAGGCGATGGCGGCTCATCCGGCGAGCGATCACATGGCTCCGCTCCTCGATCTGCGGCGGAAGATCGCTGGTGGGGATACTCATCTGATCTACGAGGTCCGGCTGGCACTTCGCGAGCAACTCGCATCGGGACAGCTTTGGAACTCAATTGAGGCCGACAAACTTGGGGAACCAGACCAGCGGAACCTTGCCGACATTTGCCTCGGTCTTCGCAACGCCGGGGCGGTGAGGTTCTTGATGGCATTTCTGGAACGCTTCGATGAATCACCGGAGCGAACGCGGGGGTTCGTGCATCATGCCATCCGCCAGGGCCCCGACGAAACGGCAGCGTGGGTGATTCGCTTCGGGGCCAGAAAGTACGCCGACGCCGCAGGTAAGCACGCGGCGCTGTTGAAAATCGTCCTGCAAGCCCTTTACGAGCGCGGCACACTCGGGTTGCTGAGCGCGACGGATCATCGCGAACTGGAAGCAAGGACGCTCGACTTCCTGACTTCCAAGGACACCAACGCATCGGGGATCGGAGCGGAACTTGCGGGAACGCTGAAGCTCGTGAAGGCTCACCCAGAGTTACTGCGCCTGGTGAAAAGCCCCGCGGTTCCTGAAGGAATGCGCAAGACATGCGTGACGTCGCTGATCACTATCGACGCTAAGCAATCGATTCCGCCCTTGAGCGCCATGCTCTTGAGCGATAAGGAAGCGATCGCCATCCGCGAGCAAATCGCCAATACCCTCGCCGGCACGAACCATCCCGATGCGCACGCCGCCCTCGTCAAGGCGTTGCAAAACACGCCGGCACGCCTGCAAACCACGATCGCGCTGGGCATGGCCGGCAGTCCGCAAGGCGGCGAAAGGCTTCTGCAAGCCATCGAAGCGGGCAAGGCGTCGCGGCATTTGCTGCAAGATCGCGCCATCGAAATCCGCTTGCAAAGCGCGAAGATCGACCGCGTCAAAATTCGCCTCAAGACTTTGACGCAAGGATTGCCCGCCGCGAACGAAAAGGCGCAAGAACTGATCACTAAGCGGCGAGACGCTTTCGTCTCTTTCAAGGCCGATGCCGAGATCGGCCAAAAAATCTTCGCGAAGCAATGCGCGAACTGTCATCAGATCGCCAATCAAGGCGCCAAGATCGGGCCCAACCTCGACGGCATCGGCGCCCGGGGTCTCGAACGGTTGCTGGAAGATGTGCTCGATCCGAATCGCAACGTCGATCAGGCGTTTCGTACCACCGTCATTACCACCAAGGCCGGCCAATCGATCAGCGGTTCGTTTCTACGCGAAGAAGGTAACATCGTGATTCTCGCCGACAAGGACGGCAAGGACGTGCGCATCGACAAGGCCAGCATCGACGAGCGCGTGGTAACCTCGCTGTCGCCGATGCCGAGCAATGTCGCGGAGCTGGTGAGCGAACCCGAATTCCACCATTTGATGGCGTATTTACTGTCGCATCGCGCCAAATCAGAAAAATGATTCACGAAGGGCACCAAGAACACGAAGGTCGGGAGGTGCATCGTCAGCAACCGAATCGCTCCCCCTTCGTGCTCTTGGTGGCCTTCGTGGATGAATTCTCCCTTCTGCCAACGTGATGAGCGACACAATCTCGTTGACAGCGGCACGCTGCCGGAACATGATATCCGAGTAGCTCGCCGCCACCGAGCCAGTGACATGCATTGACCGAACGCGTTCTAGACTCGCAGCGGTGCTCGCTCGGCGGTTTAGCGCACCGGGCGGAGGCGGCCGCCCCGTAATGGAGGCGGCAAACCTAATCGGAGGCTCCCTCATGCGTCCCATCACGCTACTGCTCGCGGTTTTCGTTTGCCTGATTCCCGCAGAGGCCACTGCCGGGGGTGCCATGCCGAAAACCTACACCTACAAAACCGTCGGCGACTTGCCGATCAAGGCCGACGTCTATCGCTTGCCCGGCGACGAAGTCCGTCCCGTCATCGTCTGGATCCACGGCGGCGCCCTGATCGTCGGCCAGCGCACCGGCGGTCCGAACCCGGAGCAGCGCAAACGCTATCTCGATGCCGGCTACGTCATCGTCTCCATCGATTATCGCCTCGCTCCGGAGACGAAGCTCAACGGCATCATCACTGACGTGCAGGATGCATTCAAATGGGTGCGAGCGAAAGGCCCCGACCTGTACAAGATCGATCCGAAGCGAGTCGCCGTCGTCGGCCACTCCGCCGGCGGCTATCTCACTCTGATGAGCGGCTTCGCCGTCGAGCCGCGGCCGCAAGCGCTCATCGCCTTCTACGGCTACGGCGACATCGACGGCGACTGGTACGCCAAGCCCGATCCGTTTTATCGCAGGACGCGGCCGCTCGTCAGCAAGGAGGCCGCGTACAAGGCCATCACCAGCAAGGAAATCGCCGAAGGCAACGTCAAAGGCCGCGGCGATTTCTACATGTATTGCCGGCAGAATGGACTTTGGCCCTCGCTGGTCACGCGCCATGACCTCCAGAAGGAGCCGCGCGCCTTCGACCGCTTCTGCCCGGTTCGCAATGTGACCAAGGCATATCCGCCGACCTTGCTCTTGCACGGCGACAATGACACCGATGTGCCGCACCAACAATCGGTGGATATGGCCAACGAACTGAAACGCGTCGGCGTCGCGCATGAATTTTTCTCAGTCAAGGGCGGCGGCCACGGCTTCGACGGCAAGGGGATGAAGGACGCCAACGTCGCGGCGGCGTTTGCTCAGATCGAAGCGTTTCTGAAGAAACATATCGAGCGCTGATGAGGATTGCCGAAATGGCCAGCGAACGCCCCGGCGATGTAGCGCCGCTGCCGCAACCGGCGAGCCAATTGTGGAAGGAAACCCGCGTCGTCATTGCCCTCTCCGTCCTGATCTGGCTTGTGATGCTCTGGCAGTGCCTGAGTCTCATTCCTGAGGCACGGTATTCCTTCCACGACAGAATCTTGCCACCATTCATGGAATGGGTGTTGCGGATGGGCTTCTTCTTGATGCCATGCCTGCTGGGTGTTGCGTGGGTCTTCTTCTGGATCGTGAGAACGCGATGGGCGGCTTTTTTGGCCTCTATCATTCTGCCGTTTGTGGCGAACGTCGTCATTTTCTATATCGTCTCAAGGTCCGTATCCGGTTTTCCGTCACGCCCTCCAGTTCCTAGCAATATCTTCAGGTGATCCATGTTTCGCGATTTTGGTTGCACCATCTGCATATTCACACTCGTTATCGCTCCGCCCGCGTTATCGCAGGACGCCGCTGCCGAGCGCAAAGCCCTCGAAGGCAAATGGACCCCCATGTCGGCCGAGCTTGCCGGCGCGAAGTTGCCCGAATCGCAACTGGCCGCCATTTCGCTGACTATCGCGGCGGATGGCGCCTACACCGTCGTGGTCGGCAAGGCCGTCGATAAGGGGACGCTCAAGATCGATCCCGCCAAGAAACTCAAGGCGATGGACATCGTCGGCACCGACGGCCCCAACAAGGGCAAAACGATTTTGGCTATCTACGAGATCGAGAAGGACACCTTGAAAATCTGCTACGATCTCGGCGGCAAGGACCGGCCGACCGAATTCACCAGCTCCAAGGAGAAGCCGTTCTTTCTCGTCGTTTACCAACGCGCCAAGCCGTGAGAATGTCGGCTGGCGTGAACTTCGTGCGTCTACTCCCCCGCTGGCTCTGCGACTGGTTCGTCACTCGCAACCTGCCGCCGCACCTGGCTGAGCGGGCTGCGACGGTATTGGTTGAGGTGGCGACGGCGGAGGCGGTGTGATCCTGAGCAACCACCTTTTTCTCCTTTCCCTGACAACTCATGGATTTCAACTGGCCAGCCTGGTCTTATCTCCAATCGTCGTCCGTTTTCTTTTTCAAGCGAATTACCATTTGACGCTTGAAATGCACGGCGAAAGGTGAGTAGAATGCTTCCGCTTCATTTCTGTCTGATGTTCCGACTGCTCTCACCTCGAAGGAGCGCACCATGCATCTGGCCAGATGGATTCGGAAGATTTTCTCGACCAGCCCTCAGGTCGTCCGGAAACAACAGCAAACCGTTTTGAATGTCGAGAGACTTGAAGACCGTTGCACTCCGTCGATCACACTGACCAATCCCGGCACGTTGTCAAGCTATGATGGTGACGTCGTGAGCCGTGCGATGCAGTATACCGACTCGGGGAACAGTCCGAGTTTTAGCGCCAGCAATTTGCCGTCGGGGTTGAGCATCAACATGAGCACGGGGGTGATCTCGGGCACGGCTGCTAGCTGGGCGCACACGATGGCCCTGTATTCAACCAGCGTCACGATCATGGATATGGGGACAATGGAGTCCGCGAACCAGACCTTCACGTGGAACGTGAGTCAGCCGACCGTGACGTTGACCGATGGGGACAACTTGACCAGTCATGAAGGGGACCCGGTTTCGTATTGCCTGAGCGCCGTCAGTTCGGCCAATCACACGCTAACTTTCAGCGTTACGGGCATGTTGCCAAGCGGCTTGACCATTAACAGCAACACCGGTGAGATCTCCGGGACTGTGTCGAGCGGGGCGATGTCGTTCAGCCCATTTTCGGCTGCCATCACGGCGACGGACAGTGCCGCCAACGTTTACGACAGCGATAGCTTCAGTTGGACAATTCCCTCGGCAGCGGCGGCGGTGGACATTGAATACAACGTGGCCATGAATCAGACCTTCACGGCGAGCGCCGAAGTCGGCCTGCTGACCGACCTGTACCGCTCGTGGAGTCAAAATTTCAGTGTCGTGACGATTACGACGAATGACGGCACGTTCAACGCCGAAGAAACCGCCACCTTCACTTCGGGCGCCGAGATCACCGTTGCCAGTGACGGCGGCGTGGTGTTCCATCCGGCAACGGACTTCGCCGGGACGGAATCTTTCACGTTCTCGACCAGCTATGGACAACAAACTGAATCGGCAACGGTCTACTTGGCGGTCGTCGATTCAGATGAGGCGCAATCGTCGGGGCAGTTTTCGTTCACGAACGGGGGCAGTTTGGCCTACACCGGCACCTACGACAACGACGCTACGACCTACACCGTTAGCCAGATTCCGTTCTTTCGTCGTCTGCAAAATCGCCGGGTAATCATTGGCGACTTGTGCGGCCGGCGTCCCGACGTAACCATCTCGTCAACCCTCACCTTTGGCGACAACTCGACGACGGCGATCAGCACGCGAGTTCAGGATTTTACCTTCGCCGGCGGCCACGAGTTGCACACCCAGGTTCGCCATGTACGGCTTAGTCTGAAGACCGCTATTGAAGATCTCCAGAGTTTTATTGACAACCGGGAGGAATTTGACCCCCTGCCGGCCCAGGTTGCCCGTTGGTTCGAGGGTTCGGATTATCAAAGTTACATGGCGGACCCAACTTTGGCTGCTGTGATTTCATGCTTTAACGCCGTTGCCACCGGCCTCGATGGTAACACGACGATTTTTCGCGACAATCCGGACCTAACCGACTGTTATGGATATGTTGATCTGGAAACTCGGGAGGAAGTCGAAATTGGCACTTTTTATCATGAATCCTCCGCCACGGACAAAGACAAGTATGGCACGATCATCCATGAACTTAGCCATTTGTACGGCCTCGTCGACGATTTCGGATATTTCAATAACCCTGGCGCTTTGAATGGTGACGACATTGTCTGGACATATGGGGGTGTTGTTGTCTTAACAAACAGCGAATTGCGGAATAACGCAGATTCCTACGCGGGCTACCTCACGCAATATTATTACGATTAGGCAAAAAAGGGAGTTGAGCGATGCAGCAAAAAATGGGGCTTTGGCATCTTTTTTTGTGCCTAGCCACTGGAAGTATCTTTGTGCCTTCGTCACCGCCGCTATTGGCTCAAACGCCGAAATTGCGCCAGACCCTAGAGGGGCATACCGGCATCGTTTCTTGCATAACATTGAGCCCCGACGGGAAGATACTCGCATCCGCAGGTGCGACGCATGATTCAGGAGCAAAGGACAGCAGTATCAGACTTTGGGACGTAGCCGCCGGTAAAAACCTGGGTGTGTGGCAGGGGCACAAGTTTAACATCCGATCGGTAGCCTTCAGCACGAAAAGCAACCTACTGGCTTCGGGTGGCGATGTCGGGGTCCTCAAACTCTGGGACGTAGTCACAGGCATGAGCACGCTTGACTTTCACGCACAAACCTCTGCGGTCTGGTCTGTAGCCTTCAGCCCGGATGGTAAAACCTTAGCCTCGGCGACCAGCAACCGAACCATCAAACTATGGGAGGTAGGTTCAGGCAAAATCCTCGCGACCTTCGAAGGTAATCGAAATGCCGGAATTCGGTCAGTTGTTTTCAGCCCGGATGGCCAGACCGTGGCCTCAGCCGGTATGGGAAATACCATTCGCTTGTTGAACTTGGCTACTCTCAAGGAAATCGCCGCTTGGCCCGATGAACACAAGTACGGCGGCTACTGCATGGCGTTTAGCCCTGACGGAAAAATGCTTGCCTCAGGCGGCAGTGATGCCGTTCTCAAAGGCGGCTCACGTCCCGACAGCGACATTCACCTCTGGGACGTGGCCACCACAAAGAAGATGGCCGTATTGAAGGGCCATGCCTGCAACATATATTCGGTCGCATTTAGTCGCGATTGCAAAACTTTGGCTTCGGGGAGCCGCGACATGACGGTCAAGCTTTGGGACGTCGCCGCCGGCAAAAACATCGTCACATTGCGGGACCACTCCGGCCCCGTCTCTTGCGTCGCCTTTAGCCCGGACGGTAACACGCTCGCTTCAGGCAGCCATGACAAAACCATCAAACTTTGGGAGCTAAAGCCCCACCGTTGAAGACGGTCCAAAGAACCTGCCCGTAAAGAACGCCCCTGTCTTGTGCGAGATTCCCGCCCGCAACCCTCCGCGTCCTTGCAATCGCCGCGAGACCTTCGGTCGAGCCGAGTGCCACGGGCAGGAGACCGTGGCACAACGGTGGGATTGGCTGCGCACGCTGAAAGCCCGGTCGTCGATATGGATTCACGCCACCTTCCCCACCCTCGGCTCGTTCCGGCGGCAAGAAGGCATCGGCGTTCTCGGTCAGCAAGTCGCGAGGAGGGGGCCGTCAAGAAACTCGCCAAACGCGCTCCACGAAGACCTTGCAATCCGGCGCATCAATCGTGAAAAGAACAACCAGCGGCGGCTCGAAATGAACGCGGTCGTCGTCCGCGCGGAACTCGCCGGTTTGCAGAGGGTCCTTTCGCAGCAACACGTCAATGCGATTCGTCGCCGCCGTGAGGTCGGCTTTGTCGGCTGCATTGACCCACAACTCGGCCAGGTCGCTCTCGGCATCGGGTTTCCACAGCACCGTCCATTTCATGACTTCTCCAGATCAAGGAGAATATCCGCCAACGGTCGCCCGCCCTTCTTTTGCTTGGATTTCTGAATTTCTTCTTCCGTGAAGGGCGTCGCGATCTTGGCCTTGATGACGGGAGTAAAGACTCCGACGACGGCACCGCTCGGATCACACAACTCCAATGGGTTGGCCGACGATTTCAATTGACGAGCCAGATTGGCATCAAGCAGGATTTGCGTCATGATTGGATTCTCCGTAATGGCAAGTATTGAGTTGATTATACCACGCCGGTCCGGACCCCTGCAAAGTCGGTAGTGAAAAACAAGATCGCTGTAGTCGCTCCTTACCCCCCGCGGAAGTGAGCAGGTGGGGTCAAATGTGGCACAAAAACCCTGCGTCTTTGACGATTTCTAAGTAATTCGACCTGTTCACCGGCTGGTGATCACGTGCCCTGCTCACGGCCGATCCGTCGATAGCTTCAGTTTCGGCTGCGGTCGCGACTTCCAGGCTTCGACGTCGGCACGCAACACGTCCAGGGCCTTCGTCAACTGGGCGTCGCGGCCCGCCGGTAACTGGTTAGGTTGGAGCCACAAGAGGTGATGCGGGGCGGCGCCGTTCTTCTCCATGTCCTCGCCGTCGTTGATCGTGAACCAGCCGCGCGTCGGCAGACGTAAAGTTCCGGCGTCCATCACCTGGACGGCGCCGGTGCTGACGACCGCCCCGACCGTCGGCACACCGACCAACTGGCCGCGATTGAGCGTCTTGATGGCGTGGCTGAAGATCTCGGCGTTCGAGCCGGAGTTCTGGTTGCACAACACGACGATCGGCTTGTGCCAGGAGATGTACACCTTGCGATCGAGCGGATAGCCCGGCCCGCCGCCGCGCGGCACCGTGATGGCGTGGGTGGGTTGCGTGAGGGCCGTCAGCAGGTGGTCGGCAATCGAGCCGCCAGGATTTTCGCGCACGTCGATCACCAGGCCGTCCTTGCCGGCGCCTTGCGAGACCAACTCCTCCTCGAACTTGCGAAAGTTCGGCATCGACATGGCGCTGATGTGGAGATAGCCGAAGCTCCCCTTGGAGGCGTCGGCGACCAGCTTGCGATTGTGGTTCAGCCAATGGTCGTAGAGCAACCCTTGCGCGGCGACGTAGGAGATTGGCCGCAGGGCGACCTCGCGAGGCTGTCCGTCTACGCCTTGCACGAGCAGGTTCATTTCGCGGTCGGCGGGGCCGTTGAGGACGAGCGTCAGGTCCATGTCGCCATCAACTTCGACGCCGTCGATCTTCTGAATGATATCGCCGGTGGCGAGTTGGCTGCGTTTCTTGTCGGCTGGTCCGCTGGGCAGTACGTCGCGGATTTTGAGGCCGGGACCGGCGAAGCCTTGCGCGAAGCGGACGCCGAGGTGGGCGGTGGTGTCGCGCGGCGCGGCGGGCTTTCCGGCAGCGTCGCCGGCGGCCAGCGTGAAGCCGAGGTGGGAGCCGTTGAGTTCGCCGAGCATCATCTGGACGCAGACCTGCACCGTTTCGGGATCGGGAGCTTGCCAGGCCATGTCGCGATACTTGGCGCGGACCTTGTCCCAGTCGTTGTTTCCGAGCTTGCCGTCGTACCAGTGATCGCGCATGATTCGCCAGCAGGAGTCGAAGATGGCGGCATTGCGTGCGGGCAGATCGACCTGCTGGCGAACCGAGAACGTGTATCCGCCGCCGGCAGTGAAGCCCAGGGACGGCGGTCCCTGGGCTTTTGCGCCACCTTTGCCGCCGCCCTTCTTCGGAACGATCGGCGCGGGCGTGGGATCGGCCGGTGCTGCAGAAGCAACGCCGGGCGTACTGGTCGGCACGCCGTTGACGAGCCAGACGATCTGGTTGCCCGTCTTCAGCCAGACGGGGTTGGAGCCGGTGGTCGTGGAAAGCGACTTGGGGGTCAGGTTGTCGCCGATGTCGATCGTGAAGGTGCCCGTCTTGCCGTCGTAGCTGCCGGTGAAGGCGAGCTTCTTGGAATCGGGCGACCAGAAGAGCGTGTTGGCCGAGCCTTCGCCGAGGTTGACGCGCTTGACGCGTTCGTGCAGGCGGTCGAAGTCGATGTTGACACCTGCCGGTTTCTTCAGCGGCTTGGGTTCATCCTTGCCGCCCTCCTTGCGGCCCCTCATCTTGTCGAGGGCTTTCTCCAGCTTGCGGTCGCGCGAGGTTTTCTCGTCGTCATCGGGGTTGAGAAAGACCAGACAAATACTCGCGCCGGGATCGCCCGAGGCCCGACGGCCGGCGAAAGCGATCATCTTGCCGTCGGGCGACCAGACAGGGTCGTACTCGGCATAGGGATGCCGTGAGAGGTTGAACGGCTTGCCCTTGCCGTCGGAGGACATGAGCCAGATGTCGCGGTTGAAATCCTCGTCCAGCTTGGTGTAGACGAACCAGTTGCCGTCCGGCGACCAGTCATAGTCGGGGGCGCTCCAGTCGGCGAATACACCGGTCCACTTGTTCATTTCGAGATCGAGCACACACAAGTCGCCGCGGCCGCGCACGAAGGCCAGCGTCTTGCTGTCGGGGCTCAACTTGAGCTTGGACGGAGCCTCGTTCATCACGGCGAGGTTGGTCGTGGTGAAGCGTGTGTTCTGCCACCAGAACTTCTTGGGATCGCTGCGCACCGCCCTCGATATCGCGAATCGGTCGCCGACGTTGCTGACGTAGAAAATCGCCTGTCCATCCGGCGTGAAGATCGGGTTGGCTTCCTCCTGGGGCGTTTGCGTGATTTGCCTGGGCTCGCGCAGTTCCGTGTCCATCACCCACAGGTCGCCGCCGGCGATGAAGGCGATGTCGAGGCCATCCTGCGAGAACGCGGCCGACGATGCCGAGTTCAGCACGCGGTACTCGGATTTCTTGACGGTGCGGTCGGAGTTGTGGAAGAGTTCGAGCTTCTTGGTCACGCCGTTCGAAGGCTGATGGCAATACAGATCGAAGAGGTGGCGAAAGACAATTTTCGACCCGTCGCGGGCAATGGCAGGGAAAACGACAGAGTCGGACTTGAATTGCGTGAGCTGCTTGCTGGCCTTGCTGGCGAAATCATGGAGGTAGAGGTTGGAGCCCCTGGCGTGCTCGGCAACGTAGTAGAAGCCGGTGCCATCGGGTTTCCAGAGGGGCCAGCGGCAGCCGAACTCGCCGTGCAGCACTTTGGTGAAGGTCTTCGCTTCGAGATCGTAGAGCCAGACTTGCGCGACGCCGGAGCCCTTGTAGCCCTTGCGCCACCAGGCGCCGCCTTCGCGGGTGAAGAGGAGTTTCTTGCCGTCGGGGGAGAGGACGCCGTTATCGCCGTAGTCATCGAAGAGAAGCCGCTCGGCGGAGCGCTCGCCGCGTTTGAGCGTGAAGAAGCGTTCGCCGTGCCGCCAGAAGTGATCGCGCGTCGCCTTGACGAGGAGCGACTTGCCGTCCGGCGCGTACTCTTGAACGAGAGTGCCGCCGGTGTGAAAGGTGAGCTGTTTGGGAACGCCGCCGTCGAACGGGATTTTGAAGACTTGCAAGCTCGTTTCGCGATCACTGACGAAGGCGATCTCCTTGCTGTCGGGCGAGAACTTCGGATGGCTGTCGCGGCCCGTGTAGCTGGTGCGAGGTTTGGCCTCGCCGCCGGTCGATGACGCGACCCAGATGTCACCGTTCCAGTCGAAGGCGAGCCACTGGCCATCGGGCGACAGGGCCGGGTTGTTTGCCAGGCGGATCGTTTCGCGTGCGGCCGCGGTCTGGATGAGGACGAGAAGCAACGTAGATGCAAGTGCCCAGCGTTTCATGGCGGACCTCGGACGTCGTGGTGTTGAAGGTGAAATCGGAAGTGTAGGATACCACACGCGGACGAGGCTGCAACAAAAAGCCGACCTTGTTTAGCCGGCGAGCTTGCTCGCCGCGGATCACGGTGCGAACGCGGCGAGCAAGCTCGCCGGCTAAACGGAACCGTTTACTTTCCACCCGCGTCGTGTAGGGCGACGACTTTTTTTCGGAGCGGTTCGTAGAGGTTGGCGTCGCCGGAAAGGGCGCGGAGCTGCTTCATGATGTCGGCGCGGTCGGCGTAGCGGGCGGGGCCCATCATTTGCAGGGCGTCGGCGGCCATGATGCGGCCATCGCCCTGGCCGCGCTCGGAGACCTTGGCGGTTCCGACCTTGGGGGTTTCGATTCCCTTGGCGACTACCGTGGAGTCGGTGCCGACGAAGATCTTGATCGTGGAATCGTGCAGGAAATCGTAAAGGACGTCGAGCGTGTGATCGGGCGCCTGCGATTGCCAGATCATGCCGAGCATGTATGCACAATCGTAGCGGAGCATCTTGTTATCGTTGGTGCGAGGCTCCTTGAGGATCCTTGCAAAAGTCTCCTTTGCGCCGGTCAGGTTGCGCAGGTCGGCGCCGTGGATGCGGAGCGCCCAGATGAGGCGTTCGCGGACCTTGACGTCGTGCTTGGTGTCGCCGAGGACATCGAGGAGCTTCGGGGCGACGTCCTTGGCCAGGCTGACCTTACCGATGCGCGCAAGTGCCATGGCACATTCGACGCGCACATCGTGGCTTTCAATGGCGTCCTGAATTTTTTCGACGAGTGTCGGAACGGCCCGCTCGGCTGCCGAGCCAATACCGCCGATGGCGAGGGCGGCGTATTCGCGGACCTTGGCGTCCTTGTCGGACTGCAGAAAGCGGATCAACTCCGGGACTGCTGGGGCTGCCGCCGGCCCGATGTTGCGAAACGCCAGGACGGCCTGCGGACGCAGATCTTTATCGCCGTTCTTGGCAGCTTCGAGCAGGATGGGAACCGCGGCTGCGGTGTCCGCGCCGCCGATGTTGCTGAGCGCCAGAGCGGCGTTCCGCCTGTTCTCGAGGTCGAGATCTTCGAGGGCCGACAACAGCGAGGGAATTACTTCCTTGTCGCCCGATTCTACGATCTGCACCAGCACGTTCAAGGCTGCGCGGCGCACCTCCGAGTTGGGGTCCTTGCACAAGGGGTGCAGATCCTTCAGGACCGTGCGCACCTTGCTGGCATCCTTCGTATACATCAAGCCGCTGGCAGCGTCGCGTTTTACCATCGCATCGGTATCACGCAATGCATGCTGCAGGCCGGGCAGGGCGGCTTCCCCGAAACGCGCCAGCGAGTAAGCCGCGTTCTGGCGCACAATCGCTTCCTTGTCGTTTTTCACCACGCTGTCGAGAGCTTCGCGCATCTCTTCGGTGCGAGGCTTCAAGATACCAAGCGTGTAGGCTGCACTGCGGCGCAGATGGGCGTCGGTTTCCGTCAAGGCGCTGATACACAGCTTGTCGAGGCCAAGCTCCGCGCCGGCTCCCTCGCGGCAGATTTCACCCATCGCAAAGACGATGGCTTCGCGGACCTTGGCGTCCTTCACGTCCACGTAGACGGCCTTCATGCCGCCGAGCGTGAAGTCCGCGCGCGGACCCATCTTGCCCAGCGCGAACGCGGCACCGCGCTGCTGCTTTAGGTCTTGGCTGGTGCGGAGCTGCACTGACCATTGCTTGGCGGTCTTGCTGAGAAACCTCGGCGTCTTGTCCTGCGCCGGCAGCGCGGGTACGAGGCACACGGTCACGCAGAGCGAGAGGAGAATGTGTCGGATCATGGGGACCTCGTGGATCTGGGATGGGTGGGAGGCGAGAAGCGATGTGTTTGCACACGCCGCCCCCTCGCCCCCGGCCCCTCTCCCCCGGACGGGAGAGGGGGAAATACCTACGGCGTCTTCTTGTCCTTGTCTTTCTTGGTTTTTTCCGCCCTTTGTAGGACGAACGCTTCCAGGGTCTCCTCGGCGGCATCGCGTAGGATCTGGTTGGCCTTCATATTGTCTTTGAGTTTTTCCAGGTGCGGAGTCGCCTCGTAGGCGTACATTTGGACCAGGGTCATCATGCAGGCCACGGCGATGTTGAGGTCTGCATCCTCGATGCAGCCGAGCACCGCCTCATATGCGAACGGTTTGGCCTTGTCTTCGAAGCCCGAGATTACCTTCAGAGCCTCCAGACGCACCGCGGGATCCTTGTGGGTTTGAAAATCCTTGACGAGCGCAGCCATGTGAACCTTGTCGATCTTGTCGATGACCATGATGGCGCCGCGCGCCCAAATGCGGATGATCGGCTCTTTTTCGATGCCGATGTGGGTGCTGAGCCTGGTGAGCGTAGTATTCCTTTCCTTGGCGCCGTCCTTGCCTTGGAGGTGCTTCTTCAGGCCAACCAGGGTGTTCACGGCCGTGAGCCGTACTTCCTTGGAGCCGTCGTCGAGGGCCTTGCGCGCATCGGGAATCGCCTTTTCCTGGCCCAGCATGGCCAGGCCCTGGAGTGCAGTCTGGCGTACCAGGAAAGAAGGATCGAACGTTGCAGGCAACAGGGGCCGGCGCAGGTCGAGCAAGGCGGTATCGCGCAAGAGTGGATCGCGGCCAACCATCGTGATTCCCTGGAAGGCGTTGATGCGCACGAGGTACGAATTGTCAGTCGCCGCTGCTTTTTTCAGCACCGGCATTACCTTGGGCTCCATCGCCCCTTTTTCATCGATCGGCGCCATCATGATCAAGACGGTGATGGCATCCTTGCGCACCTCGTAGGTTACGGGGTCTCCGCACAGCTTGATGACTTCATCGATCGCCGTGCGTCCCGTCGGTCCAAGGTTTGGCAGCCCGCGCACGGCTGTCAAACGCACGACGATCTGAGTGTCGGTGAGGAAGGTCTTGTAGACCGCGACGGCGTCGTTCAGGTCTTTCTGTTCGGGATCCTTCTTGGCCGACAGGATGATGGTCAGGGCTTCGAGCCCGTTTATGCGCACGGCAAGATCGATGGGAGTAAGCGGCTTGTGCTTTTTCAACTCGCCGATGAGGTCGGGCACGACTTCGTAGCATTTATTCGGTCCGAAACCAAGGATCATCTTCATGGCGGCTTCACGCTTGCTGGGGTCGGGCGACTTGATTTCCTTGCGCCAGACATCGAAGCTTTTACCGCCGATGTCCTTCGGTTCCTTGAATTCCGGGGTTTTGGATTCTACTTTTTGGGGGTCTTTCTTCGGGTCCTTGCCCGGTTCCTTGGTCTTTTCCTTTTCCTTCACCGCTATTTCCGTCGGCTCTATCGGCGTTGGGTCCTTTGCTGTGGGCTCCTTGGCAGGGGGATTCTCCACGACGGGATCCTTCGGGGTGGGCGTCTTCTCCGCGGGGTCAGTCCGTACGGCATCTTTCGCCGGCGGAGCTTTTGCGATGGGTTCCTTCGCCGCCGGGTCCTTCACGACGGGATCTTTCACGGGTGCTTGCTGGGGTTTGCCGTCCGTCTCAACCTTGACCTGCCTGTCGTCGGTGTTCGGGGCCTTGGAGCAACCCACGATGCCCACGCTCAGGCCGCAAACGACAACAACCGGTATCGCCAAGCTGACGAGCCAATAGCGCATGATCAACCTCATGGAAAACAATGCTTCCCCACCGTCTAGGATATCACGGGAGGTGGGGGGAGGGCAACTAGATTTACACGCTGCCTGGCGCATTGCTTGCGCGGTGTATTCGGAACTAACCCGGATTGCGCACCGAGTTCCTGCGAGGCCACGGAACGCGGGAGCGTGGGAGACGGGGGGAATGGCTGGGCAGGTCGCGGCCCGTGTTGGTTCTGGGAACTGGTTGGCCGGCGTTTTGGCTGGATTTTTACGCCGATTTTCGCGAACC
>SHZY01000129.1 GCA_009692065.1 Gemmataceae bacterium
TGGAGAAACACATGGCCGGCAACTCCGTTTGCCCGAGCGATAAGATGGGGGCTTAAGGCAGATATTGTGCCAGCTGCGTTTACGAAAAGGAAGGTCAGAAGGGACCGTTTTTCAGGCGGCAAACTGATGGCCGGGAACTGCTGGTAGAACCTGGAGAATCCCTCTTATGCGCATCGCTAGTGGCGCCCTCTTCATTCTCGCTCTGATACTTCCGGTCAGCGCCTCCGATTGGCCGCAGTTTCGCGGGCCGACGGGTCAGGGCATCAGCTGCGACAAGGGCGTGCCGCTCACCTGGAGCGAGAGCAAGAACATCGTCTGGAAAATCGAACTGCCCGGAACAGGAACGTCGAGCCCCATCGTCCTGGGTGAGCGCATCTTTCTCACGTGCTACAGCGGCTACAAGGTGCCGGGCCTGGCGAGCGGCGTCCAGGAAAACCTCAAACGAAGCGTCGTGTGCCTGGAACGCAAGACCGGCAAGCTTCTCTGGAACAAGGAAATTGCCTCCAAGCTGCCCGAGCAAGCCACCATTCGCGAAGAGCATGGCTACGCCACCAGCACTCCGGTCGCTGACGGCGAAAGCGTGTACGCCTTCTTCGGCAAGTCGGGCGTGTTCGCCTTCGATCACGCGGGCAAGCAACTCTGGCAGTCCGACGTCGGCGGACGGCTGAACGGCTGGGGCTCGGCTGCGGCCCTGGCACTTCATGGGAACCTCGTTCTGGTAAACGCCAGCGTCGAGAGCGACGCCCTCGTCGCACTCGACAAGGCGACCGGCAAGGAAGTCTGGCGAACGCGAGGTATCGTCGAGTCGTGGCACATGCCGATCGTGGCGGATGCCGACGGCAAGAAGGAGATCGTTATCGCGATGCAGGGCAAGCTGTTTGGCATTGATCCGCAGTCGGGAGAAAAGCTCTGGACCTGCAACACGAACATCGGCTGGTACATGGTTCCGGTTCCGCTCGCACACGAGGGCATCGTCTACGCTCTGGGCGGAAGATCCGGCATTGTCGGGCTGGCGGTCCGCGCTGGGGGGAAGGGGGATGTCACCAAATCGCACCGACTCTGGACGAGCAACAAGGGATCCAACGTGACCTCGCCAATCCTTCACAACCGCCACCTCTACTGGATGAACGATGTGCTTGGCATCGCCTATTGCGCCGAAGCAAAATCGGGACGCATCCTCTACGAAGAAAGACTTCCCCGCGCCTCCCAGGTCTACTCGTCACCGGTCCTGGCCGAGGGGCGAATCTACTACACCGACCGGATGGGGCAGACTTTCGTGGTCGCTGCCCAGCCGGAGTTCAAGCTGCTGGCACAGAATAGCCTCGGTAAACGTATCCACGTCAACGCCAGCCCGGCCGTCACAGACGGCCGGCTCCTAATCCGCGCGGATCAGTTCCTGTTTTGCATCGGCGAAAGCCGATAAAGATTACCTCTGAATCGAGCAGAAATCCCTTGGCTATGGCCGCGAAATCTGCTCTAATGAATGGAAACATAGGGGGACTTCTCTGCATGAACGCCAAACCATTCTGCAACGGCCTCACACGCCGTGATTTCA
This sequence comes from Gemmataceae bacterium, assembly GCA_009692065.1. GTDB lineage: Bacteria > Planctomycetota > Planctomycetia > Gemmatales > Gemmataceae > SIAQ01. The sequence goes on from SHZY01000129.1 coordinate 1,556, forward strand.
TTCAACTGGGCGCCGCGGGCGCTTTCGGGCTCGGCTTGAATCTGCCGACAATCCTGCAGGCACAAGAACGCGCCGGCCAGCGTGGCCAGCCGACGCGTGAGATGTCGCTCATCTTCCTTTATCTGCACGGGGGCCTGAGCACCATCGACACGTTTGATATGAAGCCCGATGCGCCGCAGGAATTTCGCGGCGAATTCAGGCAAATCCAGACGAACGTCAACGGGATCCAGGTATGCGAGCATATGCCTCGGCTTGCGCGGCAGATGGACAAATTCTCGCTGATCCGCTCGTTTCGGCACAACAACTCCGATCACGGGCCGGCCGATCATTACATCCTCACCGGCTACTTCCCGCAGGCCGGCTTCAACTCGAGCGTGTCGCCCAACAACCAGCGGCCCGCGCATGGCTCGATCATCACGCGCAAGCTGGGTCCTCGCGGCGGCGTGCCGGCGTATGTTTGTCTGCCGAAGATGCATCCCAGCTGCGGCCCGGCTTACCTCGGTTCAACCTGCGCTCCGTTCGTGATCGATGCCGATCCGAACGCTCCGAACTTCACCGTGCCCGACATCGTGCCGCCCCCCGCCCTGGCGACCAGCCGCCTTGAGTCGCGCCGCGAACTGCTGCGGCAACTCGATCGCTATCAGCAATCGGCCGAGCGACAGGCAAACCAGCACGTGCGCACGGTGAGCGATTTCCAGCACGAAGCATTCAACCTGATGGTGTCGCCGGAAGCCCGCCGCGCCTTCGATCTACAAGCAGAAACGCCGCGCCTGCGCGATGAGTATGGGCGACACACGCTCGGCCAATCGTGTCTGATGGCGCGTCGGCTGGTGGAAGCGGGCGTGCGCTGCGTCACCATCGATCACTCGAACTGGGACACGCACGACAACAACTTCTTGACCTTGCGCCGCGAATTGTTGCCCGCGCTCGATTCGGGCCTGTCCACCCTCTTCCGCGATCTCGCCGACCGAGGCCGGTTGCAAAACACGCTGGTAGTCGTCACCGGCGAGTTCGGCCGCACGCCGCGCATCAACAACAACGCCGGCCGCGATCACTGGGGCCCGGCGTTCACGGTGGTAGTCGGCGGCGGCGGCATCCAGGGCGGCCGCGTCGTGGGCGCTTCGGACAGGCGAGCCGAGCGGCCCGCGACCGACCCGCACGGGCCCGAAAATCTTGCCGCGACCATCTACCAACTCCTGGGTATCGACGTGACCGAAGAGTTCTACACGCCGGAGGGGCGGCCGGTGCCGATCGTCAATAATGGAAGGGCGATTCGGGAGTTGCTCTAAACGGACGCTTGGACCAGCCCTGAGCGCAAGCGAGGGGATAACCGTACGCCTCGCGATTATTGCAAGCGTACTGTTGTCCCCTCGCTTGCGCTCAGGGCTAGTTCGCAAAAGGAATCCTCTTCATGAACCGCATCGCACCCTTGCTACTTCTGCTCCTCCCCACCCTCGCCGCTGCCAATCCGCCGGTCGCGTCCTACATCTTCCCGGCGGGGGCCCAGCGCGGCACCAAAGTCAACGTGCGCGTCGGCGGGCTGTTTCTTTACAACAAATGCGGCTTCGAGATGCTCGGGAAAGGCATCACGGCGCCGTCCCATCTGCTGACCACCAAGACGACATGGTTCGAAGGTCCAATCCTGCCGCTTCCCGATTCGCAACGACAGGAGGACTATCCCAAGGACATGGCCGGCTCGCTCGCCATTGCTGCCGATGCACCGGTGGGACTTCGTTACTGGCGAGTCTGGACTTCGCAAGGGGCGACCGCGTCGATGAAGTTCATCGTCGGCGATTTGCCGGAGATTGTCGAGGACGAGATCGACGGCGATCCGTTTGCCGTCAAGGTGACGCTGCCGGTGACGATCAATGGCCGCATCTTCCCGCGCGAGGATATCGACATCTATTCATTTATCGCCCGCAAAGGGCAAGCGATCCGCTGCGAGGTTCACGCGGCGCGTTTAGGTTCGCCACTCGACGCGAGGCTCGTATTGCGCGACGCACAAGGCCGCCGCCTTGCGGAAGCCGACGCGCCGACCGGCGGCGATGCGGCGCTGCGCTTCACCGCCCCGGCCGACGGCGAATATCAAGTGCGCATCCAGGACTCGCTGTCGGATGGCAGCCAGGCGCATGTCTATCGCTTGACGGTGACGACGGAGCCTTTTGTCGAACGCGCTTTCCCGCTCGGCGGACGGCGTGGCAGTACGGTCGATCTGGAACTCGTCGGCCAGGATGTCCCCGGAATGCAAAAGATCACCATCCCAATAGACGCTCCCGCCGATTTTCCCTCCTTGTTTAGCGTTCGCGGCAAACAAACCAATCCCGTGACGTTGGACGCCGACGACCACCCCGAATTCATCGCACCCAAGGACTTCGCCAAATCAATCCCGCTGCCCGCGGTCCTGAATGGCAGGATCGCAAGTGCGGGCCAAATCGATGAATGGAAAGTTCGAGGCAAGAAGGACGACACCTGGGAGTTTGAACTGCGTGCCGCCAGGCTCGGCTCGAGGTTGGACGGCGTTCTCACCATCTGCGATCGGGAAGGCAAGACGCTGGCGAAGGCGGAGGCGAATCCGGCCGATCCAAGTCTGCGCTTTGCGGTTCCCGCCGATGGCGAATATCGCGTGCAAATCCAGGATCGCTTCCGCTCACGCGGCGGCCCCGAGTTTACCTATCGGCTGCGGATCGCCCCGCCGGCCCCTGCGGATTTTCGCCTCACGTTCACAGGGGACGCGATCACGATGTCACGCAAGGGGACCGCAAAGCTGAAAATCAACGCGGACCGCCTCGGCGGCTTCAAGGAACCGATCACGCTTGAGATTCAAGGGTTGCCGGCCCAGGTGTCGGTTACGCCGACCGTCATTGCAGCAAATCAAACGGCCGTCGATCTGACGTTCAAGGCCGAGGACCAAGCGAAAATCGATGTGGCGAGGTTGACCATCGTCGGCAAAGCGAAAGACGTTCAACGAACCGCCAAGCTGCAAGTCGGTCGTGGCCTTCCGGAGCAATCGAGCGTACTGCTCGCCGTTGCCCTGCCGACGGCGTTCGTCATCAAGGGTGAATACGATATGGGCTTCGCCGCCCGCGGCGGCATGCACAAGCACAAATACAAGGTCGAACGCAAGGGCTACGAGGGCCCCATCGAGATCAGCCTCGCGGACCGGCAGGCCAGGCACCTGCAAGGCGTTGAGGGGCCGACGATCGTCGTGCCGGCAGGCGTATTGGAATTCACCTACTCCGCCTATCTGCCGCCGTGGATGGAAACGGGCCGCACGTGCCGGATATGCGTGCAGGGGGTCGGCGTCATCAAGGAGCCCGATGGCTCGGAGCATCGCGTCAGTTTTAGCTCGGTGAATCAGAACGAACAGCTTGTCGCAGTCGTCGGGCCGGGGATGCTGGCGCTGGAAACGGATCGGGCCTCGTTCACGGCGACGCCCGGCAAGCAATTCGTGGTGCAAGTGCAAATCCGCCGCGGCCAGGGGCTCGAAGGCCCCGTCGAGTTGGAATTGATTGTGCCGCCGCATCAACGGGGCTTGAGTGCCGCCAAGGTCAGTATCGGCGTCAAGGACGGGCGCGGCACACTCGTCATCACCTGCGCCGACAAACTGGGCGGACCTTTCAACATGCCGATCCTCGTGCGTGCCATCTTGCGGCAAAACGGCAACCCGGTTGTCGCCGAGGTGAAACTCGACGTGCAGCCGTGACAGCGTTCGACCAACCCCATCAGATAGCCGCTTGCGTTTAACGCTCGCATAATGCCATGCGAGCCCTAAACGCAAGCGGTCTTACCGGACAATCACCATGCGCTACATTCTCTTCCTTGCGCTCCTCCTCACCCCGATCGGCGTCCTCAACGCCCAATCAACAAAAAACCTCGACCAGCCCCCCAACACCTGGGTCAAGCGCAGCCCACTCAAATCCGCGCCGCTCTCGCCGATGCTGGGCTACGAAGGCTCGTTCGGCTACGATCCGAAAGCAAAACTTCTCATCCGCTGGGCCGGTCACAATCAAGGCGGCGGCGGTGAACAGAACGCCGAGACCTGGACCTTCGATCCCGTCACCGCGAAGTGGACGCTGAAAGAGCCGAACACGTCGCCGCCGGGACAGTGTTGCGCCCAGCAGAACGTCTTCGATCCGGTGGCGGGCCGTTTCTTTCGCTTCTCCGGCTTCAGCGGCAACCACGGCTGGCATTGGTTCCGCGAAAACTACCTCAACAACGCGTCCGTCTGGAGCTACGATCTCGAAAAGAACACCTGGCGCGACATGCGCACCGTGCCAGCGCCGCGGCCCGCAGGACTGCGCTGCGCATCCTGGGACAGCGATCATCAGGTGATCGGCCTTTTCGGGGGCGAGGGCGCCAGCGATGGCACCATCGTCTACGATCCCTACACGAATGAATGGACGCGCATGTTCCCCAAGAAAGAGCCCGCCGGCCGGTCCGCGGGGAACATGGCGTACGACAAGGTAATGAAGAAACACATCCTCTTCGGCGCCCAGTTCGCCGACGATCCACATACGTGGGCATACGACCTCAGCAATAACGAATGGACTGACCTCAAGCCCGCCGTGCAGCCGCCGACAGACAAGAATGATGCCGTGCTGGCCTATGATGAGCACAACAAGGTCATCGTCGCTTCCCTCCGCGTTTTCGGCCGGACCAAAGGCGACGAGGACTGGCATTACGAAACCTGGAGTTTCGACGGCGCCAAAAACACGTGGCAGAAGATGAACCCCAACGTTGAGCCCCCCGGCGGCGGGCAGCGCCGCCGCATCATGGCCGCAATTCCCGATCAAAACGTCATCCTGATGGAGAACTACGTCAACCCGCCGCAAAAGGTCCCCGACGTCGATCGCGAACAGCAAATCTGGACCTACCGTTACGCGCAAACAGCGCCGGACGCCACGGCGGCGACGCCCAAGGCCAAACCGCGAAATAGGCCGCGCCTGGTCGAGGACGTAATTGCCTCGGTTCACTCGCTGACCAAGGTGACGCTCACCTGGCCTGCCGCGAAAGAAGCGGACGTCGTCGGCTATCACGTCGAGCGCGCTCTCGTCGAGATCTTCAGCGAAGACCAGATCTATCGGCTCCGCTGGGACACAGCCTCCTTTGGTCCGCCGGCCGTCGGCGCGATCAAGTCAATCGGCAGATTCGAGAAGCTCACCAAGGAGCCAATCAAGCAACCGACCTACGCGGACACTGGCATCGACCTGTCCAAGCCCGTGGCCGTCAAGGACGAGATCTTTCGCCATCGTTTTGCAGTCAGCCAGATCAACGACGATGGTGCCCCGTATCGCCATGCGGTCTACGCCTATCGCGTGCGGGCCGTGAATCGGCTCGGCGTCGAGTCGGGGCCGGGACCGTACGCGCTGACGATCCCGTCAGCCCCGCAATGGGTATTTTCCAAGGAAGAAGGCACGACGTGCCACGTCAAGTGGGAGAAAAATGCGGAGCATGGCATCGCGGGCTACCACGTATATCGCATGGAGTCGCCGCGCATCAACGGCCCCGGGCAGACGGTGCAGCGATTGACAAGGGAGCCGATCGCATCACCGCGTTATGTTGATGAAAACGCCGGCAAGGACACTGCCCGCTACTGGATCGTCGCCGTCGATGGGCTCGGGCAGGAAGGCTATCCGTCGGCCCCAGTCTGGTTCGAACGGCAATATAAGAAGTACTACGTGCCCTTCACCGGCGCCTGGCACCAATGAGGACTCTTGCAAAAAAACGTGCGATTGGTAAAACGCAAGAGTGCCTTAATTCAACCGAAGGAGATGTCGATGAACGGAAGACCGCGAACGAAAGCTGCCAAGAAACGGCGAGTGCAGATGAAAAAGGAACGCCGCGAGAAGAAGACCCTCAGCCGGGTGATGCCGATGCTGTCGCGGCCCAAGCACTAAGCCTTTCTTCGTTTAGCGCCCGCAGGTATCGCCCGGGCGCTAAACGAAAACTCACTTCGCCATTATCCCCTGCCCGCCAGCCGCTCGACAAAATACGCCTGCCATTTCCCGATGTGTTCAACCATGAACGTCGCCGCCGACTCCGCGCCGCGTTTTGCCAAGGCATCCAGTATCTGGAAGTGCTCGGCCAGCGCCTCTTGCAGGTCGAGCGCGTTCGTCGCCAGCTTGTTGATGCCGCGATGCAGGAGACGGTAGCGGGCGATGTCCTGCCAGAGCCGAGCGCTGCTGGAAGCCTGAGCGATGGCTTCGTGAAACGCCTCGTCGAAGTCGGCCCAGCGGTTGAGGTAGTCGCCCTGGTCGGGATGGTTCTTCAATTCCTCGCCAACCCCACGGAGCCCAGCAATCGTCAATTCATCCATCCGCGTGGCAGCCCGCCGCGCCGCCTCGCCTTCCAGCAACTTGCGCATCTCAAAGATGTCGCATAAATCATCCGGGGAGAAACTGGTAATGATCGCCCGGCGGCCAGCACGCTGCTCAACCAGGCCGTCATTGGAAAGTTGCTTGAGCGCGTCATGCACTGGCGTTCGGCTCACCTCGAACTTTTTGGCGAGCGAAACTTCGCTGACGATTGAACCGGCAGGCAGCTGGCCCGAGATGATTTGTTCAAGCAGCGTCTCATACACGGCGTCCGACAGACGCGTGCGCTCAACGCGGCCCTGAACCTGCAGGGAGGTATCCATGATCGGGTCTCTTCGAAACGGGAAGACATGAGATTGAGATGGGTCTATCTTACGCGATGGGGCGTCGAAATGCAACGGATCGTAGGCCTCACGCTCCGCGTGAGGTCTACAATCATACCTGAAAATGACTTCGCAATTTCTGGATCGCCTTGTACTTCTCGTCGCTGACGCGTTCAGGAGAAATGGCCAGCTCGGTGGCGATGTCGGCGACGTTGTGGCCGTCGCAGATCAACTTCAAGATACGCTGCTGCCGTTCGCTCAAGACGCGCTGGGCGGCCTGGTTCACCGCGGCAAGCTCCTCATTTCGGTCGCTCTGGATCTGCAGGCGAGCATCCGGCACCAGCTCAGGCAACACCGCGGACTGCCAGCGGCCGCGCTGATAGCGTTTCTTGACAGCGTCAATTGCCCGAACGAATTCGCGGCGTTCCTCGGTTTCTTGCGAAATCGCCCGATCCCACGCCTTGGCCGGCAAATTCTTCAAGAGCCGCGTAAGGACCTCCTGGGTGCAGTCGTTCCATTGATCCTGAGGCAGCCGTGCATTGCGCCAGCAGGCGGTGCAGTAGCGGCTGATATTGTTGATCGCGCGCGGCGAGATCTCGCTTGCCGTTGCCGGCACCTCGGAGCCCATGGCAGCGAGGGCGGTGCCGAGCACGACGGCCATCAAATAAGGTCGGCTAATCTGGTTGGTGATGGAGTTTTTCATGCGGTCCTCACGCAAGGAATATCGCTACACTTCATTATAACGACATTCATCGTGTGAAATCTCGCCAAGTTTCGATTGCAATTGGCAAGATTTGTTCTTACGCTTTGATGGGTAATGATTTACGACTTTTCAACCCGACCCCCATGAATCGTTCGCCTGCGGCGAACTCATCTTGGGGCTTACCGAGGGATCTACCATGTCGGACGCATCACGCCGTAATTTCCTGACCAAAACGGCCGCGCTCACGGGCGCTGGCTTGGCCGGTTCTAATCTGAACGCCGTTCAGCAGGCGCAGCCGGCGCCGCAGCATCCGCTGCGATTTCGGCTCGGCATCGTCACCTACAACATCGCGGCAACCTGGGACCTCACGGCGCTTTTGAGAATCTGCCGGGCCGTCGGCTTGAGCCCGGTCGAATTGCGCACCACGCATCGCCACGGGGTCGAACCCACGTTGACGGCCGACCAGCGCCGCGAGGTCCGGCGCCGTTTCGCCGACGCGGGCATCGAAATCTGGGGTTGCGGCTCCGTGTGTGAATTTCACTCCCCCGACCAGGCGGTGGTGCGCCGCAACATCGAAACGTGCCGGCAGTTCTGCCAGCTCGTCGCCGACATCGGCGGCCGCGGTGTCAAGGTGCGCCCCAACGATCTTCCCACAGGCGTGACCACCGAACGCACGCTGGACCAGATCGGCCGATCGCTGCGTGAGTGCGGCCGGACGGCCAATGACGCGGGCGTTGAAATCTGGGTCGAAGTGCATGGCCGCAGCACCGCTCATCCGCCGCACATTGCCACCATGATGCGCACGGCGGACCATCCCCGCGTCGGCGTCACCTGGAACTCCAACCAGACCGACATCGTCAACGGCTCCGTCGCCGAATATTTCCGCCTCTTGCGCCCGTGGATCAAGTCGTGCCACATCAACGAGCTGCACAGCGGGTACCCGTATCGCGAGCTGTTCCGCCTGTTGCGCGAAACCAACTACGACCGCGTTACGCTTGCTGAGATTCAAGGGATGCCGGACGAGGCGACGGGCGAACGCTTGATGCGGTACTATAAGGCGTTGTGGACGGAGTTGGCACGGGCGTAATCACCATTCTTCGTTTAGCGCCCGCAAGGCGTCAGGCGGGCGCTAAACGTAAACCCCATCTCCTCGGTGAACTATGCGCAAATACCTCCTTGCCGTGCTGCTGCTTCCATACCTGGCCACTCCCATCCTTGGCCAGGCCGACCTCGCCGCACGCTCGAAAGCCGTGCTCGCCAAGATCGACGGCGAAATCAACGTGTCGGGCTTGAAACAGCCGGTCGAGGTACTGCGCGACAAGTGGGGGGTGCCGCACATCTATGCGAAGAACACGGACGATCTGTTCTTTGCACAAGGCTTCGTCGCGGCGCAGGATCGCCTGTTCCAGCTCGATCTTTGGCGGCGCATCGGGATCGGCGAGATGGCAGAGGTCATCGGTCCGGATGCCATCGAGGCGGACACCTTCGCCCGCCTCATCCGCTATCGCGGCGATATGGACGCCGAATGGAAAAGCTATTCGCACGATACCAAGCAGATCGCGACCGCGTTCACGAGCGGCATCAACGCCTACATCAAGCACATCGGCGCCAAGTTGCCGATCGAGTTTCAGGTCCTCGGTTATCAACCCAAACCGTGGCAGCCGGAGGACATCCTGGGCCGCATGTCGGGCATCATCATGTCGCGCAACTTCACCGATGAAGTCGTGCGCGCCCATCTGATCGAAAAGCTCGGCCTGGAAAAAGTCCGCCAGCTGATGCCGACCGACCCGCAGCGCGGTTTCGCCCCGGCCAAGGGCCTTGATTTGGCGGGGATCGATTCGCGTATTCTCAAAGGTTTCCAGACGGCATCGAAATCGGTGCAGTTCAAGCAATCAACCAGCGAGAGCAACAACTGGGCGGTCTCCGGCAAATTCTCGGCGTCGGGAAAACCGATGCTGGCGAGCGATCCGCATCGCGCCCTCGCGGTGCCGGCGTTGCGGTATCTCGTGCATTTGAATGCGCCGGGTTGGAATGTCATCGGGGCCGGCGAACCTGGGTTGCCCGGGGTCGCGCTGGGCCACAACGAGCGCATCGCCTGGGGCATCACCATCGTCGGCACCGATCAGGCGGATATCTTTGTTGAAGAAACCGAACCAGGCAATCCCATCATGTACAAGGTCGGCAAAGACTGGAAGCCCATGGACGTCGTCAAAGAGCGCATCCAGGTCAAGGTGCCTGGGGAGGTCAAGCACTATGTCGACCTGCGATTCACAAAGCACGGTCCCGTTATTCATCACGATCACCGGCTTGGCCGCGCCTACGTGCTCAAGTGGGCCGGCAGCGAACCGGGCGGAGCGGCTTACCTGCCCGCGCTGGCGGTTTCGAGATCGCAAAACCACCAGGAGTTTCTCAAAGCGCTGGAGCACTGGAAAATCCCGAGCCTCAACTTCATGTACGCCGACAAGGACGACAACATCGCCTGGGTCGCCGCCGCCGCGACGCCGGTTCGGCCCAAGCACGACGGATTGCTGCCCGTTCCAGGCAACGACGGCTACGATTGGGCCGGCTACCTCACCGTCAAGGACTTGCCGCAGGATCTCAACCCGAAGTCCGGCTGGCTCGCGACAGCGAATCACAATATCCTGCCGAAGGGCTACAAGCACGAGATTGCTTACGAATTCGCGTCGCCCTATCGGTTCCTGCGAGTGAAGGCGAATCTCGAAGGCAAGCAGAAGCTCACGCTGGAGGATTTCCAGAAGATTCAGCACGACCACGTTTCGATTCCGGGACGTGAATTGGCGAGCCTGCTGGCCGGGCATATTTTCAAGCACGAGACCGACGGCAGGGCGGCGGAAATCATGCTGCGCTGGAACGGCGACCTGTCGCGTGACAGCGAGGCGGGTCTGATCTTTGCCCACTGGCTGCCAATATTGCAGGAACACGTTTACGGTCGGCACGTGCCCAAAGCACTGGTCAAAGAAGTGGCCGTCAAGAGCGGCATGGAGACGCTGGTGCGAATCTTGAAGAACCCGGACGAGAAATGGTTCGGCCCCGATCCGTTGCAGGCTCGCCGGTCGGCAGTCGCCACATCCTTCTCGCTCGCAGTGCAGAAAATCGAGGATCGCTGGCCCGATCTCAAGGGCATCCGCTGGGGCGCCGTCCACACCGCGACCTTCCGGCACCTCCTTGCATCGATGGATCCGCAGTACGCAAAGCTCTTCAACGTCGGCCCCTACGAGCGAGCCGGAGACGGCAATACGCCGAACAATACGCGCTACAACGAGAAGTTCGAGCAAATTCACGGGGCGACCTATCGCCACGTCTTCGACCTCGCCGACTGGGACAAGGGGCTCGCCACCAGCGCTCCGGGCCAATCGGGCCAGTACGGCAGTCCGCACTACGCCGACCTCGCGCCGCTGTGGGGCAACGACCAGTACTTCCCGCTGGTATATTCGCGTGCGAAGGTCGAAGAGGTCACGCAGAACAAATTGTTTTTGCGGCCGTGATAGAAAAAGGAAAGCCCCAGGGTGAGTTACTCCGAACCCTGGGGTTCGGAGTAACTCACCCCAAGGGCTTCTCCATGAACCCCGCAGGCGAACTCGTGGACGTCATCGACGACGCCGGCCGCACCATTGCCGTCGTCACCCGGCGCGAGATGCGCGCCAAACGGTTGCCTCACCGCTGCACTTACGTCCTCGTCTTCAACCAACGCTGCGAGTTGTTCATCCATCTGCGCACCGCTATCAAGGATGTCTATCCCAGCTACTGGGATGTCTGCATCGGCGGCGTTCTCGCCGCTGGTGAAACGTTTGCCGAGGGGGTCAACCGCGAGATTCGCGAGGAACTCGGCATTGCTGCCGACGCGATGGAACTCTTCCCGTTTCGCTACGCCGATGCAGCCACATTCGCCCACGGCATGGCGTACCGGCTCGATCACGAGGGACCGTTCCAATTGCAGGTCGAAGAGATCGTGCGCGGCGAGTTCGCTCCGGTGCTGGACGTCCTCAAACGCGCCCAGCAAACGCCATTCTGCCCGGACGGAATTCAAGTGCTGGAACAATTCCTAAAACAGCAGGCATGAAACGCCGCAAGTCGGAACCGCTGGCCCACCGCGCCGTCGCAATCGACAAGGCGCTCGCCGGGCTTTATCCCGATGCGCACTGCGCCTTGCACTACGAAAACCCGCTGCAACTCTTGGTTGCGACGATCTTGTCGGCGCAGTGTACCGACGTGCGCGTCAATATGGTCACCCCGGCGCTCTTCGCGTGTTACCACGATGCTGCGGCATACGCGGCAGCGGACTTGATCAATTTGGAGCGACTCATCCAGTCAACCGGCTTCTTTCGCAACAAGGCCAAGAACATTCAGGCGTGTTGTACGATGCTGGTTGAAAAACACGCCGGCCAGGTCCCTCGCACCATGGAAGAACTGGTGCCGCTTCCCGGCGTCGGCCGCAAGACGGCGAACGTGATCCTCGGCAACGCCTTCGATGTGCCGGGCATCCCGGTCGATACGCACGTCGGCCGGCTGTCACGCCGAATGGGGTTGACGAAGCACGCTGACCCGGTGAAGGTCGAGATCGATTTGATGGAGCTGATCCCGCAGAAGGACTGGACGATGTTCGGGCATCGCATGATCTTTCACGGCCGGCAAGTGTGCCAATCGCGCAAGCCGGATTGCGAGGGATGCGAGTTGAAGAAGATTTGTCCGAAGGTCGACGTGGAATAACTCCTCGTTTAGCGCCCGCAGGTCCGCGCCGGTAGCGTGAAAATGTAACGATTGCCGCCGCCGCGCGGGCGCTAAACGAGGACTGAATCAAGTCGTTTTCTTCAAGATCTCCTTCATATTCCGCTTGTACGCCTCAACCCCCGGCTGGCCGTACGGGTTCACCCCCATCAAACGGCCTTCCACCACCGTCGCCAGCATGAGCATCTGCATCAATTGGCCGATGGTGTGCTCGGTGATCGACGGCAAGACGATGTCGGCCGTGGGCCGCGACACATCGTTGTACGCCTTGTTGGTCCCGGCGAGTGCCGCGTGCATGATGTCCGGCAAGTTCTTGCGGTTGTACTGATTCAGGTCGTCCTCGTTGCGCTCGGTCATGCTGATCGCGATCGGCGGATTGGTCCACGATTTGACGACGACGTTGTTGATCACCTTGTCGCGCGCCCCCTCCTGGTGTTGCTGGCCGCGCGAGTGCAGGTCGCGTGTCTGCACGGCGGTGATCGGCGTCGGACCGAGGCCTTGCTTGCCGAGACTTTCTGCCAGGAGTTGATCGTACCACAGCCCGAGCGATTCGAGCTTCTTCGACCACACCGACAGCACACGAATCGGCTTTTGGCACTCGGTGTTCATCAGGTAATTGATGGCTGCGTATTGCAACACCGGGTTGTTGTCGAAGCGTTCCTCGAGGAACTGCTTCGTCATCGCCAACGCGCCCAAAAGCAGCGCCCGCACATCCAGCCCCATCACTGCCGCGGGCAGCAACCCGACCGGCGTGAAGACCGAGTAGCGGCCGCCGACATCGTCAGGGATGGTCAGCACGTTCTCGTCGGCAAACCCGTCGGCCTTGCACAGGTTGCGCAGGCTGCCCGTCGCGCCGGTTATCGGCACGACCAGGTCCTTCAACTGCGTGGCGTGCGGGCCATAGAATTCAGCCATCTCTTTGCGGATAGCGCGGTAGGCGGCCGCCGTTTCAAGCGTGCCCCCCGATTTGCTGATGACGGTGACGCCCCAGCGTTCGTCGCGCTGATCGGGTTCGACGCAGGTGATCGACAGCATCTCGAACAGTTCATGCAGCGAATCGTTGTCGGCGTTGTTGCCCTCAAAATAGATGCGCGGCGTTCCCGAGCGGTCCTTGGCCGGCAGGTCGTTGTGATAACTGCTCTTGAGTGATTCGAAGAGCGCTTTCGCGCCCATATAGGAGCCGCCGATGCCCAGGACGACGAACCGATCGACTTGCTCGCGCATCCGTTCCGCGAGCTTGAGGACGCGGCCAAGGGTGCTGGCGTCCCCCTGCTTCTTGTGCTGATCGAGCAGCTTTTGAGGCAGATCGATGAAGCCCCCGTCCAGCGGCTGCAACTCCTGCGGGACCAGCTTCAACTCACGCTCGGTCGCCACCTGACTGCGCACCTGTAACACACGCGGCGTCAGATCGCGCACCTTGCCTGGCGACAAGAAATGCTGCTGGCGCAACTCCGCCGCCGGCGTCCAATCATCGAGCGCCGGCGTAAGCAGGTGTTGATAGTTGTAAGCGATCGCTTCGTCGGGTAGCTGCATGGTCATCCCTGGCTTGCATTTAGCGTTCGCGTGGCCCCGTGCGGGCGCTAAACGTGAACGGCGAAAATCGTATCATTACAATATTACAGTACAATTCCACCCCCCGTGACGGTAAATCCGATTATGAACCTCCATCAGCTGATGCGTGACCTGAACGAGAACAACGGCAGCAAAATCGTGCTGGTCGTCGCCGACGGACTCGGCGGCCTGCCCCTCGAGCCCGGCGGCAGGACCGAACTCGAAACCGCCAAGAAGCCCAACCTCGACGCCATGGTCCGCGAGGGTGTCTGCGGCCTTTCGATCCCTGTCCTGCCCGGCATAACCCCCGGCAGCGGCCCAGGCCATCTCGGCCTCTTTGGCTACGACCCGCTCGAATACAAAATCGGCCGCGGCATCCTCGAAGCCCTCGGCATCAATTTTCAGGTCGGCCCGCGCGATGTCGCCGTCCGCGGCAACTTTTGCACCGTCAACGCCGAGGGGCTCATCACCGATCGCCGCGCTGGTCGTCCGAGCACCGATCGCTGTGTCGAGATGTGCAAGAAAATGCAGTCGATCAAGGTCCCCGGCGTTGAGGTCTTCGTCGAGCCGGTGCGCGAACATCGCTTCGTCGTCGTCTTCCGCGGCGATCACCTGGGTGACCTGGTCAACGACACCGATCCTCAAGCGCTCAACGTGCCGCCCCTCTTTGCCGTCGGCGAGGACGCCAATTCGCAGAACACCGCCAAAGCGATCAACACCTTCGTCGTCGAAGCCGGAAAGCTTCTCAAGAACGACGCCCCGACCAACATGGTGACCCTGCGGGGCTTCGCACGCTATCCGAAGATCGCAACGATGCAGAACATCTACGGCCTCAAAGCCGCGTGCATCGCCGTCTATCCGATGTACAAGGGCCTGGCCCGCCTGGTCGGCATGGACATCCTCGACGCCGGCGCCACTCTTAGCGAGCAGATCGACACTCTTAAAAAGGCGTGGGACAGCTACGACTTCTTCTTCCTCCATTACAAGTACACCGATAGCACCGGCGAGGACGGCAACTTCGACGGCAAGGTCGCCAAGATCGAGGCCCTCGACATGGAACTCCCGCGCATCCGCGCTCTCAACCCCGACGTCCTGCTCGTCACCGGCGATCACTCAACCCCAGCCAAAATGAGAAGCCACAGCTGGCACCCGGTGCCAACGGTGCTCTGCGCGAAGAATGCACGCCCCGACGGTGCCGTCGCGTTCGGCGAGTCCTTCTGCTTACGCGGCGGTCTGGGGCAGGTGGAGGCGAAGTACCTGATGTCGTTGGCGATGGCCCACGCGGGGCGGTTGGGGAAGTATGGGGCGTAGCGGAAATTGCAGATTGCAGATTTGAAGCCCTCGGTTAATTCTTGAGAATTTGAACGGTATTAGGTCCAAGCGCCTTCAGCGACATTCCAATAAAAGTGCCTAACATGACGATGGAGACTTCCGTGAGGGTTCTTGATGCCCGTTTCCATTGCGTGCCCAATCTGCCCTGCGCGGTTTTCGGTTGAGGAGTCGCTACTCGGCCAATCGGTGCAATGCCCCAAGTGCGATAGCGCATTCACCGCGGTCGCCCAGGCTGCGATTTTGCCTGTCAGGGCGTCCTCCGACTACCAGGATGAGGTCCGACATAATTACGCTGTTGTTGCTGGTGTCGCACCTTCGGCCGACAATCATGAGATCGATGTTTGCCGACCCGGAGCTTCCGGAAGCTGGCAGAGCGTAAGCGCCGGGCTAATGTGGGTCCTTTCCTACACGGTCCTCGCGCTGGGAATATCGTGGAGCACCAGTCTCCATGTTCTCCTAAACGACGGCTCTGGGTACCTTTATCTTTTCGGCTGGTTTGCGAACGGCTTCTTCTTGTTGCTCACTTTGATCGGCGGCTGCCTGTGCTCCACTGCCCCCTATCCCATCGCGAAGAAACGAGCCTACCTCGCGGTGTTCTTGTTCGCTCTTGGGTTTGGCATCGCGGTCTTAGCCCTAACAGCCCGTTGATTAAGTCGATATTTCGGCACCGATCACGTCGAGCGCGTCGGCGACGGTCCAAAGGTAGGTCGTCGGAACATTTTCACTTCGGTGCGACCGACGGCCGCAGGTTCGACTCCAAAGCATCTCGGTGGCAAAATAGAGAGACCAAAAAAGGCCAGCGAGGCCTTGCAGGCTCCTGGCAGTGCCAATTCCAAACAACTTTCGCATCATCAATCCCAAATTGCGCGCGGCCACCTGGATCAAGTAACGCTTGGTCACCTTTTCTTGACCGCGCAGCCACGTCCGCCGCGCGCCGCCTGTCTCGCACACATGTGCGAAACTTCTT
>SHZY01000011.1 GCA_009692065.1 Gemmataceae bacterium
GACAAAAACAGTTACCCAACGGGCATCAAGGTCACCGACGACGAACTGGCGTCGGTGAATCTTCGCCCAGCAAAGTTCCACGGCGAGTGGAACTATACCATCAGGCCGTCCGGATGAAGTTGTAACACTAATCGCCGGACAGCCCCTTACTTCGTGCGCGGCTCCGAAAGTTCCTAGCTGCTGACTTTGACACGAACCGCCGCCCGGGTTATGATGACTCGCAGGAATGGAAGGAACTCCTCATGCTCGGATGGCTGAAATCGTTGTTCTTCTGGCGCAAGCCTCAACTCGCCACAGCAACTCCGTCGGCCTTCGCGGCGCTGGAACGAATTATCCTGACCGACGGTGTCGCGCGTACTCTCTTCGAGGACTATCGGGCGCATCGCAAGTCCGTGCGCGGCGACGAGGAGATCGGCTGGGTGCTCATGGGCCTGCGCCAAAGGAGCGAGGCGATTGCCATGGCGGCACTCCCCGCGGGGGCCGAGCGCGATGCCGGCGCCGCCCACATCCGCTTCAATGCCGACGCTCAGGCGCTGGCGAGCCGGATCATTCGCCAAAAAGACAAACGCCTGCAGATCATCGGCGTCGTCCACACTCACCCCGGCAGTCTACGCACACCGAGCGACGGCGACCGCCATGGTGACCGCGACTGGGTCAGCCGACTGCGCGGGGGCGAAGGGGTCTTCGCCATCGGCACTGCGGATGCCCGCGCCGGCGAACCGGCGGGCGCCGGTCTGCAAATCGAGGGGGAGCTGTGTTTTTCCTGGTACGCCCTTGCCGTCGGCGACGAGCGCTATCGCCGCCTGCCGGTGCAGGTGACCCTCGGCGCCGACCTTGCCCTGCCGGCGCGAAGCGTTTGGGAGACACTCGAAGCGTACGCCGAGCCGATCAATCGCTTGTGCCGGCAGTTCAACGGCGTGCTGCTCGACGTGGTCAGCGACGACCCGGAGAACGCACTTTCGGTACAAATCGCGGTGGCGGACTCGGATCAGAACATTCGTGTATTGTTCAACCAGCACGAGGTGCGGTATTATTGGTCTGACGGCAGCAACGTGAGCGCCATCGATCCGCATGAGCCGCACGTGCTGCGGGCCGTCTACCTGATTCTTGCGGAAATGGCGAAGGAAGCGGAACGTTCTCTCGTGGAATCGTGAACCATTCTTGAAGGGAGTAAACCCATGGACTTTCGACCCCTCAATACGGAAGAGCGCCAGAAACTGGTGGACGCCCTGCGCGGCAACGCCGAGGACAACCTCGCGATCCTGATGGACCGCCGCGACACGTCGTTCCTCGGCGCCGGGGAGGGCGTCAGCGACGAGGAAGTTATTTCGGCAATTCAGTCGGTGCCGTGCCATTATTAGTGGTGAGTGATGAGTGGTTGAAGCCGAATAGTCCCTACCACTCAACAAGGACGGACGGTGCCCCATGAGCCTACTCGACACCGAAGCCGGTAAACGGCGCATGCTCGCCGTCGAAATTCCGATCCTCGAACGCTACAACACGGGGCGTGCCGACGAATTCAAGATCAAGGTCGTGCAGCACGGCAAGGGCTTGCTGCTGCGTTACCATCTCAAGCCGATGCACAACGTTTACGAGCTGGAAACGCGTCTGCCGTCGGGCTATCCGACGCTGCCGCCGGAGACGCGCGTGGTGACGCCGCTCGCGTTTTGCCCACATCTTTTGGAAGGGCAAGTGCTGTGCATGTGGAAGCAGGGCAGCACGCGCGAGACGAGCCGCTGGGACCCGGCCAAGTTCACCTGCGTCTTCGCCGTGCAAGCCGCGTGGCGCTGGCTAGCGTGTTACGAGGTTTGGCACGCGACCGGCGAATGGCCATTGCCCGAGGCGAAATAGTTTCTGAGCCCGACGCGCAAGCAAGGTCGTCGTAATCATTCCTTGCTTGCGCGTCGGGCTCCGTTGTAGGGGTCACCATGGCCCATTTGTTCCAGGTCGGCGCAGGCTCCGGCGGCATGACCGTTCTGGACATCGTTTGCCGTGATTCGCGCATCACCCATGTCACGCTCATCGAGCCCGACATCTACAAGCCGCACAATGTGATCCGCCATCAATTCCCGTCTTCCGCCGTGGGCCAGCGCAAGGCCGATCTCGCCGCGGTGTGGCTGACGGAGCGCCGGCCTGACCTGCGCGTCGATCTCTTGCCGTGCGACTTACTCGATCCAATCCATGCCGCGGCAATCGACATTGCTGTGCAAGCGTGCGACCTCGGCATCTGCGCCGCTGACAACGAGCCGGCGAAGTTTCACTTCGACACGCTGATGCGCCGCTTCAAGAAGCCGTGGACGCTGGGCGAAGTGCTTTCCGGCGGCATCGGCGGGTTTGTGCACTGGTTTGCGGCGGGCGGTCCGTGCTATGGCTGTGTGGCGAGTTTTCTGCGCCGGTCGGTCAACGTCGATCAGAGTAAGCCGCCCGATTACTCCGCGCCGGGTGGCCCCGCGCCGGAGACGACGATCCCCGCGAGCCGGGCGTCGATCGAGGTGATCGCAGCGCTGCACGCGCAGATCACGCTGCAACTGTTGACCCAACCAGCGGATTACGCGCCTGGATTCACGAGCTTGCTGTTGACGCTGGAGAAGGTTCCGGGCATCTTCGACGAGGCGTTCCGCACGCACCGCTTTCGCATTCCGCGGGCGCTGGACTGCCTGATTTGCCGCGAGGCCATGTCGCCGGCCGATCTCGATCGCGCGTTGGACGACGCGCTGGCGCGCCTGCGCTAACCGATAACATGTACTCATCATGACCTCACCGACAACGGGTAACGCCGGTCTGCACGTTCGCTACGAGAAGGCCGGGCTGATTCTTGACGCGCTGCCGATCCCGTGGAACGCCGACGCGGTGATTGTCGAGGCGAACGTGAGGCTGCCAGCCAAGGCGGCACGCGCCAAGCAGGATTTCACGCTGCGTCTCACCGACGATTCGCCCGCCATTGCCGCGGAACTGGTTCACGAAGGAAAGCCGGCCGCGCCGTTGCGCGTGTTCTTCCGCACGGGCGTGCCGGCGCAGACGGTGGCGGCGGAGGTGTGCTGGCGCGAGCATGTCCTGGGGCGAGTTGACGTACCGATCCTGACGCGAGCCGAGTTTCTAGCCGGCGTGACCATCGACATGCCGACGCTGCACGCCGCGCTCGGGCAGCAGGCGGCGCCGTGCCGGGCGTTTGTCGGCACGCAAGTCAAGACGGTGCTTGCCTCAGCGATCGTGCGGAGCGCCGGGCCGCTGGCGCCGGCATTCGATCTGGATTTGCGCGTGGAGGTGCATCGTGAGAATGGCCAGCTCGTCGGCGCCATCTCGGTGCCGTGGACCAGCGACCAGCTCCGCGCCCGCCAAACGCTGGTGACGCTGCCGTTGCCGAAGCTGCGCTGGCTTGGCGTCTATCAAGTCTCCTGGCATCTCGGCACGCGCTGCCTCCATGCCCACACGGTGCGGGCCGTGGCGAAGAAGGCGTTTCAGCGCTCGCTGCGCATCTGCGGCACGCGTTTCGTTTTGCACAAGACGATCGGCACGACCGAAATCGTGCGCGCCCTGCCGAGGCGCGACGGCGAGTTGCTGCTGGAGGGAATCGAGCGCGTGTCGCCGTGCTTTCTGGTATGCACGAGCGAGGTGGGGATGGCCGGGCTCGCCTCCTTCACGCTGCGGGCGCTCGTTGGCGAGGTGCTCGGCACGCTGGCGATCAACGATGACATCTTGGTGACCGATGGGCCGACGCCGATCGTGCTCGGTTCGATGGCGGCGGGAGAGTTGCCGCGGGTGCAGCAGTTCTCGCTGGCCTCTGGCGACCGGATCCTGGGCAACCTGACGCTGCTGCCGGCGCCAGTGCCGCAGTTCACCGCCGAAGGGGGCTTCGCGCCGCTCGATGATTTCCTGTGGTCGCCGGCGGCCGACGAACAGCTTAAAGATCGGCTTGGGAAATTGCTTGACGGGGACTGATCTGGTACACTGATCTTCGTTTAGCGCCCGCTGGTCTGATGGTTCGGCGCAGGCGCTAAACGGGGAGAGGATATTTTGATGCGGCTAGATCGGCGCGGATTCTTCCAGTTCGGCGGTGTCTCGCTGCTCTCGGCGGGGCTCCTCAACGTGCTGGCCGCGCGCGCGGCCGGGCAGGTCACGCAGCGCCCGCGCGCCAAGGCGTGCATCCTCTTGTTCCAGGTCGGCGGGCCGTACCAGGCGGAGACGTTCGATCCCAAACCGGATGCCTCTCCGGAAATCCGCGGCATCTTCCGCACCATCTCGACGCGCGTGCCCGGCCTGCGTATGACCGACGCCCTGCCCCGCGTTGCCGAGCATGCCGACAAGATCGCGATCCTGCGCGCCGTCAACCACAACATCCGCTGCCATAATCCGGCGATCTATTGCAGCATCGTTGGCCGCGAGGCGACCGATCCGATGGCGATCTCCAACCGCACCGCCGCGCGGCGTACCGATCATCCGCATTTCGCGTCGGTCGTCGCTCGCTTGCGTCCGCCGCAAACATCGATGCCGTTCCACGTCATCATTCCGAACACCACGAACAACGGGCCGTCGAAATCGCCGGGCCTCATGGGGGGCTATCTGGGGGCGGCGTACGATCCGTTTGTACTGGGCGCCGATCCGAGCGAAGAGGATTTTCGCGTCGAGAGCGTCGTCTTGCCGGAGGAGGTCAACGCCCGCCGTTTCGAATCGCGCCAGTCGCTGCTCCAGCGTTTCGATCAGCAGCAGGGCATGCTGGATCGCGGCACTCCTGTCGAATCGATGAACACGCACTATCAGCGCGCCTTCAACATGCTGACGGCGCCTGCTTCGCGCCAGGCATTCGACCTGAGCAAGGAGCCCGACCGCGTCCGCGATCGCTATGGCCGACACTTGCAAGGGCAGAGCACGCTGCTGGCGCGCCGCCTCGTCGAGGCCGGGGTGCCGTTTGTTTCGGTGTTCTCGCACGTCGATGTCGATCGCGGCAGCTGGGATACGCATCAGAACCATGTCGCCCGCTCGCATCAACTGCTGCCGCCGGCCGACCAGTCCTTCAGTGCCCTCCTGGAAGATCTGCACACGCGCGGCATGCTCGACGAGACGCTGGTGATCTGGATGGGCGAGTTTGGCCGCACGCCGAGGATGGGGGTCAATTTCTCGAACAACACCAACAACATCGGCGGCCGCGATCACTGGTGCAATTGCTACTCGGTGGTGCTGGCCGGCGGCGGCGTGCGCGGAGGCAACGTGGTCGGCGCGTCGGACCAGTTCGCCGCCTTTCCGCGCGAACGCGCCGTCCACGTCAGCGAATTGGCCGCCACCATCTTTCACATCATGGGGATCGACCCTCGCGCCCAGCTCTACGACATCCAGGGGCAGTTCCGCACGATTTGCGACGGCAATCCGGTGATGGAAGTGTTTTGAACGTGTCGCCGCTTGCGGCTTAGCGCTCGCATGGCGCCCTGCGAGCGCTAAACGAGGAAGGGCGCTCTTTCTCACAACCTAAACTTCACTAGTTTTTCGAGCGCCATCGCGAAGAACCGCGCGTTGCCCAGGTCGTGGTACATGAACTGGTGCACGCCGTCGCTGGCGAACCAGCCTTTCTTTGCCCCCACTTCCCACACCGTGATGACGCCGTCGCCCATCGTGATCTTCTCGATCTGGTCGGCGTGCAACTCGATGATTCTGCCGGCTTGGCCCAGGATGAGTTGGTCTGGGCCGAGCCGGACGAAGTCGCCTTCCTTGAGCTGGAAGTGGAGCAGCTCGTCGTCGGCAAGAATGCGGTCGATGTCGGCCATCAGGTGCAAAATCCAGGCGTGCTCGGCCATCAGCATGAAGTGATACGGGTCATTCGGCTCCGGCGTGCCGACTTCGCTTTTGTAGCGGCCCATGAATCGGTAGACGATCTGGCCGCGCTCGTCGAACCACAGGAAGGCGTAGTTCGTGCCGGCGTAGCTACCGAGGTAATATTGCCTGGTCTTGGCAATGCGCAGCTCGGCGGCGTCCTTGAATAGGAAAACCTCGGAGCGAAAGACTCGGTCGCGATCGCCGGCGCATTGAAAGACGGCGATGCCGTCCTTGCCGACGTAGGAGCAGGTGTGCAGGAAGCGGGTTGACCAGAAATAAATGCCGGCGGTGACGCAGCCGACAACAGCAGTCAGCATCACGATCGCAGCGGGGAGCATGTGCCCCAGGTGCAAATGCCCTTGCCCCATGCCGTGGTCCACCCAGACCAAACCGACAACGACAGCCCACCCCAAAGTAAAAAGGAGCAGGACCCGAAACAACCGTGCGGCGCGCGTACTGGGATGGACATGCGTCTTCAGCGAGGTGTATTGGCTGTGAAGCGTGCCGATCTCCGCCGGCGCTTCAACGAAAAGGTCTTCATCTGCGGCAATCGGCATGCCGCCATGGGTGCGAAGAATTGCGATGTCGTCGTCCGGCTCGGCATCGTAGTCCGGGCGGTCCCAGAGTGGAGGAGGGCGGGGTGCGGGTCGTGGCGCCTGCCCCGTGATTTGGCCATCCGCTGGGCCCGGAATGTGAATCGCCTGCCCGCAACCGGGACACGTTCCGTCCCGGCCGGCGTATTCATCGCCGACTTGCAGCGACTTGCCGCAGGCGCAGGTGAAGGTGATGGGCATGCGCGATCCTATTTGGGCGCCACGATCGCCGGTTGTTGAAGCTCGCGGGCCTGATCGTTTAGTTGGCCGATCTCGCCGGCGAGCAATTTGCGCCAGATGCCGTCGAGCCGGGCCAGCTCCTTGGCGTTCTCGGCATAGACCTCGCGCATGCCTTGGGTGACGATGCCGTCGGAGTCCTTGACCCAATCGTACAAGGGGGCGAGCTGCGAATAGAGCTTCGCGCCGCCCTTCTTCGCCAGGATGTCGTAGGTCACCTGCGCCTTGGGGTTGTGCAGTTGCTCTTCGAGCGTGTCGAGCTTGACGACGGCGTTCTTCGCCTCTTTGAGCCAGCCTTCCGCCTTCTTGTCGCCGTTGAGCGCCTTGACGCGTGAATTGATCTGGCCGCGCACCGATTGCAGGGCGATGACGATGTTGGACAGCCGGGTGATATCGTCGCGCAACTGGACGGCGAGCTGGTGGGAGTCTGCCAGTTCTTTCGCGGGCGTCTTTACGCGCGGATCGCCGCGCACTTCCACCTCCTGGGTAAGCACCTGGTCGCCCACGCGCAGCTTGAGCGTGTAGGTCCCCGGGGGCGCCAGTGGTCCGCGGTACGGCACGCCGTAATCGTTCTTGGCACCGGGAATCACCGTCGGGCCCATCATCTCCAGATTCCAGGCGACGCGGTTGATGCCAGCCTCCTTGGGCAACACCGTCGGCTTGAAGATCGACCATGGCACATCGGGGGACTCCGTGTCGATCTCGATCTCGGCCTTCTTGCTCGACAGCTTCTGCACCAGCGTGTCCTTGCTATCAAAGATTTCCAGCGTCAGCTCATCTTTCGGTTTCGTCGGCAAGTAGTAGTTGAGGATCGCTCCCTTGGGCGGGTTGTCGCCGGGAAGGCGGTCCTCGCCCGCATAGTTCTCGCCGTGATAGCGCCAGCGCGTCGTGGGTTGTAGCGGAAAGAAACGCGGCCCCCTCACCCGTGGCCCCTCTCCCCCGGCGGGGAGAGGGGAGAAATCGCGGATCGGCGTCAGGTCATCGAGGATCCATATCGACCGGCCATGGGTGCCGACCACGAGATCATTCCCCTTGATGTGCAAGTCGCAGATCGCGACCGTCGGCATGTTGAGCTTGAGCGAGCGCCAGGTTTTGCCGTGGTCGCGTGAGAGCAGCACTTGCGTCTCACTGCCGACGTAGAGCATACCGGGAACCTGCGGGTCCTCGCGAACGACGCGCAGGTAATCCTCCTTGGGCAGCTTGCCGGAGAGGAGCGTCCATGATTTGCCGAGGTCGCGCGTCATGTAAAGATACGGCGTGTTGTCATCGAGCCGATGCGCGTCCACCACGACATAGGCAGCGTCGGCATCGTGCGGCGATGCCTCGATACAGCAGACGGTTCCCCATTCCTTGAGGTTGGGGATGTTCTTGGTCACATTCTGCCAAGATTTGCCGTTATCATTGGAGACGTGCACGAGCCCATCGTCGCTGCCGGCCCAGAGGACGCCGGCTTTTTTGGGCGATTCGGCGAGGGCGAAGATCGTGCAGTAGTACTCGACGCCGGTATTGTCGCCGGTGATGGGGCCGCCGGACCATTTTTGCTTGGACTTGTCATCGCGCGTCAGGTCGGGGCTGATCTTGTCCCAGGTCTTGCCCTTGTCGGTCGAGCGGAAGAGGACGTTGGCGGCGTGGTAGATGGAAAGCTCAGGGACGGCCGTCCCTGGGCTTTTGGAGACCATGATCGGCGCAGTCCATTGAAAGCGGTAGCGCAAATCCTCGGCGCCTTTGCCGGACGGGTTGGTTGGATAGGTGCTGATGTTGCGTGCCTGGCGGGTTCGATGATCGTAGATCGAGAGGTAGCCGCTGTACTCGCCGGAGTAAACGATGTTGGGATCGGTCGGATCGGCAATCGAAAAGCCTGTCTCGCCGCCGCCGACGGTGTGCCAATCGGATAGCGAAATACCCGCGGACGAAAGCGAGTTCGAGGGGCCGGACGCGGTCCCCTGGTCCTGCATGTTGCCCAGGACACGGTACGGCGTGCTGTTATCGACGCTGATGTGATAGAACTGGCAGATCGGCAGCGGCGGCATGTACCAGGTCTCGCCGCCGTTGGTCGTGATATCGACGCCGCCGTCGTTGGAGTCGATCATGCGGCGTGGATTCTTCGGATCGATCCACAGGTCGTGATGATCGGGATGATGCACCCCTTTCATCTGCTTGAACGACTTGCCGCCGTCGATGCTCTTGGCGAGCCGAACGTTCGGGCAATAGACGATGTCGGGATTCTTCGGATCGACATGGACGGTCGAGAAGTACCAGGGACGCTGGAGCAAGTAGCGAGCGTTGCTCACGAGCTTCCATTTTTCGCCGCCGTCATCGGAACGATAGAGGCCACCGTTCTCCGCTTCGATCAGGGCGTAGACGCGCTGGCTATTGGACGGGGCGATCGCAACGCCGATGCGGCCATAAGGCTTGGCGGGGAGGCCACTGTCATCGCCAGGTTCGATTTCCTTCCACGAGTCGCCGCCGTCCTCGCTGCGAAAAAGTCCGCTGCCTGGCCCGGCAGTGGTCAAACTCCAGGGAGTGCGCCGCGTTTCCCACAGCGTGGCAAAGAGGACGCGCGGATTGTTGGCATCGATCGCGACATCGATGGCGCCGACGTTCTCGTTCTTTTTCAAGGATTGCTTCCACGACTTGCCGCCGTCTGTGGTGCGATAGACGCCGCGCTCGTCGTTAGGCCCAAACGCGCTGCCCAAGACGGCGGCGTAGGCGATATTGGCATTCTTCGGATGCACGACGATATGGCCAATCTGCCCGACTTGCTTCCAGACATGCTTCCACGACTTGCCGCCATTCGTGGAGACGTAGATGCCATTGCCGGGCGCGACATTGCCGCGGATGTTTGCTTCGCCGGAGCCGACGTAGACGACGTTCGGATCGGACGGTGCGACCGCGACGGCGCCGATGGATGAAGTCGGCTGATCGTCGAAGATCGGCTTCCACGACAGGCCGCCGTCGGTGGTCTTCCAGACGCCGCCGCTGGCTGCGCCAACGTAGTAGGTAGTCGGGTCGCCTGGCACTCCGCAGGAACGCGTGGTGCGTCCGCCGGCCGCGGGGCCGATCGACCGGTATTTGAGGTTCGTGAAGGCGTGATCGAAATCGTCCTTCTTCTTGTCCTCCTGCGCGTGCGCTGGCGAGGCGAGGAGCGCGAGCACCAGGATTCCCAGCAGAGCCCAATTGCGGCCAGAGAAGTAGTTCATGCGTGCGCTCCTTGGAGTGATGCAAAAATACACTGGAACGAAGGGATTGTAATCGGACATGACAGCGAGCACAAGAAAGTACCGGCTATGCTTGGGCCGGACCGAGGTCCATCAACTTCTTCGTCCCGGAGGGATGGCTGAAAATCGCCCAGCACTTCAGTACTGGGTGGACGGCCTGTGTGCATTCTGGCGTTCCACCCAACTTACATACGACATGGCATGATGAAACGGGATATCGCTCAGCTACTTGGCGAGGCAGCCGCGGCGTGCCTCATGGTCAGGGCTCGGTCGGTAGTCACGCGTCGCCGCACGGCAAGCGTTATCGGCTTGCCCTTGTAGGTGCACAGGATTGGCTGCGCGACCTCGTTGTAAGGCCCGATGGTGCGCCCGGATACTCCGCGAAAGCAGCATGGCGGCGCCCGGGGCGATCGGCACATCGAGCAATTCCAGCATGGCGGGCAATAGCGATGCCGCCGCATCCGCGCTGGTCACGTAGTCGTAGACCAGCGTGTTCACGCGTTTGTACAGCACAGGCAGTCGGGCATACCTTCGGCTCCATGACGCCCTGGAACAGGGAGCCGAACACGGCGGGCGAAATTCGGCTCCAGTCGAAGCGCCAGCATGCCGGGAAGCGATTAACGAATGATCTTACCACATCGGCATCGTTTACCCCGGGCCCTGATTGAGGTATCCCGGTGTCAGCGGAAATCGCTTTTCGCGCCACACCCGGATGCCGCCGTCCATGGAGATGACGTTTTGGTAGCCCATTTTTTTCAAGTTGTCGGCCGCTAGCGCCGAGCGAAAGCCGCCGCCGCAGTAGAGGACCAAGAGCGTCTTGGCATCCGGCACCTTCTCTTCGATGTCGCGTTCGATGACCCCTTTGCCCAAATGAATGGCGCCCGGCAGATGGTCCTTCGCGAACTCGCTCTCCTCGCGCACGTCGATCAAGGTGAACTTTTCGCCCTGCTCGATCATGGCCATGACGTCGTCCACCGTGCATTCCTTGATGCGCGTGCGGGCGTCATTGACGATCTGCAAAAACTTGGGGGCGTGCTTGGCCATCGTGGGATTCCTCGCTGGATTCGTTTAGCGCCCGCGCGAAAGTCACGGCACGTTTCGCGCGCTGGGTCGGACATCGAACGGTCCGGCGCTTTGGCGCGGGCGCTAAACGTAAAGGCATATCACGCCGGCGCCACCGCCCGCTGTTGCAACTGCTCTACCTGGTCCGGCGACGCCTGCCGCGTCCCCTTACACTTCGGGTAATTGTTGCAGCCGAAGAAAAACTTGCCCCAGCGGCCCGGCCGCAGCTTCATCGGGCCATCGCACTCCGGGCACTTGATGTCAGCCGGCGCGTCGATTGCGACGCTCTTCTTCGGCGCCGCCGGGCCGCCTTCCTTCGCCAGCTTTTCCTTCAATTCCTCCGGCAGCTGCTTGGTGCTGCGGCAACTCGGGTAGCCGCTGCAACCCAGGAAGGCGCCGCGGAAGCCGCGCTTGATGTTCATGGGGCCGCCGCACTTCTCGCACTTGACGCCCGTGTCGATCGGCTTGACCGGCTTGCCTTCGGCGTCCATCTCGACGATATTCTTGCACTTGGGATAGCCGCTGCAGCCGAGGAACGGCCCGCGCTTGCCCATGCGCTGCACCATCGGGCTCTGGCACTTTTCACAGACGTGCTCGGTCGCCTGGCTGGTGACGACCGGATTGCCCTCGGCATTGAAGTTCATGGTGGTCTTGCAGTCGGGATAGCCGCTGCAGCCGAGGAACGGCCCCGACTTGCCGGCCCGGCGCATCATGTCCTTGCTGCAGTTCGGGCATTTGATCGCGAGTCCGTCCGGGCCCGTAGCCGGTCCTGCCGGCTCGCCGTCGGCCGACGGATCAACCCCTTTTTTCTTGATGTACTTACACTCCGGATATTTCGAACAGCCGAAGAAGATGCCGAACTTGCTGAAGCGTTTGTTGAGCGGCGCCTGGCACAGCGGACACTTTTCCGCATGGGCGAGCATCTCCGTCTCGGCCTTTTTGAGCGACTCCGCAAACGGTGTCCAGAACTCCTCCAGCACTTGATTGCGTTCGTATTTCTTCTCCTCGATCTGATCGAGTTCTTCCTCCATGTGACGCGTGAATTCGAGGTCCATCACCTTGGGGAAGTGCAGGACCAGGAGGTCGGTCACCTTCATGCCGGTCTCGGTGGCGTAGAAGCGGCGTTCCTTCATTGCGACATATTCGCGATCCTGGATCTTGCTGATGATCGACGCATAGGTGCTGGGCCGGCCGATGCCTTCCTTCTCGAGCGTCTTGACCAGCGATGCCTCATTGTAGCGCGCCGGCGGTTCGGTGAAGTGCTGCGTCGGCTTCAGCTTCACGAGGCCCAGCGGGTCGGCCTCCTTCATTGCCGGCAGGATCACGTCCTCCTGCTTGCTTGACTGCACGTAGATCTTGCGATAGCCGTCGAACTTCAGCGTCTTGCCCTGCGCCTTGAACACTCCTTTGGACGCCGTAACCTCGACATTCGTCACTCCCCAGACCGCCGGCGTCATCTGGCAGCCGACGAATCGCTGGTAGATCAGCGTGTAGAGCTTCAACTGCTCCGCCGGCAGGTATTTCGCGACCTTCTCCGGCAAGTACGAGACGTCGGTGGGCCGAATCGCTTCGTGGGCGCCTTGCGCGTCCTTCGAGGAGGCATAGGTGTTCGCCTTCTCCGGCAAGTACTTGTCCCCGAAGTTCGACTTGATGTGCGCCCGGCAATCCTTGAGCGCTTCGTCGGAGATACGTGTGCTGTCGGTTCGCATGTAGGTGATGAGGGCGACCTGGCCTTCGCTGCCGAGTTGCACGCCCTGATACAGTTTCTGGGCGACGCCCATCGCCATCTTGCCCGAGAATCGCAAGCGCAAGTATGCCTGCTGCTGGAGCGTGCTGGTCGTGAACGGCGGCGGCGCCTTCTCCTGCCGATCCTTCTGCTCGACCTTGGTTACGGTGTACTTGGCCCCTTCGAGCGCCTTGACAATCGGATCGACCACCTGCTGGCTATCTGCCTTGAACTTCTGCCCATCCCATTCGGCCAGTTCCGCCACAAACGCTCCCTCGGGCAACTGCTCTTCCTGCTTCGGCTCCGGCGGATTCTCGTCGTCCAGCTCGGGCTCTTCCACTTTTTCCTTCGGCTTCGGCTTGGCCGCCTTCTTCGGCTTGGCCTTCTGGGTCACAGCCGTCTTGCCGAAGTCCTGCGTTTGCAGGATGGCGCCGATCTTCCAGAACTCTTCCGGCTTGAAGGCGGCAATCTCGCGCTCACGTTCGACGATCAAGCGCACGGCAACCGATTGAACCCGACCGGCGGTCAGCTTCTCCGCCAGCGTCGAGGAAATCAGCGGGCTGAGCTTGTAGCCGACGATGCGATCGAGAAACCGCCTCGCTTCCTGGGCGGCGACGAGGTCCATGTCGATCTGGCGGGCGTTGGCGAATGCCTTCTGCACCGCGGTCTTGGTGATTTCGTTGAACGTGACTCGCTGGATGCGGGAGTCTTTGAGTTTGAGTGCTTCCTTGAGATGCCAGGCGATGGCCTCCCCTTCGCGATCCGGGTCAGGCGCCAGGTAGACGATATCGGAGGCGGCGGCGTGTTTCTTGAGCGAGGCGAGCACGTCCTTGCGGTCCTTGAGGTCGCGGTAGGTGGGGATCCAGCCTCCTTCGATGTCGATGCCGAAGCGGGTTTTGGGCAGATCGCGGACGTGCCCCAGGCTGGCAACGACTTCGTAGCCGGGGCCGAGGTATTTGTTGATCGTCTTCGCCTTGGCGGGCGATTCGACGATGACGAGGTGTTTCTTCTTCCTTGTGGCCATGATCGGTTTCCTTATTCGCCGCTTGCGGCGTAGCACGCGGCTTGACTCCGGTTTACCGCTTTATTGTGCAAGTGTCCAGCGGGAAGCGAAACCGGCCTCTGTTCGCCGGTCCCGTTCTGCGTAACATTATGGATGGCGAGTCAAGAGCTGGAATGGGAACAATTGCCTCCCCGGCGGCCAATATATCATTAGGTAAAGTGAAATACTTCCCGGTTTCGCCGCTTGCGGCTTAGCACTCGCAGGCGACACGCGAATGCTAAGCCGCAAGCGGCAAGGAAAATCGTATGGCGTTCAACGTTTTGGGAACCTTCCAGAAAAACAAACGCTTCTGGATGGCCGCCGTCTTAATGATCTGCATGGTCAGCTTCGTCTTCTGCACTGGCATGAAGGGGGGCATGGAGGAGCGCATCCTCGATATCTTCGGGCTCAAGAGCCGCGGGCCTGCCATCGTCACCATCGATGGCCGCGGCATCAGCTCCAAGGACTTGCACGACCTGCGCGCCCAGCGCAACCTGGCCGACGCCATCATGCGAATCTGTGCCGACATTGCTTCCAAGAAGGTCTCCAAGGAACTCTTTGAGCTGGGCAAGAAGGCGGATCCGAACCAGGATCCCGAAAAACTCAAGCAGATCAAGATGCAACTGGGCGCCGTCCGCGCCACGCTCGATCTGCGCAAGAGCCGGCCGCGCTACTTCGACATCGGCGTCGCCAAGTTCGATGATCTCGTCGAATTCAAGCTCTGGCAAGCCGAGGCCGATCGGCTGGGCATCCATCTCGACGATCGCCACGTCAGGATCCTGTTCGGCAACGAGTTCTTCAATACCGAGCGAGTCCAATGGGTCAGCAGAGAAGAGCTGGCCATGGCCCAGCGTGAAGCCATGCACCGCAATTTCCGCGAGGCGAACGATACCTTTGTGCGCCATGCGGTGGCGGAGGAGTTCCGCGTCCGCATCGCTCGCCTGGCCGTGCAGACGAGCTCCGTCCGCAGAGGCGGCCGGCCCGGCGAAGGCATGCCGCTCAAGTTCGACGATCCCGACCTGCCCGACCCGTTGCGGGCGCCGCTGACGCTGGCGCAGCTCTGGGATTTCTACAAGCTCAATCGCGCCGAGTTCGACGTGAAGCTCATCCCCGTTAACGTTCAAGACCTTTTGGCCGAGCTCAAGGATGCCAAGGGCAAGCTGCTCGAACCCAACGACCTGCAGAAACGCGAAGTCTTCGAGAAGAACAAATACAAGCCCAACGATCCAAGCTCCGAGGACCCCGGCCTGGAGAAACCGGCCCAGGTCAAGGTCGAATTTGTTTACGCCGACCCGCTGTCGCCGGAGTACCTGGGCAAGGCGAAGTTCGTCGCCCAGATGAAGTCCACCAACCCGATCGCCTTCGACATGATGCAATCCCCCCTCGTCACCGCGACTCGCTTCATGGCCGTGGCGCAGAACGAACAGGATCAGTTGGAACGGCACTACGATCGCCAAATCGGCAGGAACAATCGCTACTTCGGCGCGGCATTTTTTGGAGAAACTGATTGCAACTCGCAGGTGCTGGCGCGCATTGCGTCACGCAATCCCCTGGCGCTGGCCAGTGTGATCTTCGCGTCGGCGCTGGCCCCCGCCAATCCGCTCGAAGCCCAGAACGCGGTCGCCGGGCATCTCGCCTGGGGTGCCGTGACGAAGCTGAAGATGACCCCCGTCGACCCTCAGGACCTCCAGAACGCGGCCGCCGAGCAGCAGGTGTCTAGCTTCCTGGCCAACCCAGGCGAAGTGGAGATGGCGATCCAGTCGGAAGTGCGCCGCCGCGTGCCGGTCTACCTGAAACTATTCCCGGGCGGCACAACCCGGTTCCCGCTGACGATGGCCGCGCCGTATCTGACGATGGATTTTCCCATCAATTCCGAAAAACCGGCCGGGTATTACTATCTCCGCCCACGCTATACGCCCGAGACCGTGCAGGGCGAGATCAAGGACATGCTCAACAAGCAAACCGCGCGCGTGCGGGCTCAGGAGACCATGGCCATCGTGCGCAAGGAGCTGGAGAAATCCGCCAACGACAGCGAGAAATTCAAGCGTGCCCTCAACAAGCTCGTGCCGGAGCACAAGCTGACCTATGGCCCACCCCCCGACAAGAAGGGGAATTTCTACAACCGGTTCAACATCGGCGCAGCCAAGGAATTCGAGGTCCTCAAGGATTCCTTTGCGGAGTACACCAATCGCATCAACATGTACGAAGGCCGCGACGTGACGCCGGCGCGCGTGTTGAAAGCCAGCGACGGCTGGAAGATGTTCTTCGACGGGACGGAGGAATTCGCCGCCAAATCGCTGCACCGCGCCATGCCGTGGCCCCCCGAGGTGAAGCCCGACGCCGCCCGCGCCTGGAAGCTGGCGGACCCGCTCTTGATGAACCGCCTCAATCTCAAGGAAGCCGACGAGCAACTGCTGGAGCGGCACCTGGCGCAGCACGATCCCAACAAGCCGGCGCCGGCGCTCGACCTGTTCCAGAGCGCCGACCTGCCGATCCTGTTCTGGCGTTCCGCCGAGCTGCCTCCCATTCGACCCGCTGATTACGACCGCATCGTCAAGGACCTGGACAAGGTAGCCGCCGATCTAGCCAAGGTCGCCACGGAGCTCAAAGAGATCAAGGATACCAACAAGGCCGTTGGGCTGAAGAAGAAGGAGGCAGACCTCAAGCAGACGCAGGCCGACCTCCAGGAGGTCATGGCCCGCGTTAGCGAGGGCTGGAAGTTCGACGAAACTCGCCGCACCAAGGCACTGCCCCGTGCCCAGTCGGTTGCCATGAATCTCATCAACAAGGGGCGCAACTTCCAGG
Source organism: Gemmataceae bacterium (assembly GCA_009692065.1). Classification (GTDB taxonomy): domain Bacteria; phylum Planctomycetota; class Planctomycetia; order Gemmatales; family Gemmataceae; genus SIAQ01. Next base: position 16,489 of record SHZY01000011.1, read on the forward strand.
ATATCGAGGCGGAGGCGAGCAAGCTCAACCAAAAAGTGCTCCTGCTGCCTAATCTGAGCCAGATGTACCCGGACCGCGTCGTCGACGCGCCCGACGCCCGGCGCATCCTCTATACGCTGCCGCCGCTCCCAAAGGATATGATCCCCCACTCGCGCGACGACATGATGAAGGAGCTCTTGAGCCTTTTCGATATGAAGGCCCCGATCTCCATTGGCAACAAGGACCTGGACGATGTCAACAAGGAGCTCTTCGATCTTGTCAGCAAGGATCAGGACAAGAACAAGCCGGCGAACTTCATCCAGATCCTCACCAACAAGCCGCGCTCGATTTACTACGTCGCCCTGATTTCGCAAGCGCCGAAGGCAAGCCAGGAAGATTTTCACCAGGCGATGCTGCGTGCCTCCGAGATGAAGTTTGGGCCGCTGCGTGATTTCTTCGCCCAGCGTGCCCAGGAGGATGAGGCAAAGCAGTATCGCGCCGACTTGATCCACTGGCTGCAGCAATCGCACAAATACTCGCTCGACAACGACTCGGCGCGCAAGGAATTCGACGAGCGAGGCGTGGGCGAGTGATCGATTCAGTTGTTGTGGCATGGTCGCCTGACCATGCCACGCCCTTGACCGTAGGTCTCCGGCGCATTCACTCGTATTCGACGACAGCAGTGGCACGGTCGGGAGACCGTGCCACAACGGCTAGGCTACGCCCGTATATTGCCATTGCTCTGCCGCGAAAACTCAACCCGCCCTGCTCCCAAAATCGTCTCCAGGTCAGCCTTACTCACCGTCGTCGGGTTGATCTTCAATTCGTCGCTCGTCTTCATGCGCAACCATTTTCCCGAGCCGTCGCGGATGTGCAAAAACACCGGCAGATTGCCGCGTGCCCGCTGGAGAACCACGCGGATCGCCTCCATCTTACGCACGTCTTCCTGATCGTTATCCGTCAGGTCCATCAAGAGGACGAGGCCCGTGGTCCGTTCGAGCTGGCCGGCTTCCATCGACACGATGCGCGTCACCTGCAACGTCGGCTCGTCAGTCTTACGCTCCACCACGGCGGTGACGAAGCAGATCTTGTCTTCCTCAACGAGGTCCTTGTACTTGGCGTAGTCCTCGGGCCACATGACGCACTCCGCCGCCCCGGAGAAGTCTTCGAGCTTGAAGCGCGCGTAGCGTGAGTTGCCGTTGCGCGCCTTCTTCGTGTTCATCAAGCGAACCACCGTCAACATGCCCCCCAGGAAGACTTCCTGGTTCGGCTCGCACGCCTTGAGAGTGGCGGCGGCATGGCTGGAAAAACGCCGCAGCGGCTCTTCGTACTGGCCCAAAGGGTGGCTTGAGATATAGAAGTCGAGCGATTCCTTCTCGTACTTCAATTTCTCCAGCGGCGGCCATTCCGGGACGTTGCGCAGCCCCTCATTGGCGCTCTTCTGGCTCTCGCCGTTGCCGCCGTCGAAGCTCTCGAACAAATTCATCTGCCCATGCTTGCGATCGTCCTGCGATTGCGTGGCAGCTTGCAGGGCGCCTGCCAGCGCGTCCCAAGCTTGAGCGCGTTTCGCGCCGGTGCAGTCGAAGACGCCGACCTTGATGAGCCGTTCGATGCCGGACTTGGGTACCGCCTTCTGATCGATGCGTTCGCAGAAATCGAAGAAGTCCTTGAACGGGCCGCCTTCCTTGCGCGCACGCACAATCTCCTCGGCTGCGCCGCGCCCCAGCCCCTTGATGGCCAAGAGGCCGAAAACGATCTTGCCTTCCTTGACCGTGAATTCCGCTTCCCCCTCTTGAATGTTCGGCGGCAGCACCGGGCAGCCTAGCCGGCGGGCGTCGTCGATGTGCTCGACCATGATATCGCGCTTGTTCGAATCCTCGATTTCGCTCGTCAACAGGGCGGCCATGAATTCGGCGGAATAATGCGTCTTGAGATACGCCGTCTGATAGCCGAGCTTGGCGTAAGCGGCCGAGTGGGATTTGTTGAAGCCGTAGCCGCCGAAGTGGCAGATCAAATCGAAGATTTTTTTCGCGGTCTCCGCCGGCACTTTTTGCTGTGCAGCGCCGGCCATGAAATCGACGCGGCGGGCGTTGATGATGTCTTCCTTCTTCTTGGAGATCGCCTTGATGCAAGCATACGCGCTGGCCAATTCGATGCCGCCGAGTTTGTTCAAGATCCGCATGCACTGCTCTTGATAGACGAGAATCCCATAGGTCTCGGCCAGAATTTCCTCCATGATGGCATGCACGTACGTCGGCTTCTCACGCCCGTGCTTGCGGTTCACGTAGGCATCGACCATGCCGCCTGAAAGTGGGCCGGGACGATAGAGCGCATTGGTCGCAATCAGGTCGCGAATGCTGTCGGGCTTCATCCGCTTCAAGAGCTCGCGGATGCCGTCCGATTCGAGCTGGAACACGCCGCGGGCGTCGCCGCGCTGCAGCAGCTCATACGTCTTCTTGTCGGTGAGCGGCATCGCGTTGAGGCCGACTTTCAGCAGCTCGTAGGTTCGCGGATCGCGATCCTTGATCTCTTCGAGATCACGCTTGCCGAGCCGGGTCTTGCGGATCAACTTGAGCGCGTTCTCGATGACGGTGAGCGTGCGCAGGCCGAGGAAGTCCATCTTGAGCATGCCGATCTTTTCAAGATCGCCCATGACCCACTGAGTGGTGATGACGACGCCTTCCTTGCCGTCCTTACGGTTGATGCGCTGCACCGGCACGTAATCGGTGATCGGCCCGTTGGCGATGACAACGCCGGCGGGATGGGTCCCGGAGTTGCGATTCGTCCCCTCCAGCTTCATGGCGATGTCGATGAGTCGATGCACGTCCGGGTCGGCGTCGTATTCCTTGCGCAGCTCCGGGCTCTGCTTGAGCGAATCCTCCAGCGAAATATTGAGCACCTTCGGCACCATGGCCGTTAGGCGGTTGACGCGTTCGAGCGGAATGTCGAGCACGCGGCCAACATCCTTGATCGCCGCCTTGGCCGCCATGGTGCCGAAGGTGCCGATCTGCGCCACCGATTCTTCGCCGTAACGTTCGCGCACATACTGGATGACGTCTTCGCGCTGGTCCTGGCAGAAGTCGATGTCGATATCGGGCGCCTCCGAGCGATTAGGATCGAGGAATCGCTCGAATAGCAAGTCATACTCCAGCGGACAGACATGGCTCAGCTTGAGAACGTAGCTGACGATCGCCCCGCATGCGGAGCCGCGGGCGCCGGCCGGGATGTTCTTCGAAATGGCAAAGCGGACAAAGTCCCACACGATCAGAAAGTAGCCGGCGAAGCCCATCTTGCAGATAATGGCGAGTTCGTGTTCCAGCCGCTCTTTCGCAATGTCAAAGCGGGCCTGCGCCTCCGGCGTCGCATCAGGGCCGTAGCGTTCGATCAGCCCGGCCACGCACAGCTCGCGCAGGTATTTCTCCGGCGTCTTCTTCGCGGGAGGGGTGAAGACGGGAAAGTGCCGTTTCTTGAAATCGAGCTGGATATCCACCTTGTCGGCGATTTCCTGGCTGCGTTTGACCGCTTCCTCCTGACCCGGGAACAGGCGGTACATCTCCTCCGGCGGCCGCACGTAAAACTGATCGCTGCCGTAGCGCATGCGGTTCTCGTCCTTGAGCAGTCGCTGCGTGTTGATGCAAAGGAGCACGTCGTGAGCGCCGTGGTCTTCTTGCCGCAGGTAATGGGCGTCGCAGGTCGCCACCAGCGGTAGGCCGAGGTCGTTGGCGATTTGGATCGCCCCCTCCGCACACCGTTTCTGGATGTCGAGGCCGTTATTCTGGATTTCGACGTAGAAGTTGTCGCCGAAGACCTTCGAGAACCAGATCGCCGTGTCGCGGGCCTTCTCCATTTGATCGAGCAGGATGAAGTCGCTGAACTCGCTCGACGCGCAGCCGGAAAGGCAGATGAGCCCCTTGCCGTACTGTTCGAGCACTTCCTTGTCGATACGCGGGATGTAGTGGTAGCCCTCCAAATAGGCGATCGACGCCAGCTTGACGAGGTTCTTGAAGCCGGTGAGGTTCTGCGCGAGCAGGGTGAGGTGATAGCCAGACTCGCCGCGCTTCTTCATGGTGCGATCGGTGCGATGCGTCGGAGCAACATACGCCTCGTAGCCGACGATCGGCTTGATGCCGGCTTCAGTGCATTCCTTGTAGAACTCGATGGCCCCGAAGAGATTGCCGTGATCGGTCATGGCAATCGCATTCATGCCGAGATCTTTGGCAAGCTGCACCAACTCCGGCACCCGACTGGCGCCGTCGAGCAGGCTGTAATGCGTATGGCAATGCAGATGAACGAAGGGGCGGTCAGCCATGGCGTGAGCCCATCCTTGAGTGGGAGAATGATTGGATCGATGGGCTTATTTTCGCGTGTGGAAGCCAGGTGGAAAGATGGAATTTTCTCTTACTTGGAGGCTGGAGAATCCGTGTCTTTCTTGAGAAATCCAACGACGCCGCCAATGAGGGTGCCGAGCGGCGTGCCGAAAGTGATGGCAACGAGAATGTGAATGGTCTGCTCTTTACCGTCAAACGGCGGCCAACATAGTCCGATGATGTAACTCGCCGCGAACCCAATCGCTAGGCCGGATAACATGCCAATGATGACCAGCCTCGTGCGACCGCGAATTTCCAAATGTCCGAAGGCGAATGCAAACAGGAAACCCACGACCGCGCCGATAGCCCCGCCTTGCCAGGGAAAATATCGACCTCCGGCGGCCTCCGGGTCAATATTCCAACCGCAGAACGCTTGCACGAGGAGGCCGAAAAATGCGCCAGGAAGGCATCCTAGGACGCCCCTACCGATTCGGCTCAGAAAACCTGCCAAGTTGTCGCTCATGGCCATCTCAACGGGTGACATGAAAGAGTGAATCGCTCAATGTCCATTCAAGATTGTACCACAAACCGACGATTGCTGGCGGGACTCGAAGACGGCAATGGCCGCCGTCCGCCACACGAATACAACGATTGCCAAGCACCGCGTCCCACCGAGACCGGCCATGGAATACCTCATTCTATTCACGATCATCTTCATCTACACGTCCATCCTGTGGGTCGTCGTGCTGGTCCTTTACAACCTGCTCTTCGAGTCGTTTGATTTTGGCGCCCTGGGAACGTTCGCGGGCAAGTCGGCCATCCTCATCGCGATTGTTTCGCTGGTGCTCACCTTCGTCCCGTTCGGCGGGCTGGCGTCTTTGATCGTCTGGTGGATCGGGTTGATGGTGGTCTTCAACAAGGACTTCTGGGAATGCCGAATCCTGGTCATCTTGATCTGGGGCATCAACTTTTTGTTCGGATTGCTGATTCAAGGCCTGGTGCTTTCGCTGGCCCGCTCGCCGACGTCGACGGTGTGATCCGGTGCGGCACGAATCGGCTCGTGTTCGTGGTGATAATGCCGTCGTCCTCGCGAATCCCCAGGCCGCAGGCGAAGCCGTTCACCAGCCAGCTGCCCAGCACGATCGTTCTGCCATCGAACTTCGGCGTTTCGTGGAATTGCTGATAGATGAACTCGCCGTCGCCGTAGTCGCCGGTGGTGACCTCGAGGCGTTGTCCGTATTCGAGAATGGTGATGTTGGCCCCCTCGCGGCCCAGCACCGGCTTCTTGACACATTTGCCCGGCAGCGAATTCCACGACGCGGGCAGCAGATTCGGATGATCCGGGAACAGCTTCCACAGGAGCGGCAACAGGGCCTTGTTGCTCAACATCGCCTTCCAGGCCGGCTCGAACCAGCGCGTCACCGCGCCGGGGATGTGCTCGCCGAACTTCTCGCGCATCAGCCATTCCCATGGATACAGCTTGAAGACGCAGCCGAGCACGCGTTCGCGCAAGTCAACAAAGGTGCGCCGGGCGGCGTTCCAGCCGATCGAGGTGATCGGGATGTGCTGCGTCTTCAAGCCCCCTTGCTGGGCCGTATCGAGGAGATAGGTCACCGTCATGAAATCCTCGACGTGGTTGTCAACGCAGACGAAGGTGACCGGGGCGCCGATCTCCGCCTTGACGCGCTGCCACGCCTCGATCAGGCGTTCGTGCAGCGAATTGAATTGATCGTGATCCGATGCGACGTCTTGCAGCCAGTACCACTGCACGACGGCGGCCTCTAGCAGTGCCGTCGGCGTGTCGGCGTTGAACTCCGCGAGCTTCGGCGGCGACACGCCATCCCAGAGGAGATCCAGTCGGCCCACGATGCTGATTTCTTCTTCGTCCCAGCTCTTGCGGACGTGCGTGACGAATTCCTTGGGAATCTGAAATTGATCCCACAGGGCGTGCTTCAGGATGTGCTCGACGGCTTGCAGGCACAGGTCGTTGAGGGCGTAAGTCGCTTTTTCGATCTGGTCGATTTCTGCGGAGTTGAAGACGTAGCAGGCCGATTCGTCCCAGTAGGGTTTGCCTTCGTCGGTGGTGTGAAAGGCGAGGCCGACTGATTCGACCTTCTTCTGCCAATCGGGACGCGGAGTGAGGGTGACGCGTTGCATGGTTCAGGCTCCAACGCCGCCGCCGTGCGAGGAGCCGGTGGCGCCGAACCCGCCGCGTGAAGTGCCGGAGGATGTCCCACCGCCGGTGTGCGCGGGACCGGTGCCGTGCGCCACGCCGCCGCCGAAGAACAGGGGCAGCCAGCGGACTCCTCGACTGCTACTGCCGTGCCTGCCGCCGCCATCCTTCTTGTCCTTGTCTTCGGCGTTCTGCGCTTGTTCGTCGTGGGGCTCCGGCTGGGAAAGGCAGCAGCAGCCGCAAGCACCGAGCGCGACGGCGCCCAGAATCCCCAGGGTGATGAGTGTCGATTTGCGCGACATAGGTTAACCATCTTAGCTATGAATCGCCGCGGCGACAATGATGCAGATGCCCAGCACAAACGCGCCGGCCAGAATCGCGGCTGCAATGTTCTGCTTCTGCAAGATTTCTTCATCCAGTTTTCCGGGCGTCAGCTTGTCGAACAGCTTGAAGCCGAGGATCGCGAGGATGACGCCGACTACGCCAAACACCAGCGCGGACAGTACGGCCATGCCGAACATCGCGGGATCGGTGTAGATCGTCGGTTGTTGGGCCCAGAGAGATAGACCTGTGCCGATCATGCGTGCTCCTTTTCAAGTTGATCTCATTGGCTACCAAGCGCCGCCATTGCGCTGTGGAACGCTGGCCAGATTGTGATGCTTAGCTTACAAAAACGCAAGCAGATATTGGTTGAGTTTTTTCTCGTGAGGGAGTATCTCATGTCACGCGTTGTCCATTTCGAGATTCATGCGGAAAATCCTGACCGCGCGATCGCATTCTACCAGGGCGTGTTCGGCTGGCAGTTTCAGAAATGGGCCGGGCCGATGGATTATTGGCTCATCGTCACCGGCAGCGACGGCGACAAAGGCATCAACGGCGGCATAATCCGGCGCATGGGGCCGAGTCCGCTCGAAGGCCAGGCGGTCAACGCCTACGCGTGTACCATCCAGGTGGCGGCGATTGACGAGTCCGTCGCCAAGATCGTCGCGGCGGGCGGCGTCATCGTCTTGCCCAAAATGCCGATCCCAGGCATCGGCTGGCTTGCGTATTTCAAGGACACCGAAGACAACATTGTCGGCGTCATGCAGCCGGACCCGCAGGCGAAATAATCTGTCGATACGAAAAAATAACCGCGGAGCAAAACAGGGGGGAACGGGGAAGGGCAGGATGGACTGGAAAATGGAACGGGGGCTCAAGGACACGTCAGAGATGGACTGCTCGACATTCCCTTTCCGGCATTTACTCAAGCCTTTCCCCGTGCTCCCCGTTTTCCCCCGTGGTTCAATTTCAAGCGGCGCGAGCGTACCTTAGCCGCTCGCCTTCGGCGCGCGCCCGGCAAACACCACAAGATAGACCACGGCCCCGACGGCGATGAAGCTGACCGCGATCAGCGATTCCGTCGGCTGACTCTGGAACATGTTCAGCAGCACCGCGCCCACCACCAGCACATAGACGATCGGCAGCCATGGGTAACCCCAGCAGCGGTAGGGCAACTGCACCGAGCCCACCGGATACTGGCGCCGGCACATGAAAATCGACGCGACCGCCAGCGTCTCGAAGGACAGAGCGCCGAACATTGCGTAATCCGTCAGCACGTCGAACAACGCTTTGTCCGTGACCTGGAAATGCTGCGACAGCTCCGTCCAGGAGATGGCCTCGCCGAGATTGTGGAGTTGCCCATTGATCGCGTCCTTGAAATGGCGCAGCAATCCGCCTCCGACCACCAGCATGACCGCCCACCCCGCCATCAGGCCGATCGCTCGCGCCGGCGTTCCCCACGTTCGATGAATCTGGCACAAGGCGTGCGGCGCCAGGCCGTCCTGCCCCATGGCATAGAGCAAGCGCGGCCCCACAAGCAAGTTGCCGTTCAGGGAGCCGAACACCGACGTCATCAGCGCCAGCGAAGCGAGCAGGAGGCCCACCGAGCCAAACAGGTGTTCGGTGAAGATGGTCGCGACCGGGCTGCTGCCTCCCAAGGTCACCATCTCCGTTCGGGTCACGACAAGGTGGTAGGCGACGTTGACGGAACAATAGAGGACGATCACCGCAAGGGTTCCCAGGAGGAAAGCGAGCGGGAGATTGCGGTTCGGCTCCTTCACCTCCTCGGCGACCGGCGCGAGGTTCATCCAGCCGTGATAAGCCCAGAAGATACCGATGAGGGCGCCGCCGAACTTGCTCCAGGTGAAGGTGCTTTCTTCGGTAGGCCAGATCGGCGTCAGATTGTCGGCCGACACTTTCGATCCGGTCATGAACGCCAGGAATACGAACGGGGCCAGCGCGATGGCGAGCAGCGAGCCGACCTTGACCGTGGTGACAACGACCTGAAGCCCGCCGCCGAGGATGGTGCCGCGGGCGTTGACGAATGCCAGCACAGCAATCACGGTGACGGTGACCCCCTGCTGCCCCCAGAACGTGAGCACGTCGGCCCGGTTGCCGGCGTCGTTGACGGCGTAGCGCAGGATATCGTGAAACGCTTCCGCGAAAACGCTTGCCAGGGCTGCGATGGAGCCGGTGCGGATGATCCAGAACTCGACCCAACCCCACAAGAATCCAGCCCAGCGGCCATAGCCCTCGCGCAAGAAAACGTAGTTGCCTCCCGCCTTGGGATGGATGATGGCGATCTCGGCGAGAATGAGGGAGCCGATGAAACTCAAGGCTCCCACGAGAATCCAGGCGAGCATGATGAGACCGAACTCGCTCAAATCCTTGGCGACCGCGTGCGGCTTCTTGAACACCCCGGAGCCGATGACCGTGCCGATGACGATCGCGATCGCCATCCAGGGGCCGAGCACGCGTGGGAGTTGGGAGGAAGGCGGGGTAACCATCAAAAGATCCTATCCGAATTGCAGATTAAATAGAAGGCCTTCAAATCTGCAATCCGCAATGTTAGATCACGGCGCCGTCGAGCACGATCGCGCTGCGCGGGATGACGACGATGCCATCGCGGACAACGAAGTTGGGGCCTTCGGCGTTTTTTATCCTGTCCTTGTTGCACAGGCGAACGTTGGCGCCGACGCGGGCGTCCTTGTCGAGGATGGCGTTGTCGATGACGGTATTGTCGCCGATGCCGATGTTGGGCAGGCCGCGCCTCGCGTTCTCGGCTTTCTCCTGGACGGTCTCATAGCCGTCGGCGCCGATGACGACGCTGTTTTTCAAGACGACGTTATTGCCGATGTGCGTGCGCACGCCGACGACGCTATGCGAGATCTTGGTCCCGGCGCCGATGACGCAGCCGTCGCTGATGAGGGCGTGATCGAGCACCGCGTGGTTGACGCGCGAGGCGGGCAGATAGCGCATGCGCGTGTAGATCATGCCTTCGGGGGCGTGGAAGACGAATGACGGATCGTCGGCAGTCAGGGCGATGTTGGCCTCGTGATACGATTTCACGGTGCCGACGTCTTCCCAGTACCCATCGAAGAGATGGGCATGGACCCGCCGGTTGTGCAAGCTGCGTGGGAAGATCTCCTTGCCGAAGTCGGTCGCGAGCGGCGGATCGTTGAGCAACCCGAACAGGGCGTCGCGCTGAAAGAGGTAGATGCCCATGCTTGCCAGGAACGGCCTGCCATTGCACTCCACCCCGCGTTTGCGCATCCACTCCTCGTTCATGCGGATCGATTCGAGCCTGTCCTGCGTCTGCGGCTTTTCGACAAAGCTGGTAACGCGGCCCGATTCATCGGCGCGGAGAATGCCGAGCTGGGACGACTGTTCCTCGCGCACCGGCATGACGGCGATGGTCACCTCGGCGTTGCTCTCCCGATGCGTTTTCAGGAGGTGCTGGAAATCCATGCGGTAGAGCTGATCGCCCGACAGGATAAGCACGTCGGTACACGGGTCCTCATGGACGTAGCGGATGTTTTGCCTGACCGCGTCGGCGGTGCCTTGATACCAGGCGGTGGCCTCATTGGTTTGCTGGGCGGCGAGTATTTCCACGAAGCCGTTGCTGAAGGGGTCGAATTTGTAGGTGTTGGAAATATGGCGATGCAGGCTGACCGAGAGAAACTGGGTCAGCACGTAAATGCGATTGCAATCGCTGTTGATGCAGTTGCTGATCGGGATGTCGATGAGGCGATACTTGCCACCGATTGGCACGGCCGGTTTGCTGCGCAACATGGTCAAGGGATAAAGGCGAGTCCCGCGCCCGCCGCCCAGAATCAGACTCAAGACATCGCGATGCATGCAAGGTTCCTATTTTGCCGAGATGACATGGGTGGTTTCGAATTTACCAGGGACATGGTAGCAACAAATCCGAAATCCGAAAAACGAAATCCGAAACAAATTCGAATGAACCCAGTGGACGCCCAGGGGTGAGGTACGCCGAACCCCATGGGCATCAAGTTAAGAAACTAACCACAGAGGCACAGAGACACCGAGAAGGAACACAGAGAAGAGGCAGAAATTGGGAAAGAGCGCGATGCGCCAATCCCCGCAATTGAACTCGTCTTTCTTCTCTGTGTCTCTGTGTCTCTGTGGTTAACACGCTTAACTTGATGCCCATGGGGTGATGTACTCCGAACCCCTGGGATTCGGAGCACCTCATCCCAGGGCTTGGCGGATTTGGTGGCACGGCCAGATCGCTCTTGACATTTCCACATCGCCCGCTATCGTCCCGTCGCTTAACTCTCGAAACTTGAGCGAAAAAAGTTTTCTCTAGCCGCTTGTTGGCGGGACGCCTTGGGGAAGGCGCACCGGCGACTCGCGGCGGCTTGGTGGGGCAGACATTTCTGTCTGCCCGTAGCGACGGAAAAGGAGGCCCGGGGTGGCTGCGAACAAGTTCACTTTCACGCGGTCCAGTATCGTTCGGCACGGCGCCTGGCTCACAGGGGTGCTGGGGATCGTCATCCTCTCCGTCCTCGGTGCTCACGCCCAAACCGAACCGATCAGCCCGGCGCGCGCCCGGCAGGCGCTCCGGTCGGCCATCGACAATTACAAGAAACAGGACTACGAGCGCGCGGCCGACTATCTCGCCGATGCCCAGGCGGGGCAGCAAGCCCTGTCCGCCACCGAGCTGGAAGACCTGGCCAAGTTCAGCGCCCAGAACAGCATCGCGCTGCGGAATCGCCAGGACGGCGGCGCCCAATTGAAGCTTGCGGAAGACGCCCTCAAGGAAAGCCGCACTAACGACCTCGGCAACCTGCTGAAATCGCTGGGAGCCAATCAATATCTGGACGCGGCGGAACGCCAGCAGTTGGCCGACCTGAGCCGCCGGGCCCAGGCACAGCCGAAGGGCGCAAGCCAAATTCAGCCCGCGAAGGGCGATGCGAAGTCGCTGCTGGCCTCGGGTCGCGTGGCTCTCCAGGCCGGTGATTTCGTGACTGCCAAGGCGATGGCCGCCCAGGCCGACAAGGCGAGTTCCATGCTGCCCAACTGGCTGCAGCCGTGGTCCGATACGCCCGCTAAACTCAGTCGCGACATCCAGACCGCCGAGGCGAAACAGGCGCCGCTCGCGCTGCCCAAGCCGATCGAGGGCGCGAACAGCGAACCGGCGCCGAAGTCCACGACGTCGAAGTTGCTGCCCTTCTGGCCCTTCGGCGGCGGGTCCTCCGAAGCGGCCAAGAAGGAAGAATCGATTGAACGGAAGATCGACGAGAAGATCGGCCGGCAGGCGCTCAAGGACGGCTTCATCTTCCTCGAAGCGAACGACCTCGACAAGGCGCGCTTTGTCGCCAAGAAGGTCAAGGAAATGAACATCAACTTCGCGCCCGGCGAGTCGACGCCCGACATGCTGCTGGCCGAGATTGCACGGCGTAGCGGCGGGCCCGCTGTTGTGCTGCCTGATCCGAAAACGGCTCAGGTGAAGAAGCCCACGGAGATCAAGCCGCCGCCGCCCTCGAACAACGACCCGCGTGCGCTGCTCAAGCATGGCCGATTGATGCTCGAGAAGAAGCAATACGACGCGGCCGACAAGGCGTGTGCTCAATCGAGCGCAGCCAACGGCAAGTGGGGCCTGTTCGAGGACAACCCGGACAAGCTCCGCAAGGATTTACAGCGCGCCCGCGCTTCCTCCGATCGCGACGAATCGGTCAAGCTGATGGTGGATGCCCGCAAGCTGGCCGTCGCCGGCAGCCTCGATGAAGCCGAGAAGAATGCGTTCAGGGCCAAGACCCTGCACGGCCCCTACGGAGTCTTCGATTTCGGCGACCGCCCCGACAAGCTGCTGGAAGAGATCCACCGCACCCGCCAGGCCAAGGGATTGCCGAACCAGAACGACAAGTCAAATCTCGCCAAGGACGGCGGCTTGAAGGATCCGCCGTTCATCCCGGCCGGCATCCAGAATGCGAACAAGAACCGCGCCATCGTCATGCTCCGCGAGGCCAGCGAGCTGGAACGCCAGGGCATGCTGGTCGAAGCGCGTCTGAAAGCCATCGAAGCCCGCGGCTTCAAGGCCAGCTTCACCCCGGACGAGGAATCGCCCGACGCCTTCCTGTCGCGCCTGTACGCGACCTGCGATCGGCACATCCACACGCATTTGCAGAAGGCGTCCGCCGCCGCGAATCAGGCTGCCGACGCCCAGCGCTTCGAGAAAGCGAACGCGGAGATCGCGCTGGCCCGCAAGCTGGCGCTGACCTTTGAGCTCGATGGCGGCCGCATCGATCAGGCCGCACGCTATTTGCAGCAAGTCGCAGCGGGGAGCGCGCCGCTCACGCCCAACCCGATCGACGTCGCCACCGCCAACGACGATCGGCCCACCGGCGATCCCAAGAAGGACGCCGCCCGCAAGCTCGCTCGTGAAAAGCTGGCGCAGGCCCAGCTCGAACTGTCGCATGGCAAGACCGCCTCGGCCCGCGCCATGGCCATGCATCTTTTCAATCCCGAGTTCGGCATCCAGAAGGAAGTGCTGGCATTGATCCGTTCGATCAGTGCCGAGGAGTACAATCAGCAAGTCCTCGAAGCCAAGCGCACCTTCGACGCGGGGCTCGACGCCTTCCTGCAGAATGACTATCGCAAGGCGATGTTTGTCTTCCAGTCGATCGACACCCAGATGCTGCCCGACCAGTACCAGGTGCGCCTGCGCGACATCATGTCCACGCGCGAGATGCACTCCGGCAACCTGGCCCAGGCCCACTACGAGAAACTGCCGGGCACGAAGATCGAGACGAAGGGAGGCCTGGAAACTGCGATCGGCGCCGAGAAGGACAGCCTGATGGACACCGTGAAGGCCCGCGAGCAGATCCAGTACCAGGCCCTGCGGCAGCGCGGCCAGGAAGCGCTTCGCCTGTCCGCCGACCTGTTCAAGGCCAAGGATCGGGATCAAAAAGAACAGGGGATCCAGACCCTCAAGGATTACATCGCGCAAGTCAACCTGGCCCAGCTCGATCCGCAGAAAACCAATGAGCTGCGCCGCATGCCCGAAGGACGCATCCAGCAGTACAAGACCTTCCTGGCCGACGAAACGCTGGCCGACCTTGGCAAGAAGGAACGTTTCACTTCCTTTTACGATGAAGGCAAGCGCCAACGTGACATCCAGGCCTACCAGGGTATGATCGTCGATAAAATGAAGCTGGTCGCCGAGTTGATGAAGCAGAACAAGCTCAAGGAAGCCGACGCCGAGGTCACGAAGGTTCTCGAAATCGACCGGGAGAACGTGGCGGCCGTCGCTGCGAAAAGCATCATCACCGTGCGGCGAAACCAGGAAGAGTATAACCGTCAGGTTAAGGCCAACGAAAGGGATTTCTTGGTTCAGGGGAGTGTGGAGTTGAAAGCCGGCTTGACTATGGATGACCCGATCTCCTTCAAGAAGGGGCACCAACGTCCGGTCAGCAGCGGCGAGATCTCGCATCCGTTGCGCGATCCCAAGGAGCGCGCCATCGAGTATCGCCTGCGGCAGCCGATCAGCCTGCACTTCAAGGATGTGCCGCTCGAACAGGCGATCAAGGATCTCACCGTCACCAGCGGCATTCAGGTTGTGCCTGACTATGCTGCTCTGGATCTGGAGAAAATCAATCTCCAGTCCCCGCTCACCATTTCGGTGGACAACATCGACATGAAGTCGGCCCTCAAGCTGATGCTCAATCGGCTCAAGCTGACTTACACCATCGAGAACCAGGTGTTGATGATCACCACCGAATCCAACACCTCCGGCCGTCTGGTGCGCGTGACCTACCCGATCGCAGACCTGATCGTGGCGGTCGAGGATCATCCGCTCCCCGATGTGTTCAAGATGGAAGAAGCGATCAAGCGTTCGATGATGGGCCAGGGGGGCATGAACAACTTCTTGACCCCGTCGCCGTACCAGAACAGCATGGGCACCCCGGTCAGCTCGCACGGTGAAGGCGGACTAGGCAGCGCGTTCGGAGGCAACGGAGCGCGCGGCCCCGGCGGCATGCAGGCGCCCCCCACCAAGGACCGTTCCAAGGACGGCATGGCTGAAGTCCTCAAGGACCTCATCGTCAAAACCATCAAACGCACCAGCTGGGAAGACATGGGCGGCACCGGCAGCATCCAGTACTTCCCCATGGGCATGGCACTCGTCATCAGTCAGCCGCAGGAAGTTCAGGAGGAAGTGCAACTCCTGCTGTCCACGCTGCGCCGCTTGCAGGACTTGCAGGTGTCGGTCGAATTGCGGGCCGTCCTTGTGTCCGAGACGTTCTTCGAACGCATCGGCGTCGACTTCAACATGAACATCACCACGCCGACCAACCGCAACGAACCGAACCTCGCCGCCGGCACGTTCGTGCCGGCCCCGTTCGTCAACCGCACCGGCGCCGGTCTGAACGGCTTGATCTCCGGTCTGACCGCGGCGGGTACGTTGACACCCGACCTGAACATCCCGATCCGCAACCGCACCTTCAACTTCACGACGCCGCAGTTCGGGGGTTATCAACCTGAGGCCGGCCTATCGCTGGGCCTGGCATTCTTGAGCGACATCCAGGTGTTCATGTTCCTTGAAGCCGTCCAGGGCGATCGCCGGGCGCACATTATGCAGGCGCCGAAGATCACCGTGTTCAACGGCCAGGTCGCGACCATCGGCGGCTTGATGGTCCGTCCCACGGTGAGCGGGATCTTCCCCGCGGCCCTGGCGAACGGCAGCATGATCATGATCCCGCAGATCAACGCGATGCCGTTCGGCTTGACCATGACGGTGCAGCCGGTCGTATCGCCCGACCGCCGCTTCATCCGTCTGAATGTGACGCCGCAGATGTCGTCAGGCGTCCAGGACCCGGCCGGCGCTATCGTCATGGCAGTGCCCGGATTCGCGCAGGCGCAATTTGACGGCGGGGCGCAGCAGCCCAGCTTTGCCAACGCCCCGCTCAACGTGACGGTCAACCCGCTCATCACGAACCTGCTCATTGCCAACACTACCGTCAACGTCCCCGACGGCGGCACAGTGCTCCTGGGCGGCTTCAAGTTCCTGGCCGAGGAACGCACCGAGTACGGCCCGCCGATCCTGAGCAAGATCCCGTACCTGAGCCGACTGTTCCGCAACGTCGGCTGGTCGCGTGACGGTTCGACGCTGATCTATCTGGTCACCGCCCGCGTCATCATGGTCGAAGAGGAAGAACGCCTGTTCCTGGGCGAGATTCCGCCGATCCCAGGACGCTAGCCAGGAGTCAGGGGTCAGAACGCCTGTTTCCTCATTCCTGACTCCCACGTTGTGGCACGGTCTCCTGACCGTGCCACTTGGCTTGACCGAAGGTCTCCGGCACTTCAGGACACCTCCGATCGCATCCGATCCCTGATCCCTGACCCCTGATTCCTGATTCCTGATTCCTGACTCCTGACTCCTGACTCCTGATTCCTGACTCCTGATTCCTGACTCCTGATTCCTGACTCCTGATTCCTGACTCCTGAAACCGCTCTGGACTCGCCCCTCACTTCACGCTATATCCGCGCAATCTGAATCGTACCGATAGAGTTTTTGGAGGCGTCCCACCATGAAACGCTGGCTGTTCCTCTTGGCGATCCTGGCTGCAGGTGTCGGCCTCATCGCGCATAATACGGGCCGCGGACAGTTCCCTGGGCCCAAGCCCGGGCCTGGCGAGGGAGGGGCGACGCTCAAGCTCCCTGGCCTGGATCCCGTGCCCGGCGGCTCCCAGACCGCACTCCCAAATTATGTGCCGAGGGCGGGGTACACGCCGTCGTCTGCATATCCCTCGCTGCAACCGGGCGGCACCAAGGTCGCCCTGATGCCGTCGAACGTGGTGGACTTCAATCGCGACATCGAGATCACTCCCGAGGCCGGCCCGTGGGCTGTGTTCGTTATGGCGTACAATGGTCCTCGATCTCCGGAGATGGCCCGCAAGCTCGTCACGGAATTGCGTACGAGCTACAAATATCCCGCTTATGTGTTCAACTACGGCGCGGAAGAGAAGCGCAAGGAATATGAGCGCGTGCAGAAGGCCCGCCAGGTTCAGATCGACGCGCTACAGAAAGCCGGCTTGAAGGCCGACGTGCCGATCCGCGTGCCTGCCGTCCGCATCGACGAGCAGACCGGCGTGCTGGTCGGCGGCTTTCGCACCCGCGAGGATGCTGCCGCCTTTGTCGAGAAGCTCCGCAAGCAGAAGCCGCCGGATCCCAAGAACCTCGTGATCACGACCAGTGATGGCCGCGAGATCGTCGCTCTTGACACAAAGTTCGCGGCCCAGGTCAAGGAAGGCCCCGGTGGAGCGAAAGTGATTCAGGGCGAACGCGTTTATCAGAATCCGTTCCTGAAAGCGCTCCCCGTGCACAACCCGACCTCGGCACGCGAACAGACACCGAACGCCCTGGAAAACGATTTGAAACTCATGCGCAAGCTAAACGTGGAAGAGCCGTTCAGCTTGTTCCAGTGCAAAAAGCCGCTCACGCTGGCGATCGCGCAGTACGGCACCCAGCACAAGGGCTTTCTCGACGCCCGTGAAGCGACGGGCGCCGTCACGCACTTCGGTGTTGATTCGATCGACCCCTCCGCCCAGAACGCCCGCAACCTGGCCAAGGCGCTGCGCAAAGACTGGGGCTTGACGGAGGCCTACGTCTTGCACACACGCTATTCCAGCTACGTGACTGTGGGAGGGTTCGACAGCGAGAAGGACCCGCGGCTCGTGTCGCTGCAAAACGAGCTGGAAAACCGCTTCCTCGCCCCGGCGTATGGACCGCTCAAGCTGTTCCCGCGTCCCGTGCCGATGCAGGTGCCGCGCTGAGGGTGCGGTTAGCCGGACGCGCAAGCGACGGATGTCCTCGCTTCCGCGTTTTGAAGTTGGGCGTTTTTAGCCCCGGAGGGGCGGCAGTCAATAGCCAGGGGCGCAAGCCCCTGGGAAGGACGCCACCAACCAAAAAAGCCCCGGAGGGGCGACAGAAACCGAATACAAGCCACGTCACTTCCGCCCCTCCGTGGCTTGGGAATTGGCGTGTTCCGTTACCAGGGTCTTGCGATCCTGGCTATTGACTGCCGCCCCTCAGGGGCTCCAAATGCGCAACTTCAAAACTTGCGCTGCGGCCTCAATTGCCAATCCACTCCACGCACGCCGTGAACAACTCGTTGTCCTCGTTGCCATGGCAGCCGTGCGCGAACAAGAGCGAGCCGAGCAGCCAGGCGGCGAGCAGGCATTTGGCGAAGGTTGTCAGCCCACGCTGCTTGGCGGTAATCACTTCCGGTTTGGTTGGGTTCACGAATCACCTACTTCTTCTTCAGGGTCGAACGCAATACGAATGCGTGATCATTGCGAACGCTAAACGAAGAGGGTCAGCGCAGGCCCGTGGCCTTGTGGACCTTTTCCATGGTGCGCTGGGTCTCGATCCTCGCCTTTCGGGCGCCTTCGCGCAGGATATCCTCGACTGTATCCGGTCGGGCCGCCAGCTCTTTGCGTTTGGCGTGAAACGGGGCAAAGAACGCGTCGATCTTTTCCTTCAGCAGCTTCTTGGCGCCGCCGAAGCCGATAGCGCCGGTGCGATATTGCTCGGCCAAGGAGTCCTTCTCGGCCGGCGTGGCGAACAAGCTGTGCAGCGCGAAGACATTGCACGGCTCCGGGTTGAGCGGTTGCCCCATCGGCGTCGAGTCGGTCTTGATGCTCATCACCGTCTTTTCGAGAGGCTTCCCCTCGGCAAAGATGTCGATGGTGTTGCCATAGGACTTGCTCATCTTCTGGCCATCGGTGCCCGGCACCTTCGATTCCTTGTCGAGTCGATAAGTCGGAATCGGGAAGATGTCCTTCTCGAAGGCCCGATTGAACTTGCCGGCGATGTCGGCGGTCATCTCCAGGTGCTGCACCTGATCCTTGCCGACGGGGACGACGTTTGAACGCACAATCAGAATATCGGCCGCCATCAGCACGGGATAGGTGAAAAGTCCGACGCTGGCCTCGATGCCTTTTTCCACCTTCTCCTTGTAGGAGACGGCCCGTTCCAAAAGACCCATGTTGGTTACGGTGCCAAGGATCCAGGCCAGCTCAGCGACTTCGGGCACGTCGCATTGGCGATAGAAGACGGCCTTGGCGGGATCGAGTCCGAGCGCCAGGTAATCGAGAGCAACATCGAACGAGTGTTGCCGCAAGAGATCGGCCGCCTTCAGCCGCCGGCTCTGCTCGACCGACATTTTGTCGGCGAGGTCGCGCATCGTGGTTTGGGCGTGGTAGTTGGCGATGAAGTAAAAGCAATCGCCCTGCTCTTGCAATTCGATGTGCTGCTTGATGGCGCCGAAGTAATTGCCGAGGTGCAGCTTGCCGGAGGGCTGTACGCCGGAGAGGATTCTCGGTCGCTTTGCTGCTTGTTCCATTGCGTTGTGCCTGCCGTAGGTTTTGGACAAGGAGACGGGGAGAATTAGATTGGTCAAGCTTCTCCCTGTCTCCTTGTCTGTTTTGACATTCACGCGAATCTCAATTCACTGTACACTGTCGGACAAACGCTGGCCACGGAGGTTCGCCATGGATCGACGCACGTTGGCTCTCTTGGATGCACTCAAGCTCGGCGCGATGGAGCGCGGCGAGGTGCGGCTCTACCGTCGCGGCAAGCTGCCGGGCATGTTCGGGCAGCGCACGCGCTTGAATGCCGACATTGCGGATCAGGCAGTCAAGGATGGCTTGCTCGAAATGGCCCGCGTGGAGACGGTCGGCAAAGTGGCGGTCGAGTGGGTGCGCGTCACGCAAAAAGGATTGGCGTTCCTCGTTGACAACGAATCGCCGGTCCGTGCCTTGACGGAGCTGAGCGAGGCGCTGGCCCTCAATCAGCAAGGCTTGCCGAGCTGGGCGGCCCAGATGCACGCGAGGATCGAGCAGCTGGCAACAAATTTTGACGCCGAGGTTGGCGCCATGCGTAACCGGTTGGAGCAGTTGTCGCAGCGCGTCGTCGCGGCGATCGAGCGGCTTGAATCGGCGTGGGTCGTCCCTGACTTACCGGCGACGCCCTGGGCCGGCGCAACGATCGACTACCTCGAGCGCCGTCGGCAGGTCGGCCTGGGCACACGCTGTCCGCTGGCCGACCTCTTCTCGGCCGTGCGCGAAAAGCACGCGGAGCTCACCATCAAGGATTTCCACGCTGGCTTGAGGCGAATGCAAGAGACCAAGGCGATCACCCTGTTGCCGAGCACGGGCAACGGCGATACCCCCGGCGCCGAATATGCGATGCTGGATGGGACGGCCGTTTACTATTACGTGTCGGCTAGGACCACCGTTTGAACTCATCTTGATTTGCCGTCAGTAAATGCCAATCGCAATTCGCGCACCCGCGCACTACTGGGTTCCAGGGCTTCCAGGCGCGTGACCAATCGCTGCGCCTCAGCCACGTCATCCATGCGCATCAGCAGCCTGGCATAGCGGACGAGAACGCGCAGCGTGTTCGGGTGCTCGCCTTCCAGTTCGGCCAGTTGTGCCCGCGCCGGGCCTTCCCGCCGACGCGAGCATCTCCGCCAGCAGCAAGCGCTCGTCTGGGCTCAGGAGTTGCATGCGGCTGGTGTCCAGAAACTGGGCCAGGGCATTGGAACGCGCCGATGGCGTCAAGCTCTGCAAGAACAGCCGAATCCGCTGATCGGCGAGCGTGTCCGCCTGGTGGATTCAGTTTTCATCGAGCAGCGCCGTAGCCTGGGCCGTCGCGCCGCGCACGCCGAGCAAGACTGCAAGATGCCGGCGCGCTTGCGCCGACGTGTCGGCAGGAGCCGCCAGGGCCGGTTCGAGCTGTCGCTCATACCAGCGCTTGGCCTCGTCGAGCAGGGCGTGTAGCAGCGGTTCCGCCTTGGCGATTTCCCCGGCGTCTTGATAGATTTTCGCAAGCAACGGCACCTTGCGGTATTCGCGCGCCGGCAGCGTTACCGCTTGCTTCACGCGCTAGACGGCAACCCGGGCGTGCTGCTTCTCTCGCATCACGAGCGCGACCTCAGCGCCGAGTTTCGCCAGCTCCCTCGTCAAGGAAAGCTCCCCTTCGTACCGGGCGATTTCGGTCTCGGCCTGATTGAGTTCGCCGCGCTGGAGTAACAGCCCGACCAGAGTCGCCAGCACGCGCGGCTGCGTCCCGCCGAATTCCAGAACCCGGGTGTACGCGACAATCGCTTGCTGGGGATTTTTCTCTATCTCGCGGATTGCCGCAGTCAGCAGCGCGACGGGCGGCCAACGCTGGTGCGTCTGTTCAAGTTTTTGCAGCTCCGCAAGGCATCCAAGTGCAGGTCGCATACTGAGCTTGGGTCGGGCGTTGCCGATAACCACGAGTATTAACTTAATGAACAAATTTACATTATATCCTTGAATTCGGCCTCCTCCGGCCGTAGAATGTATACAGTAGTTCATTGAGGAGGATTACCCCATGGATAATCGCACCATTGCTTATCGCTTGCTCGAAGTGGCCCACTCCCTGGAGGCGGAGCACGCCAGCCTCTATCGCATTCAGGCCTATCGGCGTGCGGCGCAGACCGTGCTGGGACTGGATCAACCGGTCGAGGCGATCGTTGCGCTGAGTGGCCGCAAGACGCTGAAGGAGCTGCCCGGTATCGGCCCCAAGCTGTCGGTGAAGATCGAAAAGCTGGTCCGCACCGGCGAGATCGCTACTCTAGTGGTTGGTGGTTAGCGGTTAGCGGCTAGAGGGCCAGCCCTGCCACGAGCCACTAAACACTAGCCATTATCTGAATGCAAACGCTGCGGCGATTTCTGGAGATGATTCGCTTCAGCCATACTCTCTTCGCGCTCCCCTTTGCGCTGTTCAGCGCCATTCTCGCCTGGTACAATAAGAGGTCGTTTGCCTTCCTCGAACTCGTCGGCATCGTGCTGTGCATGGTCTTCGCGCGCAGTGCTGCCATGGCCTTCAATCGACTTGCCGATCGCGACATCGACGCCAAGAACCCGCGCACCGCCATTCGGCACCTGCCGAGCGGGCAGCTGAGCGTTGGCAGCGTTTGGCTTTTCACTCTCGTTTGCTGTGCCGGCTTCGTCGGCAGCACAGCGACCTTTTTGCTCGAAGGCAATTCCTGGCCGATCCGTCTGGCGGCGCCGGTGTTGTTGTTCGTTCTCGCTTATTCCTACACGAAACGGTTCACGGCACTGGCGCATTTTTGGCTCGGCGCGTCGCTCCTCCTGGCGCCGCTGGCTTCCTGGATTGCGATTCGCGGCTTCGAAGATTGGCCAACGCCGCTCGTCATCGGCCTGGCGGTCCTCTTCTGGGTGGCGGGCTTTGACATCATCTATGCCTGCCAGGACGCCGACTTCGACCGCGAGGCGAAGCTTCACAGCATCCCCGCCCTCCTCGGCGTACGAGCCGCCCTCTGGGTCGCGTGCTTGAGTCACGTAGCGATGGTGGCGATGCTTATCGTGCTCTACCTCTTCGCATCGGATCCGTATGGGCCGCTTGGTTTGGCTTACCTGGCGGCATTAGGCGGCGTGACGGCGATGTTGGGTTACGAACATGCGCTGGTGCGCCCCGACGATCTGTCACGCGCCAACCAGGCGTTCTTCAACGTCAATATCATCATCAGTGTCGGCATGCTGGCGGTTTTGCTTGTCGAAGTTGCGCTGCACTGGTAATAGACTAGCGAGCCGCCGGGCTTGTCCCGGCGGGATAAACCCGCCGGCTCGCTTTTTACAACGCGGAGTACCGACCAATGAATCCGATTTCTACTTCCTTGTTGGTTCTGTGTCTCATGGCCTCGGCAGGCGACCAGCCGGCGGGATCGTGGTCTCACTTCCGCGGCCAGGGGGGCATCGCCGTCGGCAATGCGGTGCTGCCCGTCGAAATCGGGCCAAAGCAATACGTCGTGTGGAAGTCGCCTTTGCCCGCGGGTCTCTCTTCGCCGGTCGTTCACGGCAACCAGGTTTTCGTGACCGGCGTGCACGACAAGAAGCTCGTCACGATCGGCCTCGATTTCAAGACGGGCAAGGAACTGTGGCGCACCGAGGCGCCGCACAAAGGCCTGGAAAAAATTCACAAGATCGGCAGTCAGGCCCAGTCCTCGGCAGCGACCGATGGCACGCACGTGGTGGTCTTCTTCGGCTCCGCCGGGCTCTTTTGCTACGATCGCGACGGCAAGGAGAAATGGCGCGTGCCGATGGGGCCGTTCAAGACCGACTTCGGTGCCGCCACCTCGCCGCTGTTGATCGATGGCCGTGTCATTCTGAATCAGGATTATGACGCCGAATCGGTGCTGGCGTGCTACGACGTCAAGACAGGCGAGCAAATCTGGAAGACCGATCGCTCCGAGTTCGGCGTCGGCTACGCTTCCCCCGTCATCTGGCAGGTAAAGGGCAAGAAGCAAATCGTTCAGGCTGGCACGCTGCGCGTCGTCGGCTACGATTTCGACACCGGCAAGGAAATCTGGACGGTGCACGGCATGTCGCGCGTCGGCAACATGACGCCCAGCATCGGGCCGGACAATGTCCTGTATGTCGCCGGCTGGACCGCCGGCGCCGATCCGGGCGACCTCATCGTCGTTCCCCCGTTCGATGAAATGGTCAAGAAGCACGACACCAACAAAAACGGTATCCTCGAAGCGGAGGAGATTCCGAAGGGCCCGATCAAGGATCGCTTGTCGCAGTTCGACCGCAATCGCGATAACCGCATCGACCGAGCCGAATGGGAAAGCATGCGCAACATTTTCGCCGCCGCCAAGAACCGCATGGTAGCCATTCGCCCCGGCGGCGCCGGCGATATCACCAAGACGCACGTCGTCTGGGAACAAACCAAACAACTGCCGTACGTCTCTTCTCCGCTCGTCTACAACGGCCTGATCTTCCTGGCCAAGAACGGCGGGCTGATCTCCACGCTCGATCCGAAGACCGGCAAGTCGCTCAAGTACGATCGCATTCAAGCCCGCGGCAACTACTACAGCTCTCCGGTCGCCGGCGACGGCAAGGTCTATCTCGTGAGCCAGCAAGGCGAACTCACGGTCATCAGCGCCCGCGCCGACTGGGAAGTGCTCCACTCCGTCGATTTCGGCGAAGACATCATGGCCACGGCGGCGCTCGTGGATGGCCGCATCTTTTTGAGGACCGCGGGACACCTGTATTGTTTCAGCAGCAAGTAAACCAGGACTAACCACAGAGACACAGAGAGCACAGAGAAGACAAGAAAGGGGGGAGGAGGAAAATGGAGTCTCCACACGCTGGATGACAATCGATTTTGCGAGTGCGGCGTGTCTTCCCCTGCTTTGTCTTCTCTGTGCTCTCTGTGTCTCTGTGGTTAGTCCGTATTAGGAGCATCAAAATGCCGAAGCAAATCCCTGTCGCGATCGTCACCAATCGGGACGGTACGCATCTCGACCAGTGGCTCCCGTCGCTTGCAGCGATCGACGAGGTGGAGAACGTCACGCTCGTTGATCCTTCCGGCGCTAGCGTGGACCTGGCCCGCAAGGCGCTTGGCAAGAAGCTGCGGGCGGTGCACAAGGATGCCGCCGACATGTATCGGCGATTTCAGCCGGCGCTCACCGTCGTCAGCCTCGAGCCGCGGCTATGCCCGGCGGCGATCGACGCAGCCCTGGATGCCAATTGCCACGTGCTGTCGGAGAAGCCCGGCTGCGTCCGCGCCGAGGATTTTTCTCCGCTCCACAAGAAGGCACAAGCCCGCCACAAGCATCTGATGATGGTGATGGCCAATCGCTCACACGCCCCGGTGCAGGAGGCGCGGCGGCTCATTCGCAAGGGGCTCCTGGGCCGAATCTACGGCGTCGAGATTCACATCGTCGCCGATCAGACGCGGCTCACGCAGAAGGCGTATCGCGACACCTGGCAATGCAGCCGGGCGCGCGGCGGCGGCGGGCATCTCGCCTGGTTCGGCATCATGTGGCTCGACATGGCCCTGTACATCACCGACCTGCGCGTCGAAGCCGTCGCTGGTTTTCACGGCGTCGTCGGCGGGCAGCCCATCGACGTGGAGGACGCCGCCGTCCTGTCGCTCAAGTTCAATCGCCGCTGCTTTGGCACGATGACGTCGGCCTACTACCTCGACCGCGGCGTCCAATCGCACATCCAGATCTGGGGCGAGCACGGCTGGTTGAAGCTGGCCACCGTCGAGGAACAGCCGCTCCAGTATTACACCACCCGCGGCGTCAAGGAGCCGCGCGTGCAGGAATTCACCTATCCGCGCGGCGGCCGCGGCTACACGCCGTTCTTCCGCTCCGCCGTCCGCGCCTGTGCCGGCCTCGAAGACCCGCCGATGAACGCCGACGAGTGCCTGGCCCTCGTCCGCACCGTGTATGGCTTCTATCAAGCGTCACAGTCGGAACGCGTGCACCGGTTGGACTAGCCCTGTTCACGAGGCTAATGCAATCGGGCTCCGGCTGGTGTAGATGGCTGTGCAGCGTCTTTTTTCTGTTCATCATTGGTGCAAATTGCTGCCTCCCCGACTCGTGGCTGCACATATTCCAGGATCAAGAAAAGCCGGAGGTTGCGGCACGCCCTCAAGACTGCACATAAACTGGATTCGGCTTCAGGCAAAGTCGAAATCCGAAATGCGTTTGCAAACCCGGGGTAGATACCAAGGGACTCCCGACCGTGCCAGTCGCCTCGGATGAATTTCTCACGGCGTTTCAGGAATACTACAGTCGCATACGTGTTCGCCAGGCGAAACAACCGCACGAAGCTAAACGGCCCGAATTAACAATCCCATTTCTGATCAGGGCCTGCCTTCTTTTCTACAGATCGCTGACCAATGGAAAAAATGACGGATCACGGTTGGGCGAATCGGCCATGAAAGGGAAGCAGGTTGCGGGGGCACGCCCTTTCGAATTGTTTCCAGCAATAGAAGCAAACGGTGCCGTCCGTCAAGAGAAGACAAGCTATCACCCGCTTCCATTCGTCTGGCAAGGCTCAAAGAGCGCCGACACAGCGAGGAAGAATTGTCGACGATGGACGGTAAGGTGCGAGGCGAAGTGTTCCGGCGACTGTTGCAAGTCGGTCACGCTATATTGGAAGCGTGCGTACCACCCGGCACTCGAAGACGCTGTCGCGACCGATGCCAGCGCCGGTAATACGGTAGAGCCGTTCGGCGACGTTGAGATGTTTGACCTTGAGCAATCCCTCGCCGCCGGTCTGGACTCGCGACTTGCCGCGATACCCGAATCCGTCCTTGGCGAACTCGTAAGCATGGCTCGCCCCGTGGAAGATGACGTCCATGTCCATCAGTCCGGGTTCGTGGAACGCGACGATGCCCGCGCTGTCGGTGTACGATGTGATGCCGTTCACGGTCCGGAACTCGACGAGGGGCGCCCTGCGACCGGTCTCTTCATCGACGACGGTGATGCGGAAGTACTTCTGCGGCTCTTGGGCCGGAAGCAGACCCACGGCGACCAGGCAAATCGGCAGGAGAGTGGTATACATCATGGGTCCGGTGATTTGCTTTGGGAGCGTCCAAAACAATGAACCACGGATGGCACGGATGGGAAAATCAAATAACGCTGTTCTGGGACATGCCGTTACACTCCCGGCATTCTTTCTCTTCCTAGCCGTGGTATCGGTGTGATCCGTGGTTCTTTGTTTTAGGCGATCTAAACCTCGACTCATTCTACTTGCGTCGTCCCTCATGTGCAGACGGCCTTTTTTTTTTTTGTAAAATATGCACGCTGCCTTTGTCGGGCACATCTTTGACTCCTAGGGGGACTCTTCATGCATCGCTACTGTCGTTCCGTGTTTATCCTTCTCGTCGCCGGTCTCGCATCCACTGTCTTCGCGGCCGACTGGCGTCAATTCCGCGGCCCGACCGGCCAGGGCATCAGTAATGAGAAGGACCTGCCGATCAAGTGGTCGTCAGAGGAAAACATTGCCTGGAAGGCGAAGCTACCGGGCGCCGGCGCTTCGTGCCCGATCACGCTCGGCAAGCGCATCTACATCACTTGCTACTCCGGCTACGGGATGGACACCAAGCAGCCCGGCCAGCAAGCGAATCTCAAGCGCCACCTACTTTGCATGGATCGCGCCGATGGAAAGGTTGTCTGGGCCAAGGAGTTCCAGCCCGTCCTGCCCGAACACAACTACAACGGCGAAGGCGCCTACCACGGCTATGCGGCCAGCACGCCCATCACCGATGGGGAACGTCTTTACGTCTTCTTCGGCAAGTCGGGTGTTTATTGCTTCGATCTCGACGGCAACGAACTCTGGCGTGCGCCGGTTGGCAAGAACACCAGCGGCTGGGGCTCCGGCACCTCGCCCATGTTTTACAAGAATCTGGTGATCGTCAACGCCAGCGTCGAGGCCGGCGCTCTTGTTGCCTTTGACAAGATGTCCGGCAAAGAGGTGTGGCGCTCGCCCGGCATTGGTTCCGCTTGGAACACGCCGCTGCTCGTGACGACGCCAGAGAAGGAACAGGAACTTGTCGTCAGCGTGAATGGCCGCGTGATCGGCATCAATCCGGACACCGGCAAGGAACTCTGGCGCGCTGATGGCGTCAAGAGCTATGTCTGCTCCAGCGTGGTCGCTCACGAGGGAACTGTTTACGCCACCGGCGGCGGCAATCTGACGCTGGCCGTCAAGACCGGCGGTCGCGGCGATGTCAGCAAGTCGAACATTCTTTGGCAGGCCAAGAAAGGCTCCAACGCTTCCTCGCCGCTCTTGCACAACGGCTATCTCTACTGGGCGAGCGAAAGCGGCGGCGTCTTGCACTGCCAGGACGCCAAGACCGGAGAATTCGCCTACTCCGAACGGCTCAAACCCGACGCGGGACGCATCTGGGCCTCGCCGGTGTATGCCGACGGGAACCTCTACTACGTGTCGCAATTCAAAGGCGTCTTCGTGATTGCCGCGGGGCCGAAATTTGCATTGGTTGCCCAGAACGTCTTCAAGGACGATGCCAGCCGATCGAACGCGTCGATCGCCATCAGCGATGGGCAACTGCTGTTGCGCAATGATCAGTATCTGTATTGCGTTGGCAAGAAGTGAACCGCCGGCACCATCGTTGTGGCACGGTCTCCTGACCGTGTCACTCTGCGTTCCGAAACGCGGGGAGACCTTCGGTCGGTGCGGGTGGCACGGTCAGGAGACCGTGCCACAACGGAGGGCACGGCGTCACTGCGGTCGGCCAAACACCGGGCGCGGCGGGGGCAGTTCCTCCACCACGGCCGGCGACTCGCCATCCACGCAGCGGATGCGCCAGCCGCCGCCTAGCGCTTTGTAGATCTGGATCAAACCGAGCGCTATTTCCCCTTTTGACTGCGCCAGCAAATCGTCCGCCTGCACCTTGAGTTGCTGCACCTGCGTTACGCGCGTGAAGGTGACGTTGGCAGGATCCTTGTCTCCGCCGACCGCCTTGTAGCGTAGGTCCACGATCTTGACAACCTCCGCGGCACTCTTCGCCCCTTCGCCTTGCAGCTTGGTCCGCTCTTGCGCCTTGAGAAACGTTATCAAACCGTTCTCGACCTCTTGCTGAGCCACGAGGACCTGGTTCTGGTACGCCGTCAGCAACTCCTGGAAGCGAGCGTCTTGCAAACGCACGTTATTGAGAACCCTGCCATAGTTGAGGGCCTTCCACTCGAATCCTGGACCGACCCTTCCGCTGAAAGCCGTCGGACTGAAAATGTTCTGGAACTTCTCCGCGGAAAAACCGAACGAGCCGGTGAGGAAAATATGTGGATAGAAATCGGACTTGGCAACGCCGATCTGTGCCGACTGGGCGGCCGCCAGTCGCTCGGCGCGGCGGACATCGGGGCGCCGGCGCAGGAGGTCGGCGGGGATGCCTATGGCTACCCTTGGCTCCGCGGTGGGGATTGGCGCCGTGCCCAGTTTCTTCTGCAAGTCCTCCGGCGGCGTGCCGAGCAGGGTACACAGGCGATTCATGGCGCGCCGAAGGTTGATTTCGAGTTCCGGAATGGTCGCCTCGGTCTGCTTGAGCAGGACGATGGCTTGCTTGGTGTCCACCTCGAGGCCCGTGCCTGCTTTCTGCTTGGACTCGGCGACCTTATGAGTCTCACGCTGAATCTCAATGTTCTGCTTGGCGTACTCGATACGCTCCTCGGTGACGCGGATCTGCACGTAAGCCGTGGCCACGTCTGCCAGCAGAGTAACGATGACATCGTCGTAGTCATGCACCGAGGCATCGAGGGTGGCGCTGGCGGATTCGACGGCGCGGCGGAAGCGGCCCCAGAAATCCACCTCCCAGGCCAGATTGAAGCCGTGGTCCCACTGGCTGAAGTAGCGTTGCCTAAGGAACTGAGCGCTGACGGTTTCGCGGCTGCTGGCGCTGCGGCTGAAGCTGCCGTCGGCGAATTGCGCTTGGGGAAAGAGTCCACCGACCGTGATGGCGAGTTGGGCCCGCGCCTGCAGGATCCGGAATCCCGCCTCGCGCAGCGTCAGGTTTTGCCGATAGACGCTGAGGATGAGTTCATTCAGGACCGGATCGGGCCGCTTGAGCTTCGGGTACTTGGGATCGGGAATCTCGAAAACGGTCCACCACTGGCTCAGATCGTCGCCGTCCTTGCGCAGGTCCGCGGCGTCGATCCATTCCTTGGCAAGCGGGGCGGCCGGCGCTGTGTAGTTGGGGCCGACCTTCAAGCCGTTGCGAAAGTATTCCGGCAGCGCGCTGCATCCGGACAAGGCGACGGCGAACGATAGGCAAAGAACATAGAATAGCCAACGCCGTGCGCTGAACGGGCGAGGGACGAAGGATGAAGGATGAACAGGAAGTATCGGTTCATCCTTCATCCTTCATCCCTCAATCCGAGCCTGAAGCGTGAGCGAAGGAAGGCGCATCCCTCGCTCACGCAGCGAGCTTGGAGGGGCGCCGTTACAATCGGCAGTGTAGCTAATATCGGCATATTTTGCGTAGTTGTTGAAGAAGATCGGCGTCTGCCGACTCGATTTGTGGGAGGAGACTATGTTTCGCTCATCCGTGCGTGGTGTTCTGGTTGCCTGTCTTGCCGCGGCGGGTCTTGCCGGCTGCGAACCGCGTGCCCTGAAAATTGCTCCGGCGGGTGATCCCCATGTGCCGGTCGCACATCCCGAGAAACGGCCCGTCACCGATCACGTCGAATTCACCGGCCGGACCAACGCGGTCCATGCGGTGACGATCCAGCCGCGCGTGACGGGGCTGTTGATCACCCGCGACAAGAAGGGCGATCCTTCCTTCGAAGGCTCCTTTCCGTTCAAGGAAGGAGACGAGGTCAAGGCGGGCGCACTGTTATTCGAGATCGACCCTCGGCCTTACAAGGCCCAGCTCGATGCGGCCAAGGCACAGGTGGCGCAGAACAAGGCAGCGATCGATTACGCCGTCTCCACGAATAAGCGTTTCAAGGATCTCGCGAAAAAACAACCCGATGCGGTCAGCGCGAGAGAGCTCGAGCAATACGAGGCGCTGGAGAAACAAGCCAGCGCGGCGCTCGACCTTGTCAGCGCCAACGTCGCGTCGGCGCAGCTCAACTACGACTGGACCAAGATCAAGGCGCCGATCAACGGGCGCATCAGCCGGTACTTCCTGACGCCCGGCAACCTCGTGAATCAAGACGCGACGCAGTTGACGACGCTGGTGTCGATGGACCCCATCTACGTCTACTTCGACATGGACGAGCCAACTCTGCTGCGAATCAAACGGGCGATCAACGAGAAAAGAATCCAGGCCGCGAAAGGCGACGCCACCGTCGAGATGGGCCTAGCCGGCGAGGAAGGCTATCCGCACAAGGGGACGATCAATTTCTTCGACAATCAAGTCAACGCCGGCACCGGCAGCATCTCGATCCGCGGCATCTTCAGCAACCCGCGGCCCGAAGGCGGCACGCATCTGATGGTGCCCGGGATGTTCGTACGCGTGCGGCTGCCGATCGGGCAGCCGCAGGAAGAGTTGCTCGTCATCGATCGGGCCATCTCGTCGGAGCAAAACCAGAAGACCGTCCATGTGATGGACGCCGAGACCAAGGTGGTGCAATCCCGCCGCGTCTCGGTAGGCTCCTTGCAGGACGACGGCCTGCGCGTCATCACGCACGGGCTGCAGAAAGACAACTGGGTGCTTGTCGGCGGCCTGCAGCAAATTCGGCCCGGCATGACGATCCAGCCGGAATTCAGGACGATGCCGTCACTGGAAGCGCCCGCGGTGCCGCTGGAAAAGGCCAAAGGAAAAAAGCTGAACAAGAAGTGAGTTCGGAAAGGTTCGCCGCTTGCGGCACAAGGATAGTCGATGCTTTCGAAATACTTCATCGATCGGCCGATCTTCGCGACGGTGCTGTCCGTAGTGATCACGTTGACGGGCGCGATCGCGCTGTGGTTCCTGCCGGTCACGCAGTATCCGCGCATCACGCCGCCGTCCGTCAATGTGTCGATCACCTATCCGGGGGCGAGCGCCCAGGTCGTGGCGGATACCGTGGCGGCGCCGATCGAGCAGGAGGTCAATGGCGTGCCCGGCATGCTTTACATGTCGTCGCAGTCGGGCAACGACGGGACCTACTCAATGTCGGTGACGTTCGAGGTCGATGTCGATCTGAACACCGCCCTCGTCATGGTGCAGAATCGCGTCGCCATGGCGATGCCGCGTCTGCCGACGCCCGTGCAGAATCAGGGCGTCACGATTCGCAAGAAGACGCCTGATACGCTGTGCATGATCAACTTCATCTCGGCGGTCGAGGTCACCACCGCGGCCGGCACGACGATTCATGGTGTGATCAAGAAGGACGACGGGCAAGAGCTGACGCTGAAGCAAAGCGACGGAAAGCTGCTGCGCCTCGCGAAGAACGAGATCGCGTCGATCAGCCAGCCGCCTGACAGCGATATCCGCCTGAGCAACTTCGTGTTGATCAACATCAAGGACGAGATCTTGCGCGTAGACGGAGTTTCGGACGTCAACATCATGGGGCAGCGAGATTACAGCATCCGCGCCTGGCTCGATCCGCAGAAGCTGGCCTCGCGTCACATGACGGCCACCGACGTAGCCACGGCCATAAGAGAGCAAAACATGCAGGCGGCTGCCGGACAGGTTGGCCGACCGCCCGCCCGCGCCAGCCAATCCTTCCAGTACCCGATCGACACCCTGGGCCGACTCGCCACGCCGGAGCAATTTGGCAACATCATACTCAAGATCGGCGACAGCCAGCCGGCCCGACCCGGCAAGGGGGTCAGCGGGCCATCCCCAGGCGGTGCGGCCGACGACGGCATTCTGGATGGCGCCAACCTCGACGGCCCCGGCAGTACCCTGATTGGCGGCGCGACCATCGGCGGCGGCGCGGACTCAGGCGGCGGCGCCAGTACCGATCTCGCCAGCATCCTTGCCGGCGTCGCCATGACCTCCCCAGGAGCAAAGAAACGCTCGACACGGAAGTCGGCGACCGGCAACCTCGCAGCGAACCTTGGGCCGGTACCTCCCTCTCTCGGCATCGTTCGGCTCAGGGACGTCGCTCATGTCGAGATAGGCGCCTTGAATTACAACATGGGCTGCACCTTCGATGGCGGCCCCTCCGTCGGCCTCAACGTCTATCAGCTCCCGGGCACCAATGCGCTCGAAGTCGGCGACCGCATCCGCGCCAAGATGAAGGAGCTGAAAACTCGCTTCCCAGACGATATCGATTACGCCATCGCTTACGACACCACCCCCTTCATCCGCGAGTCGATCTCCGAAGTCCTCAGTACGCTGCGCGACGCCGTCATCCTCGTGGCCATCGTCGTCCTCTTTTTTTTGCAGGACTGGCGGGCCATGATCTTGCCGATGATCGATGTGCCCGTCTCTCTGATCGGCACCTTCGCGGTCATGGCCGTCGTCGGCTACAGCTTGAACAACATCTCGCTCTTCGGGCTTGTGCTGGCGATCGGCATCGTCGTCGATGACGCGATTGTCGTCCTGGAGAACATCCAGCGGCAGATGGCCAAGGGCTACGACACGCGCACCGCAACCATCAAGGCCATGAAGGAAATCAGCGGCCCGATCATCGCGATCACTTTGGTCTTGTGCGCGGTTTTTGTGCCGTGCGCTTTCATCAGCGGCATCACCGGCAGGTTTTTCCGCCAGTTCGCCGTGACGATTGCCGCTTCGACCGTGATTTCGGCCATCAACGCGCTCACGATGACGCCGTCGCGGGCGGTGTTGATTTTCCAGGAATCAGGAGTCAGGAATCAGGGGTCAGGAGTCAGGGGTCAGGAATCAGGAAAGGAAGCTTTGCCGTGGTGGATATTCGGCATGCTCGGCATGCTCAGCCTTGCCTGGGCGCCTGACCTCGTGGGGGGCGCGCTGGGGCTGCCCGGGCTGACTCCTGAAGAAGATGATCTCGAGTTGCCGGCCTGGCAGTTCTGGGGGCTCAAGGCGCTCTACTTTGCGCCCGGCATGCTCGTCGGTTTGCTGATCGGCTGGTTTGCCATTGGTCCCGTGAATGTTGTGCTCGCCGGAATGTTCCGTGGCTTCAACATTGCATTCGATCGTCTGACCGACATTTACGGGTGGACAATTGCCAAGGCGCTGCGCTTGAGCGTGATCGTGCTCCTGGCGTATGGCGGGCTGTTGTTCCTGACCTACTTCGTCTTTCGCGACTCGCCGCGGGGATTTGTGCCGCAGCAGGACATGGGCCGGCTGGTAGTCAGCGTGCAGCTTCCCGATTCAGCGGGGCTGGAGCGCACACAGGAAGCCCTCGCCCAGGTCGATGACATCATGCGCAAGGTTCCCGGCGTGGCCCATACCATTGGGCTTTCGGGGATCTCCTTCGTGGAAGCGACCAACGGCTCCAACTTCGGCTCGTTCTTCGTCATCCTCGATCCGTTCTCCAAACGGCAGAATCGCGAGTTGCGCGCCGACGGGATCATGGCCGAGATGCGCAAGCGATTTGCGGATGTGGTCAAGGAAGCGCGTGTTGTTGTGTCGCCGTCCTCGCCGGTACCTGGCATCAGTACATCGGGCGGGTTCAAGATCGTCGTTCAGGATGGCGGCGGCCTGGGCTTGCCGACCCTACAGGACCAGACCGATAAGTTCGTCCGCCAAGTTAAGGAACAGATCGGCGAAGGAGCGACGGGCGGGAAGGATGAACGACGAGGCCAAGCTGCCTTCCTGGGAGGCGGCACGGGGGGCCCTATGTTGGCCGGTGTCAGCACCCAGTTTCGCTCCAATACGCCGCAGCTCTACATGGAGATCGACCGGATCAAGGCGGCCTCCATGGGTGTGCCGTTCGACGAGGTAAGTCAGGCCTTGCAGATCTATCTGGGCTCGTTCAACGTCAATCGCTTCAACGCCTTTGGCCGCTACTGGCACGTCACGCTTCAGGCGGATCGCCAGTTCCGCGACCGCATCGAAGATATCAACCAGCTCCAAGTACGCAACAGCCAGGGACAGATGGTGCCGCTGGGCACCTTGGTCAGCGTGCGCGAAAAGAGCGGCCCGATTTTTGTCCGGCGCTACAACCTCTACACGGCCGCGCCGATCACCGGCGCCTTGCTGCCAGGCGTCAGCTCCGGAGAAGTGATCGCGACCGTTGATCAGATCTCGCACGAGAGCCTGCAGCGTTCGATGAGAACCGAATGGACCGAATTGATGTACCTGCAAATCCGCGAGGGCAACACCACGGCGATTGTCTTTGCGCTGGCGGTTGTCTGTGTCTTCCTGGCGCTGGCGGCACTCTACGAAAGCTGGGCGTTGCCGTTGGCGGTCATCCTGGTTGTGCCACTCTGCATGCTTTGTTCCATCGTCGGCATTCTGCTGGCGGGCACGTCCGTCAACATCTTCGTGCAAATAGGATTGGTCGTGCTGGTGGGGCTCGCGTGCAAGAACGCCATCCTGATCGTCGAATTCGCCCGGGAGCTACACCAGCAGGGCAAGCCGGTTTTCGAAGCGACGCTGGAAGCGTCACGGCTGCGGCTGCGGCCGATCTTGATGACCTCGTTCGCTTTCATCCTGGGCGTGGTGCCCTTGTGTGTCGCCTCGGGCGCGGGGGCGGAAATGCGGCGGTCGCTGGGGATTGCCGTCTTCAGCGGCATGGTGGGCGTCACTGCGTTCGGCATCTTCCTCACGCCGATCTTCTTCTATGTGATTCAGGGGCTCGGCGAGACGCGGCTGTTTGCGGGCGTCTTAGTGCAGTGGGTCGGCTCGGCGCTAATCGGCGGCCTGGTCGGCGCGGCGATCGGTTATCTGCTGGGCCGGCTCGGCATCGTCCATGCACTCTGGGGCCCGATCGTCGGTGCCACTCTCGGCATCCCGATTGTGCTGGCGTTCCGCGGCGTTCATTTGAAGTTGCTGTCAAAGGGTCCGTAGCTTGAAGCGTAAGGACTACGGACCACGGACTACGGACCAACGGTATGTTCTCGCGATTCTTCATCGATCGTCCGGTTTTCGCCACGGTGATCTCGCTGGTCATCGTGCTGGTGGGCATTGTCGCCTGGTGGCACCTGCCGATCGCGCAGTATCCGGAGGTGGCGCCGCCGACGGTGCAGGTGACTGCGTTCTACCCGGGCGCCAATGCGCGGACGGTGCAGGACACAGTGGCGGCGCCGATCGAGGCGCAGGTTTCAGGCGTCGAGGGGATGGTGTACATGTCCTCGCGCTGCACCAACGACGGTGCTTACAACCTGACCGTCACGTTCAAGATGGGCATGGACTCAGACATGGCCCAGGTGTTGGTGCAGAATCGCGTGAACCTGGCCGCGCCGATCATTCCGCCGATCGTGCAGAATGGCGTGATCAACGTCCAGAAGATGTCGCCCAACACCTTGATGATTGTCAACCTGGTGTCGCCGGACCTGAGCAAGGATGCTGTCTTCTTGAGCAACTACGCGACGATCCACGTCAAGGATGAGTTGAAGCGCGTCAAGGGCGTGGCCGGCATCACGTACCTCGGGCAGCGCGATTACAGTCTGCGCGCCTGGCTCGATCCCGACAAGCTGGCGGCGCTCAACCTGAGCGGCATGGACGTCGTCGCTGCGATCGCCGAGCAGAATGTGCAGGTCGCCGCCGGCCAGATCGGCCAGCCGCCCACGATGCGAGCCCAGCAATTTCAGCTCACCATCAACACGCAAGGCCGGCTCACCGATCCGCAGGAGTTTGCCAACATCATCATCAAGGCTGGCCGAAGCGTCGCCGGGCAGCCGTTGCAGCCCCTTTCCTCCCTCCTTTCGCAAGGGGGACCCGGTAGGGGGGGGCCGAACCGTCAGGCAACCGGCATCGTTTACCTGCGTGACGTGGTGCGCGAGAACAAATACTACGTGCGCATCCGGCTCGATGTCAGCAAGCTGGCGCAACGCAAACTGAAGACCGCGGATGTCATTGCCGCCCTCAGTCCCGTGCCCCTTTCGATCAGCACTGATCCTGAGGCCGATCCAACAGACAACGGATCCTTAAGTTTGCTCGCGACCTTCGGCGGTCGGCAACGGCCTCACGTCGACGAACTCGCCGACGCTATGATTCCGCTTGGAGACGATGCCAAGAGTTTCGTCCGCTTGAGTGAAGTCGTAACGCCCCGTACCCTCCCTTCCGAAGGGGGAGACAAGGCAGGTGGCATCGAACACCTCCAGGCCATGGATGAGTTGGGCGTCCACATCGGTTCGCAGCAGTACGATCAATCCTGCACGCTCGATGGCAAGCCCTCGGTTGCGCTGTCGATCTACGCTCTGCCCGGCTCCAATGCGCTGGAGACTGCGCGCGACGTCCATGCCAAAATGAAGGAACTCAAGGCCCGCTTCCCGGACGGCGTTGAGTACAAGATCGTCTACGACACCACGCCCTTCATCCAGGAGTCGGTGGACGAGGTCTACAAGACGCTGCTCGACGCCGTCATCCTGGTCGCCATCGTCGTGTTGTTTTTCTTGCAGGACTGGCGGGCCATGATTTTGCCGATCATCGACGTGCCGGTGTCGCTGATCGGCACCTTCGCCGTCATGGCGGCCATGGGATTCACGCTCAACAACCTGACGCTCTTCGGGCTGGTGCTGGCGATCGGCATCGTCGTTGATGACGCCATCGTCGTGCTGGAGAACATCGAAAGGCAAATTGCGACGGGCCTCGACGCCCGGACGGCGACGATCAAGGCCATGGACGAGATCACCGGCCCGGTCCTCGCGATCACGCTCGTCTTGAGCGCGGTGTTCATCCCGTGCTGTTTTCTGGGAGGCATCACGGGCCAATTCTTCCGGCAGTTCGCGGTGACGATTGCCGTCTCGACCATCATCTCGGCCATCAACGCCATCACGATGACGCCGTCGCGGGCGGTGTTGATCTTCAAGACAAAGTTGGTGAGGGGTGGAGTGGTGAGTGGTGAGTCGTCGGGACGAACCACTCACCACTCACCACTCACCACTCACCAGATCAAGCGCGAGGCATTGCCGTGGTGGATCTTTGGCCTCTTGGGCTTCCTCACACTCTCTCTGTCTCCACGCCTCCTTGTCTCCTGGTCTCCTGGCCTAGCTCCCGCGCAAGACGTTCTCGACGAGTTGCCGCCGTGGCAGTACTGGGCCATCAAGGGAGCCTACTTTGCGCCTGGCTTGTTTGTCGGCTTGATGCTCGGCTGGATTATCATCGTGCCGGTGAATGCCGTGCTGGGCTGGGTGTTCCGGGCGTTCAACCGTGGGTTCGATTGGATGACCGAGATCTACGGCGTTGCGGTAGCCAAGTCGCTGCGCATCAGCGTGATCGTGTTCATCGCCTACGGCGGTCTGCTAGTGCTGACCGGGGTACAGTTCTTTCGCGCTCCCACCGGTTTCATTCCGCAGCAAGACAAGGGGTACTTGATCCTGAACGTGCAGTTGCCGGACGCCGCCTCGGTCGATCGAACCGAGAAGGTGATGGCACAGATCGAGAAAATCGTCCGCGGCGACAAGAGCGACAAGGAACGCATTCCCGGCATCGCGGGGGTGGCGAACACCGTTGGCGTCTCCGGCCAATCGCTGATCTTGAACGCCAACGCGCCCAACCTCGGCTCAATGTACATCATGCTGAAGCCGTTCAACCAACGGCACGCGGCCGACCTGAGCGCCGACGCCATTGCCGCCAGGGTGCTTGAACGCTGTGAGCGTGAAGTCAATGACGCCATCGTATCCGTCTTCGGCGGGCCACCGGTAGACGGACTCGGCACCACGGGCGGTTTCAAGCTCATGGTCGAGGACCGCGGCAACCTGGGACAGAAGGAACTCCAGCGGATCTGCGACAGGATCGTGGATCGGGCCAACAAGACCGAGGGCCTCACCGGCGTGAGCCACAGCTCGCGCGCCAACACCCCCTGGCTCTATCTCGAGATCGATCGCGATATTTGCGAGGTGCTCGGTGTGCCGGTCAAAGACGTCTTCGATACTTTGCAGGTCTATCTCGGATCGTATTACGTCAACAACTTCAACGCCTTTGGCCGAACCTGGCAGGTGAACGTTCAGGCCGACCAGAAGTTCCGTACCAAGGTCACCGACATTGGCCAACTCCAGGTGCGGAACAAGCAGGGCCAGATGGTTCGGCTCGGCACGTTCATCGATGTGCGCGACACCGTCGGTCCCGTCATGTTGATGAACTACAACATGTATGCCTCGACCGCGATTACCGGCAATAGCGTGCCGGGGACCAGCTCCGGCCAGGCGATCGAGATGATGCAAAGAATCGCCAGCGAGGAAATGCCCCGCTCGATGGCGTCGGAGTGGACCGAGCTGACCTACCTGCAACTGCAAGCGGGAAATATCGCCATGTTCTTCTTCGCCCTGGCGGTGATGTTCGTCTTCCTCGTCCTGGCGGCTCAGTATGAAAGCTGGTCGCTGCCGCTCGCGGTCATTCTCGTCGTGCCGATGTGCTTGTTGTGCTCCGTGACCGGCGTCGTGCTGGCCAGCCTGGAAGTCAATCTCTTCACGCAGATCGGCTTCGTCGTCCTGGTCGGCCTGGCCAGCAAGAACGCCATCCTCATCGTCGAGTTCGCCAAGCAGCGCCGCGAGCAGGGCATCGGCATCCGCGAGGCAACGGTCGAAGCCTGCCGATTGCGGCTACGCCCGATCCTCATGACATCGTTCGCCTTCATCCTCGGCGTCGTGCCGCTGGTGGTCGCACGCGGCGCGGGACATGAAATGCGGCAATCGCTCGGCCTGACGGTGTTCGCCGGCATGTGCGGTGTAACGCTGTTCGGTATCTTCCTGACGCCCGTGTTTTACTTTGTGATCCAGCGTTTCACACCGAAGTAGCATTCCTACCCACAGAGGCACAGAGACGAGTTAATGGGTAATAAATGCCATGTCCGTTCGGTGCCTTTGTGGATAGGTATCCAAGTCAACACGAGGATCCAACATGCTGCGTAGTACCTTCCGTATTGCATTTACGCACATCCTGGTGCTGGTCGCGGTAGTTCCGATCGGCGCCGGTGAAAAGCAGGCCAGGCCGCGAACCGAGAATGCCATCGTAGTCACGCTCGATGGTTTTCGTTTCCAGGAGTTCTTCGGCGGCGCCGACGACATGCTGCTCAACAAACAGTTTGGCGGCGTGAAGGACCTCGACGGCCTCAAAAAACGGTTCTGGCGCGAAAAACCCGAGGAACGCCGCGAGGCGCTGCTGCCGTTCTTCTGGAAGACCATTGCCAAGGACGGCCAAATCTTCGGCGACCGCGCGCGCAAGGCGACGACCAGGTTGACCAATGGGCTCAAGTTTTCCTATCCGGGGTACAGCGAAATCTTCTGCGGCTTTGCTGATCCTGGCATCACGTCCAATGCGAAGAAATCGAATGCGAATCTATCCGTACTCGAATTTCTGCACGAGAAACCGGCCTACAAAAACCGCGTGGCGGCGTTTTGCACCTGGGATGTCTTCCCGTGGATCTTCCGTGCCGAGCGCAACGGCTTGAAGGTCCACACCGACTGGAACCCCGTCAAGGACGACCCGGGCACCGACCGCCAGCGTGCCATGAATGCCTCGCTCCCTTTCTTGCCTCGCTACTGGCCGGACAATTGCTTCGACGTCATCACGATGGAATATGCCAGCGAGCATCTGCTGCGCCACAAGCCGCGCGTGCTTTACATCGGCCTGGGCGAGACCGCCGAATGGGGCCACGGTCGGCGCTATGATTTGCATCTTGATGCAGCGAACAACGCCGACCGCTACCTCGCCGAGTTGTGGCAGACGCTGCAAACGCTTCCGCAGTACAAAGACAAGACGTCGCTGATCATCACGACCGATCACGGCCGCGGCGACACGCGCGTGGACTGGACGGACCACGGCAAGAAGGTGCCGCTCGCGGAGTTCATCTGGATCGCGGTGCTGGGCCCCGACACGCCGGGTTTGGGAGTGCGCGAGAATGTGGAAACGACTCAAGGCCAGGTGGCGGCGACGATCGCCCATTTGCTCGGCGAGGACTTCGTTGCCGCGAGCGCGAAGGCGGCGCCGCCTCTCCCGGGGGTGAGGGGGAAGTGAGACGAATTGATCGGAACGACGACCCCCAGGTTAGACGAGCTTGTGTCACCAACTCACGCCGCGGCCGCCTGGGACGGCGCCGACTCCGGTGGACTGTGCTTCCAGCGACGGTGCAGCCAAAAGTACTGGCGCGGGTCATGGCGGACCAGAAGCTCAACGCCGGTGGTGACGCGTTGCGTGATCGCGAAGAGGGCGTCGGCATGCCCGGTGTACTCTTGGGGATCGATGATGTCGGTGGTCCGCACGGCGTATTCCAGAGGGGCGCCAAGATTCTGGGCGCCCGTGACCACGATCAGGGCGCCGGTGCGCCGAGCCAGGTGGGCGATCACCTTATGCGTTGAAGCAGGCCGGCCGAAGAAATCCACGAACATCCCACGCGCCCCCGCATCCTGATCGACGAGCGTGCACAGGCAGCCTCGATCGGCAAGCACTTCCTTCATGCGGGCCAGATCGCCGTGCTTGGAGAGAACCTTG
Source organism: Gemmataceae bacterium (assembly GCA_009692065.1). GTDB lineage: Bacteria > Planctomycetota > Planctomycetia > Gemmatales > Gemmataceae > SIAQ01. The sequence goes on from SHZY01000011.1 coordinate 57,049, forward strand.
TGCCCGACCATCTCGCGGAACCGGCGCAGCAGGTCGTCAACATAAGGGTTGTCGATGGGCCGCGCGACGAGGTGGGCTCGAATGCCGAAGAAACGCAGCATGAAGGCCGTCAGTTCCCAGTTGCCGTAGTGTGCGGTGACCACGAGAATGGGCCGCCCCGAAGTGAGTGCTTGCTTGAGTTCGGGCGAAAAACTCGAGACAAGCCCCTCACGCCAGCGGCGCGATCCCAACTTGCGGGGGATCAGCGTCATTTCCAGGATCATTTGGCCAAAATGCTGGTAGACGTCGAGCGTGAGTTGTTCAAGTTGCTCCTCGCTGTAGGCCCCCGGAAAGGCGTGGCGTAGGTTGTCGATTGCCACGCGGCGATGGCGGCGATCCAGATGATAGAAGCCGAGCGTCAACACACGCACGAGCGCGACCGACCAGTCGAGCGGCAGGGCCTGCAAGACGCAACTGAACATGCGGACGAGGAGGTAGCCGGCATAATCCAAGCACCAGGACCTGGGCTTCGCCATGACGACTCCTTATTGACGGCGATCGACTTGATTCAGGCCGCTGCCGCGCTGGTGGAATTCGGCCACTGTGCCGTCGGCGTGCGTCCCTGCATCCAGGCGTCCGCCACGTGGTTGGCCGTCACGATCGCGTGTTCGGCCTGCACGCGGTACTTTTCCAGATTCCGAATGCTTCAACCCTGGGGAACCGTGATGATCGGACCGCCGACGAGATGCAACTTCGTGCCTGGAACCGGCACGGCCATGCGGTCCCAGCTTTTCGCGCGCCAGGCACGCCGGAACGCAAGCCCAAGCGGAACGATGGGCAGGTTCGTCCACGCAGAGAGGTACACGAGCCAGCGCTTTACGTCCTGCCGCGGACCGCGCTGGCCATCGGACGCAACAATGAGGTGCGATTGCATGTTCAGGTCGAGGACTTCGTGTACCGTATCCAGGGCGCCATGTGTCGAGGAACCGCGCACCGTGTTCACGCCGAAGCGTGCGAGCATCTGCGCAAGCAGATCGCCCTCCGCACTCTGACTGACCAGCACGGTCACTGGTGCGGCGGAGCGAAACGCCAGCATGCCGAGCAGTTGTTCATGCCACATCGCGTAGATGTAGCGCTCGCGCAAGCTCGGGTTCAAGGGCTCCAGTTTTGGATCAAACCAATCGGCCCGGCAACGAATCGTGCTCAGCCAGGCGCGCAGCACCCGCGCACCGACGCAGGAAGCCAGCCGAATCATCCATGGTTTGCGCAGTTTCACGAGACAGGGCTCCGGAATCGATCGGAACGAAACATCCTGTTCCGTCCATCAATCATCGGACCGGAGCCGAGGGGAGATTGATCCAATTACGGGAAACGCCTTTAGAGGTCTGAATCTGGAGAAAATGCGGAAGGAGGGGGCTCCGAGCCTGAGCGCGAGCGAAGGGCCGCTTCGCGCCCTTCGCTCGCGCTCAGGCTCGGACACCTTACTTGAGAATTCCCCGCACCACCTCGCCGTGCACATCGGTCAGTCGATAATCGCGGCCCTGGAAGCGGTAGGTGAGGCGGGTGTGATCGAGTCCGAGGCAGTGGAGGATCGTCGCGTTCAGGTCGTGGATGTGGACGGGGTTCTGGGCGATGTTGTAGCAGTAGTCGTCAGTCTCTCCGTAGCTGACGCCGCCGCGGATGCCGCCGCCAGCCAGCCAGGCGCTGAAGCAACGGCCATGATGATCGCGGCCGTGGTTGTTTGCGGTCAGCGCCCCCTGGCTGTAGACGGTGCGGCCGAATTCGCCGCCCCAGATGACGAGGGTGTCTTCGAGCAGGCCGCGGGCTTTCAAATCTTTGACGAGGGCTGCGCTCGGCTGATCGACGTCCCGCGCCTGACCGCGGATTTGGTTCGGCAAGGAGCTGTGCTGGTCCCAGCCGCGATGGAAGAGCTGCACGAAGCGCACACCTCGCTCGATCATGCGGCGAGCCAGGAGGCAATTGCGCGCGAAACCGCCGTCGTCGTAGCCGCGCTCGACGCCGTACATGTCGCGGAAGTGGCGAGGCTCGCTGGCGATGTCGGTGAGTTCGGGGACGCTGGTCTGCATGCGAAACGCCATCTCGTACTGGGCGATGCGCGTGTTGATCTCGGGATCGCCGACCGATTGTGCGGCCAGTTCGTTCAGTTCCCGCGTGGCATCGATCATGCTTCGACGCGTGCCCGAGTTGATGCCGGGTGGGTTTGACAGGTAGAGGACTGGATCATTGCCGGTACGGAAGCGCACCCCCTGATGCTCCGACGGTATGAAGCCGGAGCCCCAGAGACGCGAGAAGAGTGGTTGGTCGGTACGGTTACCGGAGCCTTGCGAGGTCATCACCACGAACGCGGGCAGATTGGCATTCTCGGCGCCTATACCATAGCTGAGCCAGCTGCCGAGACTTGGCCGACCGGGCTGCTGATGGCCCGTCTGAATGTAGGTAATCGCGGGGTCGTGATTGATCGCCTCGGTGTGCAGCGATTTGACGACAGCGATATCGTCGGCGATGGTGCCGATGTTGGGCAGCAACTCGCTCAAGGGAAGGCCGCACTGCCCATGGCGATCGAAGCGAAACATCGGCGCCACGCACGGGAACGAACTTTGGCCCGCCGTCATGCCAGTGACGCGTTGCCCCATGCGAATGGAGCCGGGCAACTCCTGGCCGTGATAGCGGCGCAACTGCGGCTTGTAATCAATTAGATCGATATGCGACGGCCCGCCCGACATGAAGAGATAGATGACGCGCTTGGCCTTCGGCGCATGATGCAAAGCGCGAAGGATGCCGGCACGCGGCGTCATCTCCTCGGCGCAGAGACCGTCGCGATCGAGCAGCGACGCCAGCGCGGCGATGCCGATGCCGGACGCGGCACGACCGAAGAACTGGCGGCGGGTTTGCATAAGGTGTTTTTCGAGAATGGGATTCATTTTTTTTCACCCCTGGGCGTGTCTGGACTTCAGTTCTTCGTCACCACTTCATCCAGATTCAAGAGCACGCTTGCCACAATCGTGTACGCTGCCAACTCCGGCGCGGATAGCGTGTCGTCGCGCGGCGCTTCGCCCACGCGCAAGAGGTCAGCGGCGGCCTTTGGGTTGGCGTTGTAGGTTTGCAGTTGCTTGTCGAGGACGCGTTGGAGGATCGCCATCTCTCGTTCCGACGGGGAACGCGCCGTCGCGAGGCGCCACGCGAGCGCTAAACGGGCCTCCGAGGTTTTTTCCTTTAGCATGATTCGTTCGGCGAACTTGCGCGATGCCTCCACGTAGGTCGGGTCGTTCATCAGCACCAGGGCCTGCAGCGGCGTGTTGGTGCGCGAGCGGCGCACGGTGCAGATCTCGCGGTCCGGAGCGTCGAAGGTCACCAGCTGCGGCGGCGGCGAGGTGCGCTTCCAGAAGGTGTACATCGTACGGCGATACAGGTCCTTGCCGTGGCTCTGCACGAAGAACTGGGCCGACCAGTTCTTGCTGTCCTGCCGCGACGCGAGTTCCTGCCACAGGCCAGCGGGTTGATACGGGCTGACGCTCTGGCCGCCGATCTCGCGATTGAGCAACCCGCTGAGGGCGAGCGCTTGATCGCGGATGAACTCGGCTTGCAGGCGGAAGCGGGGGCCACGCGCCAGGAGACGATTTTCCGGATCCCTGGCGAGATTCGCCTTCGTGACGACGGACGATTGGCGATAGGCCGACGACGTGACGATGGTGCGCACCAGGTGGCGCACGCTCCAGGCACGCCGCCCTTTCACCCCCGGCCCCTCTCCCCCGGAGGGGAGAGGGGAGATGAATTCGGCCGCGAGCCAATCGAGCAACTCGGCATGGCTCGGTTGTTCACCCTGCGAGCCGAAGTCCTCGACCGTCTTCACCAGACCGGCGCCGAAGAACATTTGCCAGTAGCGATTGACGATCACCCGGCTCATCAACGGATGCGACGGATCGGTCAGCCAGCGGGCGAGACCGAGCCGATTGGCCGGCGCGCCCTCAGGCAAGGCAGGAAGGAACGCAGGCACTCCCGCGCTTACTTTTGCGCCCTTCTTGTTGTACTCGCCTCGAATCAGCATGAACGTGTCGCGCGGCTTCGGCATGTCCTGCATGACCATGCTTGAGCCGGCTTTCGCTTCTAGGGCCTTCTTCTCCTTGCGAAGTTCGGCGATTTTCATGACCACCTCCGACGCCTTCTCAAGTTCTTTGATCTGCGCGTCAATCTTGGCGATGGCCTCCAACTGAGCCTTCGACGGCGCTTTGATGACCGGCGCCGCGTTGCCCTTGGAGCCATCCAGCCCGCTCTCCGGCACGGCGTTGAAGAACGCGTATACCTGATAGAATTCGCGCTGCGAGATCGGGTCGTACTTGTGATCGTGGCACTGCGAGCACGTCATCGTCAGGCCAAGCCAAACGGTTGCCGTGGTGGTGACGCGATCGACGATGTAGTTGTTGAGATACTCCTCGGGGATGGCGCCGCCTTCGAAGTTGATCATGTGATTGCGATTGAAGCCGCTGGCGATCTTTTGCTCAATCGTCGCGTTCGGCAGCAAATCGCCGGCCAGCTGCTCGATGGTGAAGCGGTCGAACGGCAGATCGTTGTTGAACGCATCGATCACCCATTCGCGCCAGCGCGACATGTCGCGCCCGGCATCAATGTGATAGCCATGCGTGTCGGCGAAGCGGGCGGCATCGAGCCAATCGACGGCCATGCGCTCGCCATAGTGAGGCGAGGAGAGATAGCGTTCGACGACGCGTTCGTAGGCGCCGGGGTTCTTGTCGTTGAGGAACGAATCGATCTCCGAGATCGTCGGTGGCAAGCCTGTAAGGTCGAGCGCGAGCCGCCGGACAAGCGTCGCACGGTCCGCTTCCGGCGCTGGCTGCATGCCTTCTTTTTCCAGCCTCGCGAGAATGAAGCGGTCAATCGCATTTTGGACGCGCTGCGACTCCTTGACATTCGGCAGCGCGGGGCGTTGCGGCGCGACGAAGGCCCAGTGCTGCGAATACACGGCTCCCTGTTCGATCCAGCGCTTCAGCAAATCGATCTGCGCGGTGCTGAGCTTCTTGTTCGTCTTCGGCGGCGGCATGCGTTCAGTCGCGTCCTCGGCGAGAATGCGACGCACCAGCTCGCTCTCGTCGATCTTTTTCGGCACGATGGCGTGGCCGCCGCCGCGCAACTTGGCAAGACCGCCGTCGCGCGTATCGAGCCGCAGCTTCGCCTTGCGCTGCAATTCGTCCGGCCCATGGCAGACAAAGCAGTTTTCGGAAAGGATGGGCCGGATGTCGCGATTGAAGTCAACCGTCACGGGGGCCGCGGTCTTCTTCTCCTGCGCGCGAATAGTCAGCGTGGGGCCGAACAGCAACAAGGTAGTCAGGCATGGCACCAGGTGGAGAATACGAACGGTGTATCGAACCATGATCATCTCGAAAGAAAAAGCCGTGGCATTGAATGTCCACCGCTATTCTCGCAATCGGCGACTCGGCTTGCAATGGTTTTGTCCGCGAACTACGGTTCCTTCCTCGCGGCGAGATGCTTGTCGAACCACTCGAGCATCGCCGGCAGCACGATCTCCGTGTTTTGCTTGGCGCTGAATCCGTGCGCGGCGCCTTCGACAACGACCAGCTTGGCAGGCGCCTTGGTTTTTTCGAACACCTTCATGATGTTGTGGCTATGGTCAATCGGCACCAAGAGGTCCTTGTCGCCATGGATCAGCAGCGTCGGCGCGGCTTTGTCGGAGACATGCAGGATCGGCGACAGGCTGGGCGTCAGCTTCTCGTCGAAGGTGAGCGGCGGCTTGAGGCCTGGGATCTTCTTGATCACCTCGGGCGGGTCGGTCGTCCAGCCGCGCAGGTCGGTCGGCGGATAGAGTGCGACGACGGCAGCGAGGCGATTGCCTGACTTGAGAACCGGGTCCTTCGCCTTCGGATCGCCGTCATCGCCGGTGGTGCCGAGCATGAGCGATAGATGGCCCCCCGCGCTGCCGCCGAACACACCGAGGCGTTCCGGGTTCGCGCCGAACTCGCTTGCTTTCATGCGAATCACTCGCACACTGCGGCGCACGTCGGCGACGGCGTCGGGCACCGCGTACTTCGGTGCGCTGGCGTGGCGGATGATGAACATGGTGTAGCCCTTGTCGAGATACGGCTTCGACGCGCTGGCCAGGATTTTCGCGTCCGCCCAGTTCGAGTACCACCCGCCGCTTTGAATCCAGATGATGCCTGCCCCGTTGGCCTTGGCGGGCTTGATGACATCAAACGTCAGAGCCATTCCGTCCTTGCGGCCATAGATGACGTCGGCCTGGATTTTCGGCTCATCGCCGGCACGGAGCGGCAGTGTTGCCAGGGAAACTAGAATGGCGGACGCGGCAAAACGATACGTAAGTTTTGTCATGGGAAAAATTCTCGGTCGTTAGGTGGGTCGCGGTTGCGGTCGTGAAATTTTGCCCCTCCAAGTAGGCCCATATTAATGGGTAGGCTACGGCCCTGCAAACATTCAGTGGGAATAAAACGCGGAATGACGGATCCAAGTGGTGTTGTCCCGGGCGCAAGAATACGGTTGCATGGGAAGCACGCCCGATGTAGGATGGCGGCGAAGTGGCGGGTGCGCGAAACCATCTTGCGAGCAGTCTGCCGGGTCTTGAGAACGTTCAGCCAACGCAAATCGACAAGTTTTCTTGGGAGGTGCGTATGTCCCAGCCTGAACCTTCGGATCGGTATCCCAACGCAATTCTGGTGACGCCTTCGAGCGACGCCCGCAAGAAGAAAACGCAGCTGCGCAAGGCATCGTCAGGCGTGCGGTTGCCGTGGGTGCAAATTGCCATCGGCGGCGGCATCGGCTGGGTGCTGGTGGTGTTGATCGTCGCGGGTTTCTCGTCGTTTCGAGGCGAGCGACCGATCGAGGACGAACCGTTGCCGATGCCTGCGATCCGGCCCGTCGGACCTCGAGCGAATGCGGCGCCGAAGGCCGTCGAACCCGCCGCACCGCAGGAGTTGAAGCCGCTCCAGCCGGAAGAATTTGTCGATTGCGATCAGATCGGCACGCAGGTTCGCTTCCTGAAGGATCCGGCCGCGGCTTTCCAGCGCGCTGCCGCCGAGAAGAAAATGGTCTTCATGATGCACCTGTCGGGCAACCTTGAAGACAAGGACTTTACCTGAAACAACGCCGACGCGTTCCGTGTGAACGCCTTGGCCGACCCGCTCGTCGCGGCCTATCTCAACGACAACTTCGTCAGCACCTACCTGAAAGTCGGCGCCTTCCAGATCATCAATGGCCAAAAGGTGGGCGGCAACGTCGCCAGCTACTTCTGCGTTCCCGAAGGGGGAGTGCTGCACGCGCTGGCCGGCAAGACCGACGCCAGAACGCTCCTCAAGGAGGCGCGCTGGGCTGTCGATATTCGCAAGTCGGCTTTCGCTCTGAGCACCGAACCTGAGACGGGCGCCGTCAATCTAAAGAAGTTTGCCAGACAAATCAGCAACGCTCACACCGAGCGTTACCATGCCGAAGGCCGCATGATGTCGGCCAACCTACCCTTGCCGGCGAGCATGCCACGCGCAGCCACGCAGCAAGCACAGACGCATTGGCTGCTCGCCAAGAACCCAGCGGCTCGGCTTCAGGACGTGTACCCCACCGTGTGGCGACAGATTCTGAACGAGAAACTTTCGGACCTACCGGTCGAACGCCATTGATATCCGCTATCACTAATGTCCCGTTGAGACATTGCTGACCAGATGCAAATTCTTGCCGCGGCTTATTTTATGACGAATTTCCATCTGCATCGATTTCAACTTTCCCGCGCGGAATCTCGTAGACTTTTCCACGAATGCCTGTGGAAAG
>SHZY01000130.1 GCA_009692065.1 Gemmataceae bacterium
GTGATCTTGCATCGCGAAGCGACGGCAGCCATTCCGGAGGTCGCCAAGGCTCAGGTTCACACGTTGCGAACGATGCTGTGGAAAGTGGGCGCCCTGGTCAAGACGAGCGTCCGCCGCATCTGGTTTCACTTCTCGGAAACGTGGCCTCAGCCAATCGCCATCGCGAACCGGACTGCTTTGGCCACGAATTGGGGCGTGACCACAAAAGGCTCGCTCCCTGGCCGCCGAACTTGGATTAGAGCGCGCCAGCGCGCCCTAACGCGGCTGCGCGCCATATCACGACTCCAATCTTTTCAGGTCGGCGACGCATTGTCAACGAGAAAACACGGCTCGCCGGGCAATGCGTGGGACCCTGTCAAGGTTGGTTGCGAATCTGGATGGAAAGTAATTCACGGCGGCTGTCCATGCCGCCTGGGGGCTCCATTCAGAAGCGTCGTTGGAGCGCCCGCCGATTCCGGTTTGTGTGCAGCATTCGACAATGTGCACGGCAACCGTGGTTCAAGCGTAACACCTGTCAGGACAATAAGCTGCGTCTTGGCGTGCAGACGGCCCCTGGGGGGTGGGCGTTTTGCACATAAACTGCACATAAACTAATTGCTTAGTAAAGTCGTGGGGACTCCAGATTCCTGACCCCTGACTCCTGATTCCCGCCTCCTGACCCCTGACTCCTGACTCCTGTCTCCCTATCAAAGACTTCATACCACACGCTAAAACAGGGAGCCAGCAATGCCTACCAACGAACCTCTCCATCGCAAGCTGCGCATGGGCCTCGTCGGCGGCGGGCAGGGCGCGTTCATCGGACGCGTTCATGCGACCGCGGCCATTCTCGATAACCGCGCCAGCCTCGTCGCCGGGGCGCTCTCCAGCGATCCGGCCAAGGCCAAGGCGTCGGCGCCGGACTATGACATCAAGCCGGAGCGCGCCTATGGTTCCGTCAAGGAGATGCTTTCCGCAGAACTCAAGCTGCCGGCGACGGAGCGCATCGATTTCGTCTCCGTGGCGACGCCGAACCACACGCACTTCGAGATCGCCAAGGCCTGCGCGGAAGCCGGCTTCAACGTCATGTGCGACAAGCCGATGACGTTTGATCTTGCCCAGGCCGAGGAGTTGGCGAAGGTCGTCGACAAGAGCGGCGTCGTCTTCGGCGTCACGCACAACTACACCGGCTATCCGCTGGTCCGCCAAGCGCGCGACATGGTGCTCTCCGGCGAGCTGGGCGAGATCAATGCGATCCGCGCCTTCTACATCCAGGGCTGGCTGCGCTCCCGGCTCGAAACTTCCGGGCAGAAGCAGGCCGGCTGGCGCACCGATCCGAGCAAGTCCGGCGCCGCGGGCTGCTTCGGCGATATCGGCACGCACGCCTACAACTTGAGCCGCTTTGTCACGGGACTGATTCCCGATCAAATCTCCTGCACGCTCAAAGCGTTTGAAGCCGGTCGAGCGCTGGATGATTACGGCGCCGCCCTCGTGCGCTACGGCAACGGCGCGCTCGGCACCGTGACCGCATCGCAGATCTCGCACGGGCGCGAAAACGATCTGTGGATCGAAGTGGACGGCACCAAGGGCGCCCTCGAATGGCACCAGGAGGAGCCGAACAAGATGATCTTGCGCGTCAACGGCAAGCCGCACCAGCTCTACACGCGCGCCGGCGGCCCGTACCTCGGCGCGACGGCGGGCGCTTCCACGCGCATCCCGGCCGGGCATCCGGAAGCCTTTTTGGAAGCGTTCGCCAACGTCTATACCGCCGCGTATGCCGACATGGTCAAGCGGGCCGCGGGGCAAAAATTCGATGGCAAGAATACGCTCTATCCCAATGTGGCCGACGGCGTGGACGGGATGAACTTCATCACCCAGTGCGTCGCCAGCAGCAAGGACGGCGGCGCGTGGAAGTCGTTGAAGCATCCGCTCTGCCGCAAGTAGCCGATCCCCGTTTAGCGCCCGCTGGCCGCCACGAGGTTGCTGCACGTTCTCGCGCGGGCGCTAAACGAGGTCACTTTGGCCCTGGCAAAAATCGGTGGTCGCCCATCCAATCCGCACAGAGCCGCGTCCAGCCAAAGCACGGGCTGCCGCGGCGAACGCCGAAGCCGTGGCCGCCCTTGGCAAAAAGGTGAATCTGCGCATCGATCTTGGCCGACTTCAACGCCAGATAGAACGCCACGCTGTGGTCGGAATCGCTGATCGCGTCGTCGGTGGCATGGACGAAAAACAGCGGCGGCGTTCCCTTCGGCGTCTTCACCGTCGGCGAGATGCCGTCGCCCACCTTGAAGTAGCCTGAGTAGCACATGATGCCAAAATCGGGTCGGCAGCTGATGTCATCGACGGCGTCGATCCGCTCATAGGCGCGCTTCTCGAAGTTGGTGCAGGTCGCGCCGACGAGGTGCCCGCCCGCGGAGAACCCGGCCATGCCGATGCGCTTCGGGTCGATGCCCCACTCCTTGGCCTTGCTGCGGACCAGGCTGATCGCGCGCTGAGCGTCCTTGAGCGGGCCGATCGGCGGCACGTTTTTCACATCGCCCGGCCGGCGCGGACAGCGATATTTCAGAATGATGCCGGTGATGCCGATCGAGTTGAGCCATTCCGCGATTTCAGTTCCTTCCACGTCCCAGCCGAGGTTGTGATACCCGCCGCCGGGTGCGATCAGCACGGCCGTGCCGGTGTCCTTGTCTTTCGCGGCGCGATAGATGTGGATCTCCGGCTTGGTGACGTTGGTGAGCCATTGGGTCGGTTTGCCATCGACCAGGTACGGCTTGCCATTGATCATCAGATGGAAGGACTTCTCCTCGCCGGCGATGCCGACGTCATCCGCAGGCTTGCCGGTCCAGATGGGGACGACGAGCGGTTGTTGCGCGGAGGCGACTCCGGGCAAAACAAAGAAGGCGAAGGCAGCAATTGCAGATTTGATTCGGTTCATAGTTGATAATCCTCGCATGAGTTGACAGGTAGCCGCCTCCTGTATGTTCCAATGCAGGGCTCTACTTCTTGCCGGCTGAATCCGCACCGATCTCGTCCATGAATCGCCGCGTCTCGCGGATCACGTCTTCCGTGATGGATATGTGCCCCTTGTCCTGGTAGCGGACGAAGCGGTGTTGCACTTTCACCTTCTTCAGAACGTCCACCATGTCGAGGGCCTGCTTGATCGGCACCGATTTGTCGTCGTCGGAGTGAATTACCAGGATCGGCTTCATCTTGCCTGTTACATGATGGATCGGCGAAGCGAGTTGGCGGGCGGCGACCGGGTCCTCGCCGAGCGGCGTCCAGCCGCTTCCCCAGTCCAGCTTGGTCAACTCGTAGGGCGATGCGACACAGATGACGCCGCGAAAGCCGTGCGGTTGGTCCTCCCACCCGCCGGTGCGCTTGAACGGGCCGTCGCCGAGCGTGGCGGCCAGCGACACGAGATGGCCGCCTGCCGATTGGCCGATCAGAAAGATGCGATTACTGTCAATGGGATACTTGTGCGGATTGGCGTGCAGAAAACGAATCGCACATAGTGCATCCTGGTAGCATGCCGGCGCGGGGGCGCCGCCGATGAGCCGATAGTCGATCGACATGGCGACGTAGCCGAACTCCGCCCATTGCCGAACCTTGATGGCGCTATGCGTCGTCTTGGATTCGCGGAACCAGCGCCCGCCGTGAACGGAGAGAATCACGGGAAACGGCCCCTTGCCTTCGGGATAGGCAACGTCGCACAACAGCCCCGCCCCCTGCACGCGGCCATACACGACGTCCTCATGGACGTGGATCTTCGGCTTCTCTTGGCCGTGTGCTTTCGCGGCGCTCGGCATGTCGGTCACCATGGCGATGCTGGGTAGGCTCACTGCGACCAGCAGGAGACCCAGGACGAGAGGGTGCTTTTTCATGGATTGTTCACTCGCTTTTCGGCGTGATGACGGCCCCGACCGACAGCACACCGCCGGTCACCACCTGCGCCCGCAGCCCGCCGCGATGGATTAGCCCCTTCTCGACCCCCTTGCAAGTAAGCTTCTCCAGATGCCCGCACGGTTCGCACAGCCGAATGCCACGCAGCACAACAGGGCCGACGTTGAACGTCTTGCCGACGAGATGATTGAGCGGGACGCCCCAAGTCAGCAGATTGCGGCGCGCCTGGAACGGCTGAAGCGTGATTTCGTATTCGCGCGTCAGGCCTTCGAGCGCTTCGGCTTCGATCAGCGTCACCTCGCGGTCAGGGCCGTCCTGCGCCGAGTAGGTTCCGTCCTTGAGGTAGTAGCGATCGCCGACGAGGCCGCGACCCGCGACGGCTTCGACCTTGTCGATGGGTTGCAAATCCTTGGCCTTGTGTGGCGCGATGTAGATGCCGATCAGTTGGCCGTTGAACATGAGGGGATCTCCTTCCTGTAGCCGCTTGCGGCTTAGCAGAATTCCTTGCTACGCCGCAAGCGGCACGTGACATGGTGAAGATTGTACCGCGCCTTAATTGCTTTTGCAGCGAACCTTTTCGGTTACGCGCCGCTCTTTCGAGACAGAAACCGCCCGGCCGGCGGCGCCCTGGGTCCCGCGCTTGCGGATTTGCCCGATGCGTTCCGTGTACGGGTTGTAACGACGGCGGTTTCTCAAGTGGTTCGCACAACGGGATAGTGCACCAGACCATGAATCTGGCTGTTACAGGTTCGACTCCTGTACCACACCGCGCGAGTTGAAAGACTCACGCTCCTGGAAAGCCTGAAGGAGGCGCGTCACCGATCGATCTGCCTTGCCCAGTCAAGGCAACACGAGGCCCGGCTCTGCAGCACGCGGATTCCGCTGGGGCAGCCTCGGCAAGCCGACAGCCAACGCTCGCCGCCCACGAGCACGCTGGAATGCTTGCCGAAGGCCACGCCAGCTCAAGCGTCGCTCCGCTTTGGCCCGTGCGATCGCCGGTGAAGTGCGCCTCCCGACGGCGTTTGTAAACAAACCGTCTTCGTTTAGCGCCCGCAGAGCGCGGTCAAACCGCATGGCGCTTCACGGCGGGCGCTAAACGAAGATTGGAAACGAGGTGAAACATGTTCAAGCTCATCAACATCCCGGAACACCAGGTCGGCATCTACTTCCGCGACGAGAAGTTCGTCCGGCTGCTGGACGCGGGCCGCTACTGGTTCGTCGATCCGCTGGGCCGCGTGCAGGTCGATGTCCACTCGCTGCGCGCACCGTGGCTGGTGCACGAGAAGCTCGACGTCATCGTGAAGTCGGGCGCGTTGGAGGGCCGCGCGCTGGTGCTCGATCTGCAGGACTACGAGCGCGCGTTGATCTGGATCGACGGCCGTTTCAGCCACATCGTGCCGCCGGGCCTGTACGCGTTCTGGACCACGTTCCGCACGGTGAAGGCGGAGATCGTAGACGCGCGGCAGGCGCGCTTCACCCACACCGACTTGCCGGTCATCGTCAAGTCGCAGGCGGTGGAGCGCGTCCTCGAAATCGTCACCGTGCCGGCAAATCACGCGGGCGTCTGCTTCAAGGATGGCAGCTACGTCGAGACGTTGCCGGCGGGCCGCCATGCCTTCTGGAAGAATATTGCCGAGGTCAAGGTCGTGCCGATCGATCTGCGCACCTTGATCCTCGACGTGGCCGGCCAGGAGATCATGACGGCCGACAAGGTGACCTTGCGTCTCAACGCCCTGGTGACCTACCGCATCGTGGACGCGTTGCAATCGTTGTCGGTCAGCGATGACGCCCGGCAAGCGCTGTACCGCGAGACGCAGCTGGTGCTGCGCGCTCTGGTCGGCACCCGCGAGCTGGACGGCTTCTTCGCCGACAGGGACGGCGTGGTGCAGGAGCTCGAAGCAGCCCTGCGCCGGCGCGTGTCGGCCATCGGTCTGGAGATCGTCACGGCCGGCATTCGCGACATCATCTTGCCGGGCGAAATGAAGGATCTTCTCAACAAGGTTACGGAGGCCAAGAAGGCCGCCGAGGCAAACCTCATCGTTCGCCGCGAGGAAACGGCCGCGATGCGCAGCCAGGCGAACACCGCCAAGTTGCTGCAGGACAATCCGACCCTCATGCGCCTGCGTGAGCTGGAAGTCCTGGAGAAGATCGCCGCGCACAGCAAGCTCAACATCGTCCTGGGCGAGAAGGGCTTGACCGAGCGTTTGGTGAATGTGTTGTAACCAATCCCGCTTGCCGTTTAGCGTTCGCATGGCGCCATGCGAACGCTAAACGCAAGCGGCTTGAACATTTCTACCGCAAATGGTCGATATTCCTTGACTGCGTTACAGGAGATTGTTAAGGTTAACGTGCAATCTCCCGCCAGTAAAGGACCCATCCATGCTCACCTTCCTCGGCCAACAGAACGACCGCACCTGCCAGGGCGTCAATCGCCGCGAATTCTTACGCATTGGCGGCCTCGGCATGCTCGGCGGCCTCAGCTTGCCGGCCCTACTGCAATCGAAAGCGCAAGCTGCCGCAGCCGGACAGATGGTCAAGGATAAGTCCGTGGTCTTCCTCTTCCTGAGCGGCGGGCCGTCGCACATCGAGTTCTTCGATCCCAAGATGGACGCCCCCGCCGAGGTTCGCAGCATCACCGGCGAAGTGCAGACCAAGCTGCCCGGCATCACGTTCGGCGGCAGCTTTCCCAAGCTCGCCCAGATGGCCGACAAGATTGCCATCGTCCGGTCCTATGCCTCGGGGCGCGGCGACCACACCTATCTCCTGCCGGCCAGCGGCGACAACGCGATGAAGGCGACCATGGGCGCGCTCTACGCGCGAGTCGCCGGCATCAATCATCCGCAGACCGGCATGCCGAACAACGTGCTCATCGTCCCCGAGGCCGTCGAACCCGGGATGCGGATGCAAGGCAACTTTGAAACCGGCGCACTTCCGACCCTGACCGCGCCCGGCGATCTCGGCCCCAGCTTCCGCGCCTTCGACCCGAGCGGCTCCAGCGAGATCCAGCGCAACATGCAGATGCGCATCCCGGCCGAGCGCTTTGACGACCGCCGCTATCTGCTCGAACAGTTCGACGATCTGCGTCGCGAAGTCGATAACCGCGGCGTGCTGGCCGGCTCGGATCGCTTTCAGCAGCAGGCGTTCGACGTTATCAGCCGCGGCGTCGCGCAGGCGTTCGACCTGTCGCGTGAAGACCCGCGCGTGGTCGCCGCCTATGACACGAGCAAATTCTTCTCCAACGCCTACGTCCAGAGCTACTACGACATGCGCCGCGCCTCCAACCTGCTCGGCAAGCAGCTGCTGCTGGCTCGGCGCCTGTGCGAAGCGGGTTGCGGGTTCGTCACCGTCTCCGACTGCGGCTGGGATATGCACGCTAATGAAAACAGCCCGCGCAACATGGCCGCCCTCCCTGCGATGGCCGGCCAGGTCGATCACGCGGTTGCGGCATTCCTCGACGACCTCGAAGTGCGCGGCCTGTCCGACAAAATCCTGCTCGTCGTCACCGGCGAAATGGGCCGCACGCCGAGACGCAATGGCAACGGCGGCCGCGACCACTGGGGCAACCTGACGACGTTGCTCCTGGCTGGCGGCGGCCTGCGCATGGGCCAGGTCATTGGCCGATCCGACCGCATGGCTTCCAGCCCGGCGACCGAACGCTACGGCCCGCGGCATTTGCTGTCCACGATCATGCACACCCTGCTCGACACCGGCGAGGTGCGTGTGCAGCGCGAGTTGGGCCGCGTCGCCAACATCATCAGCGATGGGGAGCCGATTCCGGGGTTGCTGTAATTGACGAGCCGCGAGCGTCAGCGACCGGAGTCCGATAAACACCATGGCCACACCGATCCAACCTGTTGATTATTCCTCGCAGGGGGTCTCCTCGGTCGTCGGCATGGGTGTTGAGATTCTCGACCGAATGGAGCGCGCAGTGGCCAAGGTACGCGAACGGCTGTTGCGAGCGACGTCGGCGTTGAATGCGGCCGGCGTCCTCTACGCCGTGGTTGGAGGCAATGCCGTTGCCTCGTGGGTGGCGACTGTCGATGAAGGGGCCGTCCGCAACACGCGTGACGTCGATATCTTGGTCCGCCGCAGCGATTTGCCCGCCGTTACCACCGCTTTGGAACACGTCGGCTTCGTGCACGGCGAACTGCTTGACGTTGTCATGTTCCGCGACGGCGCAGAGGGAAAACCAAGTGAGGCGGTTCACCTCCTGTTTGCAGGTGAAAAGACTCGCCCCGATCATTCCTTGCCGGCGCCGGAAATCGAGACCGCCAATGATCCGGCCAACTTCCGTGTCATCACTCTCGAATCGCTTGTGACCATGAAGTTGATGTCGAACCGCGATAAGGACCGTACCCACTTGCGCGACATAATCGGCGTCGGGCTGATCGATGCGTCGTGGCTGCCGAAGCTGCCGCCGGAACTGGCGGCGCGATTGAAGCAGATCCTTGATACGCCGGATGCGTGACTCCAGACTAAGGAGCCTCCCATGCTCTCGATCCTCGGCAACGGCACTCGCCTCTGCGACGGCATCACCCGCCGCGAGGCTTTGCGCATCGGCGGCCTGGCGTTTACCGGGTTGGCGTGGTCGGATTTGCTGCGGGCGCGCGCGGCGCAAACCGGCCCCTTACGGGGCTCGGCTCGCCCAGGGTCGTTCGGGAAGGCGAAGTCGTGCATCGTCGTGTTCAACTACGGCGGGCCATCGCATATCGATACGTTTGATCTGAAGCCGGATGCGCCCGTTGAAATCCGCGGCGAGTTTCGGCCTGCTGCGACGCGCGTGCCGGGGACGATGATCAGCGAGCATTTGCCGCGGCTGGCGCGGATTGCTGACAAGTACGCAATCGTCCGCTCGGTGCATCATCGTGATAACGATCACGCCATCGGCGCGTACCTGGCACTGACGGGCTACTCGCATCCGCGCAACGATGTCCTTGGCATCGAATTCCCGATGAACCCGACCGATTTGCCGTCGATGGGTTCCATCCTCAGCAAGATTCGCCCGAACGAGGGGCCGATCTTTACTTACGTCACGCTCGGCGATCTTCGGCACCTTGGCCACAACGATAGCCTCGGCCAGGGCGCGGGTTGCCTGGGCCGGACGTACGATCCGTTCGTCGTTCCGTTCGTCAGGCCGATGAATGGCGCGCTTGACATGAGCAGCATCACCTCGGTGATGGCGGACGTGGATGGCACCCAACTCGGCAATCGCCGGCGCCTCTTGGAACAGATTACGAATGACAATCTGGACAGCTACACGCGCCGGGCCTTCGAGCTGCTTGGCTCGCGCGCCACGCGCGATGCGTTCAATGTCGCGCAAGAGCCGCGCGTGGTTCGCGACGCCTATGGGGCGACGCACTTCGGACAGAGCTGTTTGCTGGCGCGCCGGCTCGTCGAGGCGGGGGTGCCGATGATCACGGTCTACTCGATGCCGAACCGCGACTGGGACACGCACGGGAACAACTTCAACCTCTTGAAGAATTCTCTGCTGCCGCCGATGGATCGCGGGCTGTCGGCGCTGCTCGAGGATCTGGAAAATCGCGGTCTGCTCGACGAGACGCTGGTGATCTGGATGGGCGATATGGGCCGCACGCCGCGCGTCAACAATAGCGCGGGGCGCGACCACTGGTCGTTCTGTTATTCGGTGGTGCTGGCGGGCGCCGGGATTCGGGGCGGGCACGTGCATGGCTCCTCGGATCGCAGCGCCGGCTATCCGGCGGAACACCAGGTCAGCCCCGCCGATATCGCGACGACTATCTTCCACTGCCTGGGCATCGATCCGCGCGCTCAAGTCGCTGACCAGCAAGGCCGGCCGCTGGTCATCAGCTCGGGCACGCCGATTCAGGGACTGCTCGCGTGAGGGAACGTATCACTTTAGCCGCATTGCTGTTCCTCGTCGCTCTGCCGGCGAGCAGCGTGATCGCCCAGGACAAGCCCGGCACTCTCGTCTTCTCGGTGCGTACCTGGCAAGGCGAATATTTTTCCAAGGACATCCCCGGCGGCGTCGAGACCACACCCATCGTCGGGACCATCTACACGGTCAACACCGAAGGCGCCCATCTGAAGAAAATCGCCCAGCTCGGCAAGAACACCGACTTCCCAACCTTTAGCCGCGACGGGAAATGGATCTACTTTCAGTCGAACGCCAGCGGCCGATCGCAGGTCTACCGCTGCCAGCCCGACGGCACCGGCGTCGTCAATCTTACCCAGGGCGATGCGCTCGGCAAAGGATGGAAGGATGCGTTTGGCTACACGCTGTCGAGCGACGGCAAGAAAATGCTGTACACCATCCACGACGGCAGCACGGGCCGTCTGGCCATCGCGAACGCCGATGGCGCGGAGCCGCGCTTCATCGCGCCGCACCTCGGCTACATTTACATGGGCGCCTTGAGCCCGACGGGCGATCGCGTCGTATTCTCCGGCCCCGCCCGTGGCTATCGGCTCCTCATCGTCGCACTGCCCGACGGCAAGCTGACCGAGCTGACCCCGGATCATCCTGAATCCTTCGTGCCGCAGTTCACCCCCGACGGCAAGACGATCGTCTTCACTCGGCGCGACGGCGACCTCTATCGCGTTGATGCCGACGGCAAGAACCTGCGCCGGCTGACCCAGGGCAATCGCTACGTCGAATTCAAGTTGTCCAAGAACGATCGGCACGGCTCGACCGACGGGCCGCACCTCGCGCCCGACGGCAAACGCATCGCCTACATCGCTATCAAGAAGGACGTCGCCAACGTCTGCGTGATGAACGTGGACGGCACCGGCCAGCGCGAGCTCACCTTCCGCAAGACGCCCTGCGGCCGGGTGCGCTGGAGTCCGGATAGCAAACAGCTTGCATTCGTTTCGTTCGAAGGAAAGTACCCGCAGCTCTTCACGGTGTCGGCTGAGGGAGGGGACCCGACGCAGCTGACGCGGGTGGACGGCGCTGTGTATTTCGCGAACTGGCGCCCGTGATATGGTTGGCCGCGACGCGCAGCGGAGCGCGGTCCGCGCTCCGCGTCGCGGCTAACCGCGGCCCACAAACGGCATCTTCGTCGCCATCACGGTCAGGAAAAGTACATTCGCATCGAGTGGCAGACTCGCCATGTACAGCACCGCGAGGGCCACGTTGTCCACGTCCATGGTCGGCTCGACGGTGATCGCGCCGCTGGCTTGCTGCACGCCGTCCTTCATGCACGCCGTCATTTCGGTCCCCGCGTTGCCAATGTCGATCTGGCCGCACGCGATGTCGTACTTGCGGCCATCGAGCGCCGTCGCTTTCGTCAACCCCGTGACGGCATGTTTGCTGGCGGTGTACGGCGCCGCGTTGGGCCGCGGCGTATGGGCCGAGATCGAGCCGTTGTTGATGATGCGCCCGCCGCGCGGCGTTTGGCTTTTCATAATGCGAAAGGCTTCCTGAGTGCAGAGAAACACGCCCGTGAGGTTGACGTCAATAACCTTGCGCCATTGTTCGAGCGTCAAGTCTTCCAAAGGAATCGGCGGCGCCCCACTGCCGGCGTTATTGAACAGCAGGTCGAGTCGGCCAAACGTGTCGCGGGTTTTCTCGAAGAGCGCATGAATGGAGGCGGCGTCCGCCAGATCGGTCGGCACGATCAAGGCTCGCTCGGTCTTGGCTTGTGCCGCGGTCTCTTCGAGCGCATGAAGCCGGCGCCCGGCCAGCACGACGGAATACCCCTCGCGCAACAGAGCCAAAGCGCACGCTCGCCCGATGCCGGAGCCCGCGCCGGTGACGAGCGCGATCTTGTCGTTGGAGCTTGCCATGTGATTTCTTTCCGAGCCCGAGCGCCAGCGGGGTGGCAGGCGTGGTCCCTCGCTGGCGCTCGGGCTCTGATTGGTATCCTACGATGCCAAGGCTCTCCGCTTGATCTACAACACCAGCATGAAACTCGCCATCGATTCCTACTGCTATCACCGCTACTTCGGCGAAATCTATCCGGACTTGCAGACCGATCCGGGCAAACGCATGACCGTGTGGGACTTTCTGAAACGCGCCAAAAAGCACGGCGTCGACGGCGTGTCGCTGGAGTCGTGCTTTCTGCCGACGATCGACGAGCGTTTCTTGAGCCAGTTGCGCGACAAGCTCGATGAGTACGGCTTCGAGCGCGTCTGGGCCTGGGGACACGCCAATGGCCTGCGCTCCGGCACCGACCTCTCCGCGGCGAAGGACCTCGTGCAGCACATCGCGCATGCAGCCAAGATCGGCGCCCGCGTCATGCGCATCGTCGGGGGCAGCCGGAGAACACGCCCGGCATCGTGGGCCGTCCACAAGCGGCGCTTGAGCGGCATGCTCAAGAAGCTGGTCGGGCCGGCCGAGAAGCACGGCGTGATGCTCGCCATCGAAAACCACATCGACATGCTCGCCGACGAGATCCTCGATCTCGTCACCAGCGTCAATTCCCCCTGGCTCGGCATCTGTCTCGATACCGGCAATAACTTGCGCATGTTCGAGGACCCGCTCGTCGTCGCCGAGATGCTGGCGCCCTATGCCAAGGCGACCCACATCAAGGACCTCGGCGTCCGGCCAGGCAACCCTCGCGACTACAGCTTTTGGCCCAGCGTGCCGATCGGCGAAGGCCTGGTCGATGTCGGCAAGGTGCTCGGTTTCCTGCGCAAGGCGCGCTACACGGGCCTGCTGGCCATCGAGGTGGATTTCCTGCGCCCCGATTACGGCGACGAAGATCGAGCGGTCGCACAAAGCGTGAAACGGTTGCGAACGCTGCTGAAAAAATCACCTGTTCCAAATTCCTAACCACAGAGACACAGTGACACAGAGAATGGAAATAGAGGAAAAAGAGGCGTAGAAATCCAGACGCCAACACTGCCAACATAGTTCCTTCTACCTATTACTCTCTTCTCTGTGTCACTGTGTCTCCGTGGTTAGAATCTTCATCCTTCGTATCCGGCATGAACCATGCGATCGCCGCGGCGGGCAAGAACAAAAAGCTCGCGTACACCAGAGCCATGCCGTAATCGCCCACCGTCGTAAACAGACCGAAGAGCACCGTGCCCAGACCCGCCGCGATGCGGCCAATGTTGTAGCAGAAGCCCGCTCCCGTCGTGCGCAGCAACGTCGGAAAGAGCGGCGGCAGGTACATCGTGAACAGGGCGAAGATCCCCTGGCACAGCCCCATGGCCACGTAACCAAATTGCAGCGCGACATGCCCGCGCGGCTCCATGTAGGTGATCAGCATCGACGCGAAGTAAGCGAGGGAGAGGAGCGCAATCGTGCGTCGATAGCCCAGCCTGGATGCGAGCGCCGACGCAAGGAAGTTCCCCGCGATGGCCGCGACTGTGACCAAAGCCACCGCGATGCCGAGCAAGCGACTTTTGCCGCCGTCGTCAAGAGCGGCCAGCTCGGGCAGGTTGCGCAGGTGCTGTGGGAACCAGAAGAGGAATGCCCAATGTGCGGTCAGGGTCAGCGCGCACACCGAAAGGGTGAGGATGGAAGTGCGCCGCACCGGCCCGCGAAACAAGTCCAGGAACCCCGGCGGCGCCGGCCCCTTCTGCGCGCGTGCCGCGTGCCATTCTTCGGTTTCCGGGACGGCCTTGCGTATCCAGAGGACCAGGAGCGCGGGCAGCAGCCCAACGAGGAAGACGGTTTGCACTTCGAAGCCGGACAGCAGGTACAAAGCCAGCGAGGCGAGCAGGACGCCGAGGTTCACCCCGGTTTGCAAAACCGCCGCCAGCCAGGTCCGCCAGCGCTTCGGCCACGTTTCGGACAACAGCGACGCCCCGACTGCCCACTCGCCGCCAATGCCCAGCGCCGCTAGGAAGCGAAAGATCAACAGGTGCCACCATTCCTGGGCAAAATACGACAACCCGGTGAAGAGAGCATACGTGAGAATGGTCAACATCAGCGCCTTGCTGCGCCCGAGCCGATCGCCGACGATGCCGAAGAAGCTGCCGCCCACCGCCCAGCCGACGAGGAACGCCGCCTGAATCCACGAGGCATAGTAGCCGACCAGCGGGTCCTTCTGATCCTGCAGTCCCAAGAGATGTGCCACAAACGGCGCGGCGACGAGCACATAGAGGTGCATGTCGAGCCCGTCGAAGAGCCAGCCCAGCCAGGCGGCGGCGCCGGACTTCCACTGCTGGGCCGACAGGTCACGCAGCCCCTGGGGCCGCGCTGGTTGAGCAGGCAGTGGCGTAGCGGGTTGTTCCATGGGTAAGATCGTCCTGTGAGTTAGCTAGTCCGTGTTTGATTCGGTTCCGTCGCGCGCTGACTTTAACCGGTCCTTCTCATTCCAGTAATTCCTCACTCCACCATCTGCCGTAGCACGACCGGCAGCGGTGACTCCAGCTCCAGGCGCTGCCCGGTCTTCGGATGGTCGAGGGTCAACCGCTGAGCGTGCAAGCCGAGCCGACCCGCCGGGTCGCTCCCCGTTCCGTATACCGGATCGCCGATCACCGGACAGCCCAGCCCCGCCAGATGCACGCGGATCTGGTGCTTCCGCCCCGTCTCCAGTCCGACTTCCACGAGGGTGTACTTGTCACGAGCGACGACCACGCGGTACTGCGTCACCGCCCACCGCGCTCCCTCGCGGTCACAGGTGGCGCGCACGCGCAGGTCGCGCCCCTCAATCAGGAAATTCTCCATCACCCCCTCGGCCGGCCCCGGCTTGCCTTCCACGATCGCAAGGTAGGTCTTGGCCACCTTGTCCCAGTTCGCCTGGAGCCGATCGCGCACTGCCGCACTGCGGGCGAACAGCAGCAGCCCCGAGGTTTCGCGATCGAGCCGATGGACAACGAAAGGCCGGCCCAGCCCACGCGCTGTCAGATGCGCGTTCAGCCGGGCAAACGCGGTATCGAGCTTCTCTGACGCGGTGGCCACGGTCAACAGCCCCGCCGGCTTGTCGATGACAATCAGCGCATCGTCCTCGAAGACAATGGCGATGCCGGCCACCTCCAGGCTTCGATCGGTGACAACGGATCGAGCGCGAGCAATCGCCACCCGATCGCCTGGCCGCAGCGGGTGGTCGTGCCGGGTCGTGGCCGTGCCGTTGATGGAGATCCGCCCGTGCCGCAGCAGTTGCTTGACGCGCGTGCGGTTCATGGGCCGCAGGACGTCCAGCAGCCATGCCAGCAGCGGGCCCTCGGCGGTTGGCGCGGGCAAGGGTCGATCATCTGGGGAGGCGGGCATGGCGGAACCCTTGGCGGTGGAGAGAACACCGTGGACACGGAATTTGAGGGACCAAGCTATTCTGTGTTCGGCCGACGACCTGGCAACCAAGCTTTCGGCCGAAAAAAAAGCGGAATATCGCTACCATGAAATTCCTCCATTGCCTGAAGGAATTTCATGGTAGCCAATCCCCGTATTGGCGCGGTCTCCCGACCCCTCTGTTGTGGCAGGGTCAGGGAGGGCGACACGGTCAGGAAACCGTGCCACAACGGTTACCTGCGGTTCCCGCCCCCACCCCATTGAACTGCCCGCCGACCCGCTGTAGAATTGACAGCGCCATGTTCGATATTCAGCATGATTCGCCGGTGCCGATTCACGAGCAGATTACCAGTCAGATCAGGGCTCATGTCGCGTCCGGGGCTTTGACGGCAGGGGCTGTGCTGGCGGAGTATCGTACGTTTGCCCAGGAACTCTTGACCAATCCGCAAGTGGTGGCCCGAGCCTATGCCGAGCTGGAAGCGGAAGGCGTGCTGACGAAGTCGCCGGCCGGCCTGGCGGTGAGCGCGGGGGCGGCGCCCATTTGCATTGAGCGGATGCGGACCATCGCGAGTGAGCATTTACGCCGAGCGGTCGCGCTCGCCGTTGCCTGTGGCCTGGGCGACGTCGAGGTCGCGAACGTCGTGGAAAAAGCGCTGGCCGCCTGCAAGGTCCAGCCGTTGTCTGCGAATGAAATCCTCCAGGCGATCAAGAAGCCAACGCATGAACCCAGCCATCGAGCTTCATCAGGTATCCAAGACCTATCCCGGCGTAAAGGCTCTTGATTCCCTTAGCCTCGCCGTTGCCGGCCGGCTCGATCTTCGCACTACTCGGCGATAACGGCGCGGGCAAGTCCACCACCATTCGCATCCTCAACGGCCTCACTCCCCCCGATCGCGGCTACGCCAAAATCCTGGGCCGCGACACCTGGCAGCACGCCTCCGAACTCCGCCAACGCATCGGCTACGTGCCCGAACGGCCCAAGTTCTACGACTGGATGAGCATCAGCCAGATCGGCTGGTTCACCTCTGGCTTTCAAGCGGCCGGCTATCTCGACCGGTATCTTGGCCTCATCAAGGGGTTCCTGCTCGAACCGAAAGCGAAGCTCAGCGTCCTTTCCAAGGGGCAGTACGGTTAAAAGAGGGAGGAGAAATCGCGCGGTGGGAAGTTAACGCTTGCGGGCCGCGGCGCATTTCATGGTTGCAGCTTGGATACGTCCCACACGCGCACGATGCCGCCGTTGCCTACGGCGACGAGCTTGCGGTTGTCCGGAGTGAATTGCGTTTGCCGAGGCCGCCAATTCGGATCAACATTGAAACTGGCGATGATTTTCTTCTTCTGGTTCGACAAGATATGAAGACCTTTGGGGAATCGTTTTTCATCTTTATCGTTGGGCTGGTCGACTTCGCCTTGGTAAGCCATCATTTTTCCGTTAGGCGAAATTGCATTTGCAGGGAAAAAGCCGGCGCCAGGCTCCATTTTTCCTGATTTCAAGTCATAAAGCGCCAAGCCAGGGGAGAGGACCGCCAAGGTTGGTTCGTTCTGCAAGAACATCATGCGGCGCAAACTGTATTTCGGGTAGTCGAATGTATGCAGACGCTTGGTAGACGGCAGTTCGAACACCTTTACAGGGCCGTTGTATTCGTACGTAGCTAAATGCTTGCCGTCGGGCGATATGGCGGCTTTTTCGACCTTCGATGGAAAATCTTTCAAGACGGCGAACTGATTCCAAGTCTCCAGATCAAGAACCTTGACGGTTTTGCATTCGGGAAAATCACGCGTCACAAACCAGCGCTCCGTCATGGCGATTCCCTGGCCTGGTGCCTCAAGCGTTTTCGTTACCTTGCCCGACTGAATATCCCAATACTTGATGGTGCCAGGTCGTTCCCCACCGTAGGCCATCAACGACTTGCCATCCCTCGAAAAAGCCAATCCCCCAAAAGCGGCGCCATTGCGCGGGTCGTATCGAAATTCGCCGACCTTTTTTTCCTTTGTGATATCGAACAAGATAATCAGGTGCCCGCCGCCCCTGAAGTCGTTACCGTCGATGGCAACAATCTCGCTGGAGGGAGAGATTGCCAGATGGAAGGTAGGGCCTTGGCCAACGTCGAACGTTTTTTCCTGGCCGTCAACTATGCCGATCGGCACGAAAAAAAGCACCAGCTGGAAAAGGATGCCAACCGCGACCCGGCCATTTATGTTCAGGTTGTCCATGATCCATCACCTTGACGGACTAATTGATCTGTACGCCGTTAAGTGTGCCGGGCCCGCGCAGAATTCCGGTATTAGGATTGGTGTAGCCCTTCACGGGCAGCTGGCTTCGGCTTGCCCGGTTTTCGGCCACTGCTTATCATGTCGCGTTATGACGACCGCAGGGACGCTACCGTGCGCAGGATGCGCCAGGCTGGAACAACAGTTTAAGGAACTCCAAGCTCGGTTTGCG
>SHZY01000012.1 GCA_009692065.1 Gemmataceae bacterium
TTGGCGCCACCAGACACCGCGAACAGAGAGGAGGAAACCGTAGCCACCGGTTCAAGCACCTGTACAATCCCCTGAGCGTTTCAAGGGATGACATCCTTTACCCCATAACTCGAACCTGGCAATCTTCCATTTCAGGCTGAACCAATACACGGCGGCGATCCCGAATTCCACCTGCATATGGTCCGCACCACCCGTCCAATCATCTCGAAACTCATGCGGCAGCAGGTCGCCCAGCAGGTCAACGAGACCCCGGAACCACGCCAAGAGCGCGAAGCCGCCGAAATCGCCGAATGCGAACGCATGCTCAACACCCCGACCGAGGATGTTCTAACCGGCGAGGAAGCGCCGTCACCAAATGGCAAGAAACGGCCGTCGCCCAAGCGTGGCGAGCACTGCGGACCGTCAACAAACGGTGAAAACCGGTTCGCCACATGCCCGCCCCATCATGAGTAAGGCTTCGGTGCGTAGTTCGAAAACGTTGGATCCGAACTTGGCCGCGACGAGATTAACAAGTTATTCCCGTCCCGCAGCCCAAGGTGCGCGCTGCGAACCCGCCATCACCTTACCTTTACGACATCCCCATCGAAGGCGATGCTGCGCTCGACAAAATGACGGATTACGGCCGCGTTGGTCAAGAGGTGCGAGGAGACTGCCGACACGCGAAATTCGGACGGTCCTTCCGCCAGTGCGAGCGGCAGCAGCATTTGATCGGCGCAATGCTCATCGACGCCGGGCGGCTGGCACTGAAGAAACGTCTCGACTTGAGCAACGGCTTCCTTCGCGACCGCTTCGGCGGGTTTCCCCCGTTCGCCCAGCGCGAAGAAGAAGGTCGGCGCCGGCTCGGTCGGCAGTTCGATGCCGAGCATGCAGCCAGGGCCGTCTTGCCAGGTCTCGTGCTGAGCGTCGACTTCCAGCCCGAGATCGTGCAGGCACGCCGTTGCTGTTTGCACCATCCGTTCACCGACATGGGCGGGCAGTCCGGCAAGCAACGTGAAAATCGTCGCGCGACATATCGAATCGGTCGTCAGCCCAGAAAAGGCCAGCAGGCGCGGAGCGACCTCGATGCGCGCGTGAATCATGCCGCCGCCGCGCGGGTAGAAGCCGACGCGTTTTAGAGTGACTTCGACCGTGATGCCGATGGCCTTCAGATAGCGAGCCCAGCTGCGGGCAAGGAAATGGAAGCACGGGCTGGCCTTGACGTGGGTGCCGCCTTCGATGGTGACGGAGCTTTCGCCGCCTGCAAGGGCCAGGGGCAAATAGATCGTGTGCAGGACGAGGCTGGTGGCGCCGGCGGTGCCGATCTTGAAGTGATACTCGCCCGGCGTGACGTCCCCCGGTTCGAAGGTGAGATTGACACTGCCGAGGCTGGCGCCGCGCACCTTGGCAGCGCCGATCTTCGCTGCTGCCTGGACGCTCATCAGGTGCTGCGCTTGCAATCCAGGCTTGGCTCGACCCACGCGGATCCTGCGCAGGTGAAACGGTTTGCCCGTGATCAGGGACAGGGCAAGGCTGGTGCGCAGGACCTGGCCGCCGCCTTCGCCCTGGGAGCCGTCGATCTCGATGATTGATTTGCTCATGAGGGATAGGAGACCACGATGCGTTCGGATGTTCACCAAAAAAAATGTGCGTGCCAGGAGTGTAGTCCTTACGCTCCGAGAATGTGAAAAAATCAAATACGACTCACGCAAAGGCGCAAAGGCGCGAAGAAAAGCCAAAGAAACGCATCAATTCTTGTCTTCCTTTGCGAATTTGCGACTTTGCGTGAGATTAGTTCACATGCTAATGCTTTTTCGCGTGCGAGACCGGCAGCGTCGCTTGCAGCGCCAGGGGCGGCGCCTTATCCCGGGCGATCAACCCCGTCGCCGTGTTTTCGTGGGCCTCATTGGCCGTGACCGAGCGGCAATTGCGAATGACGAGCAACCGCTGCACGCCCAGGTCCCCCTCGATCTGCGTGAATGCGGTCACGCCGAGCGTACGTTGCCGATCGATTCGGCTGCCGACGAGAAGGTACTGATTGGGTCCAAGGGTGACCTCCCAACTCAATTCTGGGAAGGTCCTGGCTGCCTTCTCGATCCGCAGCTCCCAGGTGGAGCGCTCTGGAGCGGCATGGAAGGGCAAGAGCGGCTCGCCGTTCTCCACCTTGGGCGTGAACGTCAACCGCGTTCGCCCGTCGCTGGCGAAGTGGGCCGTCACGTCCAGCCCATAGCGCGCTTGATCGAGCAGGATTTCCTTGCGCGCTCTGCCCTGCACAAAATCGAACATCGATTGCGGCATCGTCGCGCTCAACCAGATGGGCACGGTTTTGCCTGCGGGAAAGATCATCGCCTGTGGATTGCTGCAGAATCGCTTGGATAAGAGGAGTTGCTGAAAATGGCTCGGCGGCGCGCCGACGAGTTGACCGAGGCGGAGCCCGTTCTCTTCCAGGGCGCCGCGCCGGTCGAGATCGACGATCAGTTCATCGGCGTGTTCCCAGAGTTGCCCGTTGATGTAATCATCCCCCACGGGCCGTTCCAGGAGCGCGACTTCGAGGAGCGCGTGGTCCGGCGAGATCGCCTGGTCGCGAAATCGCTTCATCCACGAGCTGTGCTCGGTCGGCTCCGTCCATAGACAGCCACAGAGCGTCCATGGAATGCACAACATCAGCGCCAGCCAGCCGCATCGAGGCACAGGCGGTTCTCGCTTTTCATTTGGAACCTTGGGGGATGCGGACCATAGATTCGGTGGGCGAATCGGTCAAGGGCAATTCGTTTATGCTGTACTTCCGAGCCTGAAGCGTAAGCGAAGGAAAGCACAACTTCGCTTACGCTTCAGGCTCGGACAATGCCTCGCTTTGCGCATGTTCCCTCTTCCACCTTTTCGTATGTTACCCCAACATCCTGGGTAACCTTTTGAGGGGAATACGATGCTTCCAGCAATGTTCAATTTGTCGGGCAAGGTGGCGCTGATAACGGGCGGCAGCAAGGGGCTGGGCAAGGCCATGGCGCGCGGGCTGGCCGAGGCCGGCGCCGATATCGTCATTTCCAGCCGGCATGAGGATGAACTCAAGTCCGCCCTCGCGGAGATCCTGAAGGGGACCGAGCGCAAGGGCGCCTATCTCGTCGCCGACATGAGCAAACGAACCGAGGTCGGCAAGCTCGCCGCATTCGCCCTGGAAAAAATGGGCAAGGTGGACATCCTCATCAACAACGCCGGGACCAACGTCCCCGAGGCGATCGATGTCATTACCGACGCCGAATGGGACCGCATCATGGAGATCAACCTGAACTCCGTGATGGCCCTGACGCGGGCGCTGGTGCCGCAGATGAAGGCACGCAAGTGGGGACGCGTCATCCACATCTCGTCGATCATGGCCTTCGTGTCCAACAATGGCCGCAACATTTACTCCGCGACCAAGGCGGCCCTCGTGGGCATGGCGCGCGCCAGCGCGCTCGACCTAGGGCCATTCGGCGTCACCGTCAACTGCATCGCGCCGGGGCCGTTCTTGACCGACCTGCCGGCCAGCGTACTTTCGAAGGAGGAGCAAGATCGTTTCGGCAAGATGACCGCGCTGGGCCGCTGGGGCGATCCGAAGGAGCTGGTCGGCACCTCGCTTTTGATGGCCAGCGACGCCGGCAGCTACATCACCGGCTCGACGTTCGTTGTGGATGGCGGGTTTATTGCCCGCTAACCCAAAAAAGGGCTTGCGTCCCTGTCTGTTTCGATTATAAAAAAGGTTGATGGATAATCCATTACCCAACCTTATCGAGCATGTATCAACATGATGAATCGTTGCGTGCATTCCCGTTGTGCCAAGCTTGCATGGATGGTTCTGGCCGGCGCACTCGTTGTCCCGAACCTTGCGGCGCAGGAGCAAAAACCCACCGCCAAAGATCGCCAGTTTCTCTTTACCTATGCCGGTACGGTCAAGGATCTCAAGCCCGGCCAGGTCGCCGATGTCTGGCTGCCGGTCGCTGTCGATGGGCCAGAGCAGAAGGTCACGATCAAAACGAAAAAGGTTCCCGGCGGCGGCAAGATCCACACGGAAAAACAGTATGGCAACACCATGCTGCACTTCCAGGCGAAAGCCAACAAGAAGGGGTTTGTCTCGTTTGAAATCGTCTATGAAGTGCACCGCAAGGAAGTGAAGACCGATTTCGCCGGCAACCTCACCGTCAAGCCGACGCCGCAGGAAGACTTCACGCGATTCTTGGAGCCCGACAACAAGGGACCGATCACCGGTAAGCCGCTGGAATTGCTCAAGGGTAAGAAGCTGCCGAGCGATCAGTTCGGGGCCGCCAAGGTGCTCTACGACGTGGTCAATACGCACATGAAGTACAGCAAGGAAGGCAAGGGCTGGGGCCAGGGCGACTCCGTGTGGGCCTGCGACAGCAAGTTCGGCAATTGCTCCGATTTCCATGCCCTCTTCATCTCGATGGCGCGAGGCAACAAGATCCCGTCCAAGTTCGAAATGGGTTTCCCGATCCCGGCCAAGCGCGGCGAAGGCGTTGTCGGCGGGTACCACTGCTGGGCCTGGTTCTATCCCAACCAAAAGGGCTGGGTTCCAGTCGATATTTCCGAAGCGAATCGCAATCCGGAGTTGAAGGATTACTACTTCGGCAACCTGACCGAAGACCGCGTTCGCTTCACTACCGGCCGCGACGTCAACCTGGAACCGCGCCAGAAGGGGCCGGCCCTTAACTTCTTCATCTATCCGTATGTGGAAGTGGATGGGCAGACGCACCCCCAGGAGAAGATCGACCGGAAGTTTGCGTATCAGGATGTGAAATAGAATCGAATCCTCGTTTAGCGCCCGCCCGGCGCCGTGCGGGCGCTAAACGCAGACTGAATCGTCACTTCGCCTTGACATTTTCCGCCAGCCAATTCTCAATCTCCTTGACGCGAAACCCGCCCGGCCCAGGCCCCCCCTGGTACGCGATCTTGCCGTCCGCGCCAATGATGTAAAGCCGGTCGGGCCACGCGCCGTAGATGGCGTTGACGCGATTGTCCTCGCGATCGATGAGGGTCGGCATGGTCATCTTCAAGGTGGCGACACATTGCTGGGCGATCTCGCTGCGGTCCTCGACCTTCTGTGTCTGCGGGATCTTCAGCAGCTTCTTCTCGCCGTCCTTGAGCGTGAGCAGAATGGAATCGGGATGGGATTCACGGATGTAGACGAGGAAGAACTCGGCGCGGTCCTTGTAGGTCTGATAGACCTTCTCGAGGTAGCCAGACTGGCTACGGAAGGGCGGTCAGGTGTAGCTGCCGAAGATCAAGACAACCGGCTTCTTGCCCTGGAAACTGGATAGCTTCACTTCCTTGGTTTTCTTCAGATCGGGCAGCGTAAAGTCGGGCGCCGGGTCGCCGGCGCGCAGCATCGTGTTCTTGCGCTCCCCCTTGGCCGGCGGTGTGTTGATCTCGCCCGTTTTCGGATCCTTCTTGCCTTGTCCAACGCCGATGTCCGTCACCGTAAGGCCCACGACAAGGCCGGTACAGCACAGAGTAAGCCACGATAACCATCGCATCAATTCACCGCCCCGCGTTTTGCCGGCCTTCGTAGAAGGCCACGGGCCCAGGCGTCCGCGGCCTTCTACGCAGGCCGGCTCAATAAAGTCTGCGCCACTGAGACATCTTACCACAGTTGGCGGCGTGTCACTATCGGCAAGTCCGGTGGGTGCGGAATTATCTTCACGGGCGTAACCTGTGCGGTTTCGGAATAAAGAAGAACTGATGCAGGATGGTCCGGGCCGTGGCCGAACCAATGGTGTAGGAGAAAGCAAACCTGCGCCCTTCAGGACGTACCAGGGAGCCTGTGGGTCGCGGATGACCATTGAGAACCAGGACGCAGGCAGTTAGTCAATGCAAGGGAGTGTTCCCTTGATCTCAAGGATGTCGAACCTGGGCCAGATACTTATCCAATTTTGGAGGAATCCTCGTGAATGCTGCGTTCTTGCTGGTGACAGGGGCCATCTTGGTCGGTCAGGGCGGTGACAATAAACCCGCTCCGCCGCCCGCTGCCCCCGCTGTTGCTTCCAGTTGTGGCCATGACCGTGGCTGCGACGGCTTCGGCCATCGACTGCGGGACAAGCTTTGTGGTTTGTTCAACCGCGATAAGTGTGATCCATGTCCCAAGACCACGGCGTGCTGCCATGAGAAGCATGCGCGGACCCCGCTGTTCCATTCGCGCTGCGAAGAAGCGTGCAAGCCGAATCTGTGGAAATGGGAACCCGCTTGCCGTGAAAAGAAACACTGCGTTTCTACGAAGTGCCACGACGACTGCGATCGCGGCAGCCTCTTGGATCGCTTGCGTGGCGTCTTCCACCGTGACCGTTGCTGCGACAGCGGCTCGACCGTCCCGGTAAAATCGGGCGAGAAGATTGGCTCCCCGAAAAAGATGCCGGAGATTCCGAAGGACAAGGAGAAGTCGACCGAGGAAGTCCGTATCGTTCCGCAACCGGCCGCGATCACGCCCAATGCGATCCCGGCCGTGCCGAGCGTGCAGATCGTGCCGACCCCCGTTCCCTCGCTGATCCCGGCTCCGCGAGTTGAAGGCGATCGCCGCGATCCCTTCTGAGCAACGAAATAACTGATCGAACGCCCTCGGCTCCGCGCGATCGCCCGTCGCGGGGAGCCGTTTTTTCTTATCGCTTCTCATTCCACGCCGCCGCGGAGTATTTCGCGCTGACCAACTCTTCGATCGATGCGTTCTCTTCTTCGGTCCAATCGTCGCTGCACAGCGGCCAACCCGTTTCCGCTGCAAATGCCTTGATTGTTGCGTTATGGATTTGCAGGGGCAGCAGCGTCACTCCAGTGACCTCCCGGATGCCGGGCAGAAGCGGCGTGTGCTCGCTTTGTGCGATCAGGATGGAGCCGTGCTGCATCAGCGCCTGGCGGTACTTGCGCTGGGAACTGCCGACCATCTTCGAATGACCGATCAACAGGTCACCCGGCGTGTGTTGTTGAAAACAAAGGACGTCGCCGTGCTGGATCGGCCCGTCGCGCACCGGTTCGATTTGGCCGGCGAGCCCAAGTTCCGCCAGTGCCAGCGTGATGATGCGGTGCATGCGTGGCATCCACGCTTGGCCGGTTTGCCAGGGAGCGCCGGCGGGCAGGGCGAGGCAGTAGGTCAATTCGTGATGGTGAACGAGGGTGGCGCCCCCGGAAGGCCGACGCACCCACGGCAGATTGGCCAGGCGTGGATCGCTCAGTCGAATCGCGGATGGCTGGAAGTAGCCGAGGCTCAACGTTGCTTCCGTCCAGCCGTAGGACCGAAGCGAGGCTACCCCTGCCGCAGCGGAATGAACGAGCGCCTCGTCCGCGGCCATGTTGGTCGGCCCATCGGCGACCGCGTAGGGCAAGACTCGGATCACGCTTTCCATCGCAGGATCGGCTCCTTGAACGCCTTGGCGTCGTTCGGCCGGCTGATCGGCGTCGTGTAGGGGGCATTGTGCAGGAAGTTGCCGTCTTCCTCGATGATCTTCAGGAGCGTCGCCGCGAACGCGTCCAGTGTCTCCTTCGATTCCGTCTCCGTCGGCTCGATCATCAAGGCCTCGGGCACCACCAGCGGGAAATAGACGGTCGGGGCGTGATACCCGAAATCGAGAAGCCGCTTGGCGATCTCCATGGCGCTGATGTGTTTGGTCCGCTTCAGCTTCGATGCGCTGGCAACAAACTCGTGCATGCAGCGGTTGCCGTTGGGGACATCGAGGGCGTGCTGCACGAGCGCCAGCAGATAGTTGGCGTTGAGGACGGCGTTTTCGGTCATTTCGCGCAACCCCACGGGACCGAGCGTGCGGATGTAGCAGTAGCCGCGCAGGAGGATGCCGACGTTGCCGAAGAAGCTTCGGACTCGGCCAATTGTCTTGGGGCGATTGTATTCGAGCTTGAACGTCGTGCCGTCCTTGACAACGAGGGGCGTCGGCAGATAGGGAGCGAGATCGCCGCGCACCGCGATAGGTCCAGAGCCCGGACCGCCGGCGCCGTGGGGGCCGGTGAAGGTCTTGTGGACGTTGTAGTGCATCATGTCGGCGCCGAAGTCGCCTGGCCGGGTCACGCCGACGATGGCGTTCATGTTGGCCCCGTCGAGATAAACCAGAGCGCCAGCGTCATGAATCAGCTTGGTGATCGCGCCGATCTGCGACTCGAACAGGCCGATCGTATTCGGATTGGTGATCATGAAGACCGCGGTGCGTTCGTCGAGCTTCGAGGTGAGATCAGCCAGATCGACGAGGCCCTTGGCGGTGCTCTTGATCGACACGGTGTCGAAGCCGGCAATCGCGGCGCTGGCGGGATTGGTGCCGTGAGCGCTGTCGGGAATCAGCACGCGTGTGCGTTGTTTTTCCTTGCGATCGCGGTAGAACGCCTCGGCGACGAGCAGTGCGGTCAATTCGCCATGCGCGCCGGCGGCGGGCTGCAGCGCGACGGCGTCGAGGCCGGCGATCTCGGCCAAAATGTTCTGCATCGACCACAGCATTTCCAGCATCCCCTGGCACGAGTCATCGCTCTGCAAGGGGTGCAGATTCGCCATGCCGGGCAGGGCCGCGAGGCGCTCGTGCCGTTTCGGGTTGTACTTCATCGTGCAGGAGCCGAGCGGATAGAAATTGGTGTCGATCGACATGTTCCGCTTGGAGAGGTTGACGAAGTGCCGGATCAGATCAATCTCGCCAAGCTCGGGCAAGGGGGGCGGCGCGTCGGCGACGGCATCCGTGGGCAGCAGCGACTGGCGCACCGGCACATCGCACGCCGGCAGGCGATGGCAGCGCCGGCCGGGCTGGCTAATTTCGAAAAGCAGATCGGTTGATTGATTGTTGGTCATGTTCGTCACTTCGGAGCCTGAAGCGTAAGCGAAGAGCTTTTCTCTACACTTCGCTTACGCTTCAGGCTCGGATTGATTGCCGAAACGCAGAAACGAAACCATCAAGCTCCGCCCGCGTCCGCCTCTCCGTTACCGCGATCGTGACGCAGTTGCCGAGCATCGGATACCAGCGGCCGAGCGACAGACCGCCGTGAAAGCCTGCTTTCAATAGATTCGCGAGCAGCGCCTTGGCGTCGCCCGGCACCTGCACCGTGAATTCCTTGAAGTACGGCTGCTTGAATCGCAGCGACACGCCCGGCAGTTTGCATAATTCGTCCGCCAGGTAGTGCGCCTTTTGCAAGCACAGGTTGGCCGTCTCGCGTAGCCCCTGCGGTCCGAGTGCCGCCAGATAGACGGCAGCGCGCAGGGCGAAGAGGCCCTGATTCGTGCAGATGTTGCTGGTCGCTTTTTCGCGGCGAATGTGCTGTTCGCGAGTTTGCAACGTCAGCACCCAGCAGCGTTTGTTGTTGCGGTCGACAGTCTGCCCAACGAGTCGGCCGGGAATCTTGCGTACAAACTGATCGCGGCAGGCCATGATGCCGAGGTACGGGCCGCCAAACACCATCGGGTTGCCTAGGCACTGGCCTTCGCCTATCGCGATGTCCGCGCCGTATTGTCCGGGCCGTTTCAAGACACCGACGCTGATCGCATCAAAGCTGACGACGAACAGGGCGCCCTTCTCCTTGCACAGCTTCGAAATCGCGTCCACGGCTTCGAGATTGCCGAAGAAATTCGGGTGCTGCACGATGACGCACAGCGTCTTGTCGTCGATCTGCTTCTTGAGTTCATCCGGATCGAGCACGCCGCCGGGCGTCGGCAGCGTGATGATCTCCTTCGCCAGGTTGGCCATGTAGGTCGCCAGCGTTTGCCGATATTCGGGATGCACGCTCTCGGCGATGAGCACCTTGGGCCGATCGGGATCGATGCTGATCGACATCAGGACGCTTTCAGCGACAGCGCTGCCGCCTTCGTAAAGGCTGGCGTTGGAGACGTCGAGACCGGTCAATTCGCAGATGAGCGTTTGATATTCAAAGAACGCTTGCAGGCTCCCCTGGCTCGCCTCGGCCTGATACGGTGTGTAGGCGGTGTAGTATTCGCTGCGTGAGGCGACCGCATCGACGACCGACGGGATGAAATGATCGTAGCTGCCGCCGCCCAGGAAACAGACGGCGTCATCGGCGCAGGTGTTCCGCGCCGCCAGCTCGCCCATATGCTGCTGTAGCTCGATCTCGCTGAGCGCGGGCGGAACCTGGAGTGGCCGCCGCAACTGAAAGTCGGCCGGCACCATCTGGAACAGCTCCGCAAGCGACGCGATGCCGATCTTTTCCAGCATCGCCTTGCGATCCGCTTCGGTGTTGAGGATGTACGACAAGGCAGCAATCCTATGGATAAGGCCGCTTGCCGTTTAGCGTTCGCATGGCACCACGCGAACGCTAAACGGCAAGCGGCGAACCGTTAATGTCCCTGGGTGGCAATCTGCGTCTCGTACTGCTGGGGCGTTAAGAGTTTGTCGTAATCGATTTTCGATGCCATCTTGATCTTCACCATCCAGCCCTTGCCGTACGGGTCGGCCGAAACGAGCGTCGGATCCTTTTCGACCGCGTCATTCTTGGCGATGATTTCGCCGGCAACCGGAGCGTAAAGATCGTTCACCGACTTGACTGACTCAATTTGCCCGAACGCCGCCTTGGCCGCGAACTGCTTGCCGAGTTTGGCCAGTTCGACGAACACAACATCGGTGAGCTGCTCCACGGCAAATTTGGTGATGCCGACGGTGGCGACGTCACCTTCCAGGCTGACCCATTCGTGCGTCTCGGCGAAGCGAAGATTCTGGGGGACCATACAGTTGCTCCTGTAAAACTCAGACCCGCCATGAATGGCGGGCTATATGAATCAGGTCTTTGGCCGTTTGTAAAACGGCATCGCCACCACTACCGCCTCCTCGTCGTTGCCGCGAATGTCGATGACGAGCGGCGTTCCGACTTGCTGATACGCGGGCTCGACATAGCCCATCGCAATCGGCTTGCCGAAGGTCGGCGAGTGCGTGCCGCTGGAGACGGCGCCGATCGGTTTGCCGTTCGCCTTGATGACGGCGCCTTCGCGGGCAATGCGTTTGCCCTTGAGTTCGAGGCCAACGCGGCGGCGCAAGCTCGTATCATTCTGCCGGCGCAGCAGTGCTTCCTTGCCGCGGAAGTCGCCCTTGTCGAGCTTGACGGCCCAATTCAAGCCTGCCTGGAACGGATCGATCTCTTCGCCAAGCTCATGGCCATAGAGCGGCATGGCGGCTTCGAGGCGAAGCGTGTCGCGGGCGCCGAGGCCGCACGGCTTGGCGCCGCGCTTGCTGAGTTCTTCCCACAGTTGCATCCCAACCGCGTTGGCGACCATGATCTCGATGCCGTCCTCGCCGGTGTAGCCGGTCCGGCTCACGACGCATGCGTTCCCCTGGTAGCGTGACGGCGTTGCGTAGTAATAGGCCAGCTTGCTCGGATCGGTTTCGGTCAACCCCTGGCACATCTCGATCGCCTTCGTCCCTTGCACGGCGATCATGCAGGTCGAAAGGGTTTGATCTTGCATCTGGAAATTGAGGGAGCCCTTGCTCGCTTCGATCCAATCGACGATCTTGACGCGATTGCTGGCGTTGACGACCATGGCGTAGCCGTAGGGCCAGCGGTAGACGAGCACGTCGTCGCGGATGCCGCCCTGATCGTTGCAGACCAGGCCATAGCGGACCTGGCCGTCCTTCATCGTCGCGGCGTTGTTGGTGTAGATTTTCTGGATGAGAGCGAGTGCATCTGCTCCGCCGAAAGAAAGCCGGCCCATGTGGCTGATGTCGAACAGTCCCGCGGCATTGCGAACTGCCGAATGCTCGTCGATGATCGTGGTGTACTGGACCGGCATGTCCCAGCCGGCGAAATCGACGACGCGGGCGCCGTGTGCGACGTGCCAATCGTAGAGGACGGTGCGCAGGCCCATGCGTGTTCTCGGAAAGCGGTTTGCCGATAGATGTGGAAAATGTAGCGAAATCACGAGCGACTGGACACCTTCAGATTACTCGCCCTTGTAAGGCACCTCGCGCAATTCCATCGGCGCCAGGCAGCAGTCGCAGATGCCGGCCTGGTAGCGTTTGATCGTGCAGATGTCGCACCAGTAGTAGACGTCGTGCAGCCTTCCCTTGACGATGCTGTGCACGTTGATGACTTGCAGGAACTGCGTCTTGGGGACGAGCCTCGCCGTGAGCCGCATCGGGCGGTTGAGGAGCTTGGCGTCTTTGAAAAACATGCGTGCGCCCTCGTCCTTGACCAGGGGATAGAGTTTGCCGTCGTCGGTTTGCAGCACCAGGACGTATTGGTCGGGATCGATCTTGACGCCTTGTTTTGCCAGCGCCTCGGAGAGCAGCACGACATTGCCGTTGAAGTACTCGTTTTTCTCGGCCGGTTTCTTATCGCCGGCCCGTCCGCCGACGATCGGCAGGAGGGCGAACCCGAGTGCCAGGAGCAAGCCGATTCGTTTTTGCGAGATTGGCATGATGCGATCTCCAAAGGTTCAGTGAGCGCGAAGCCGCAAGCGGCGGACGTTCTACGATTCGCCGGCAAGTTGCGCGAGTGCCGTCCGAAATTCGACCGGGTTCTGGAAGCGCAGGTTAGGGTCGCGCTCGATGCCTTTCATGAGAAACTTGACGACGTCGTCGGGCAGGTCGGGACGCAGGTCGCGGGCGTTGCGCGGCGCCTGGTTGACGATGGCGCGGAGCACTTCCTGCGAATTGCCTTTTTCCCACGGGAAATCGCCAACGAATAATTCGAACGCCGTCACGCCGAGCGCGAACATATCGACGCGGTGATCGGTCGTCGAACGCTTGATAAGTTCCGGGGCGAGATACATGGTCGTGCCGGTGCGGTTGCCGGGCCTGCAAAATTCGGGCTTGTAGGGGATCGCCAGACCGAGATCGATGATCTTGACGACGCCTTCCTTGTTGACCATGACATTGCGCGGGCAGATGTCGCGATGCAGAAAGCCGGTCTTGTGCATGTACTCGATGCCGAGCGCATATTGCTTGAGGTAGTTGATGCGGTTGCCCTGGAGATCCTTGTGCTTGGTTTCAATGAGGAAGTTAAAGCCGACGCCGTCGACCAGCTCCATCATGATGTACGGCTCTTTTTCGGTCGTAAGGCCGTGTTCGTAAGTCTGCACGATGTTTTCGTGTTTGAGGAGCATGCAGATCGTGCCTTCGCTGGGCTTCTTCAGGCCGAAGAAACGTGCTTCGAACTTGATCGTTTTCTCCCGATCGAGGACTTTCACGCACACGGTCCGTCCCGTTTCGCGATCGCGGGCGCGCCAGACTTTCGACATGCTTCCCTGGCCGGTGCGGCCGATCAACTCAAAGCGCTTGTTGAGATCAATAATCGGAATGCCGGCATCTGGATTGGATGCGAACAGTTTCTTAAACTTGTCGAAGAAGCCCATAGTTTTTCGTGCGAGCTGGAGGAGTGAACGATTGCCGGCGCGAGGCGAACGCTAAACGGGGACCGGATCGGCTAATGTTCACAATAATCGATAATGCGTGCGAGTTCCATGCGTAAATCCTTGCGGGGGACAATGCGATCGACAAAGCCGTGTTTCAAGAGGAACTCGCTGGTCTGGAAACCATCGGGCAATTCGAGACGAACGGTGTTCCAGATCGTGCGCTTGCCGGCAAATCCGATCAGGGCGCCGGGCTCGGCCAGGGTGATGTCCCCCTGCAACGCAAAGCTGGCGGCGACGCCGCCCATCGTCGGGTTCGTCAGGATCGAGACGTAGAGTCCGCCGACCTTGTCGTAGCGTGCCAGGGCTGCCGAGATCTTGGCCATCTGCATGAGCGACAGGATGCCTTCCTGCATGCGCGCCCCGCCGCCGGAGCCGCTCACGATGATGAGCGGCAGCGCCAGCCGCGTTGCTTCCTCGGTCGCGCGGGTGAGTTTTTCACCGACGACCGATCCCATGCTGCCGGCCATGAACGCGAAGTCGGTGACCGCAAAGACTACCGTTCGTCCACGGACGTAGCCGCGCCCGACCACGGCGGCGTCGAGCATGCCTGTCTTCGCCTGCTCGGCCTTGAGCCGTTGGCTGTAGAGGACGCGGTCGTTGAATTGCAAGGGGTCCTTCGGGCGAATGTCGGTGAACCATTCCTCGAAGCTCTCTTCATCCAGCAACTGTCTGATGCGCTCGCGGGCCGGCAGATAGAAATGATGCTGGCACTCCGGGCAGACGTTGAATCGCGACTCGGCTTCCTTGCGGAACACCGTCGCCTTGCACTGCGGACAGCGGATCCATAGCCCTTCGGGAACCCCGCGTTTGCCTCGACCGCCGGTGGACATGATCAATCCTCATACTTCCGAAAGCGCCGCGATTCCTGGCAACACCTTGCCTTCGAGCAGCTCCAGCGACGCGCCGCCGCCGGTGGAGCAGTGGCTCACCTTGTCGTCGGCGTGCCACTGGACTGCCGCCGTCGCGGTATCGCCGCCGCCGATGACTGCGATCGCCGCGTGGTCGGCAGCGTCCACCATTGCATCCATGATCGCGCGGGTACCGGCCGAGAATCTGTCCCACTCGAACACGCCGACGGGGCCGTTCCAGATGATCGTCATGGCCTCGCGAATCACGTCCTGAAACTTTTTAATCGTCGCCGGACCACAATCGAGGCCTTGCCAACCCGCGGGAATGCCTTGGTCAACGGTTACAACTTTGGTGTTCGCATCCTTAGCGTACTTGTCGGCGGCCAAGAAATCGATCGGCAGATGAATCGGTTTGTTCAGCGCCTTCGCCTTCGCCATGACTCGCGGCACAATTTCCGCCCCCTTCGGATCAAAGAGGGACGTACCGATCTCCGTGTTATGGAGCACTTTCAAAAAGGTGTACGCCATGCCGCCGCCGATGATGATTTCATCGGCCTTGTCGAGCAGGTTCTCGATGAGCTGGATCTTGTCAGCGACCTTGGCGCCGCCGAGGATTGCCAGCAGCGGCCGGTCCGGATGATCGAGCACCGTCGCAAAAGCGTCGAGTTCCTTCTTCATCAGGAAGCCCGATGCTCTCTGCGGAAGCTCAACGCCAACCATCGAGCTATGGGCGCGATGGGCGGTGCCGAAGGCGTCGTTGACGTAGACGTCGCCGAGCTTTGACAGCGAGGCGCGGAAGGCCGCGATTTCTTCGGGGGTCGCCTTCTTGATCGTTTCGCCGGTCTTCTCGTTCTTGCCCTTGCCTTCCTCCTCGATGTGAAAACGCAGGTTTTCCAGCAGAATCACGTTGCCGGGCTTTGTGGCCCCACAGGCGGCTTCAATTTCAGGGCCAACGCAGTCGTTCAGAAATTTGACAGGCCGGCCGAGCAATTCCTGTAGTTTGGCGGCGACCGGCTGGAGGCTGTATTTCTCCTTGCGCTCACCGTCGGGCCGGCCCAGATGGCTCATCAGGATCACCGCAGCCCCCTGGTCGAGCGCGTATTTGATGGTTGGCAATGCCGCGACGATGCGCTGCGGATTGGTGATGACGCCGGTCTGCTTGTCCTGCGGCACGTTGAAATCGACGCGCATCAGCACGCGTTTGCCCTTGAGGTCAACCTTGTCGATCGAAAGTTTGGCCACAGCCCTATCCCCATGGATCCCGGTCTTCGTTTAGCGCCCGCGATAAAGAGTCAGCGGCCCGATGTTTCACGGCGACTGCTAAGAGGCAAGCGGCTCACTTGATGCCCGCCATGTACTTGATCAAATCCACGCACCGATTCGAGTAGCCCCATTCGTTGTCGTACCAGCTCACCAGCTTGAAAAAGCGGCTGTTGAGCTCGATGCCGGAGCCGGCGTCGTAGATGCTGGAATGGGCATCATGGATGAAATCGCTGGACACGACCTCGTCTTCAGTGTAGGCAAGGATGCCCTTGAGATACGTTTCGCTCGCTTTTTTCATGGCGGCGGAGATTTCCTTGTAGCTGGTTTCCTTGACCGTCCTCACCGTGAGATCGACTACCGAAACAGTCGGCGTCGGCACGCGGAAGGACATGCCGGTGAGCTTGCCCTTCACTTCCGGGATTGCCAGGCCGACCGCGCGGGCGGCGCCGGTGCCGGACGGGATGATGTTGACAGCTGCCGATCGCCCCCCCCTCCAGTCCTTCTTCGACGGCCCGTCCACCGTCTTTTGTGTGGCCGTGTAGCTGTGCACGGTCGTCATCAGCCCTTCTTCGATGCCGAAGCCTTCCTTCAGGAGGACGTGCACGACGGGCGCGAGGCAATTAGTCGTGCAACTTGCGTTGGAGATGATATTGTGCTTGGCGGCGTCGTACTTCTCGTGATTGACGCCCATGACGACGGTGATGTCCTCGCCCTTGGCCGGCGCGGAGATGATGACTTTCTTGGCGCCTGCGGTCAGGTGCCCCTTCGCCTTGTCCGCTTCCGTGAACAGGCCCGTCGATTCGACGACGTAATCGATGCCGAGCGCCTTCCACGGCAGCGCCGCGGGGCCTTCCTTCACCGCCAGGCACTTGATCTTGTGGCCATTGACAACGAGCGTGTCATCTTCGGCAACGTCTGCCTTGGATTTCTCGCTGGCGACCGTGCCGTTGAACTTTCCTTGCGTCGAATCATACTTGAGCAGGTAGGCGAGGTTGTCGGCCGGCACGAGGTCGTTGAGGGCAACGACGTCGATCGACTTGCCGAGGAGATTCTGCTCGACCATGGCGCGAAAAACGAGGCGACCGATGCGGCCGAAGCCGTTGATACCGAGTTTGATCATGGATCACTCCAAAGCGTCTAAACGATTTTTCGTCAATTCATATCAATTAACGTATGTGAGCGGGCCGCATCAGTCGAGAGTTTAGCCGCTCGCCTTTGGCGAGTGCGCACGGAAACAGGGAGTAATGTCATGCCAAATATCGTTCGCGTCGCCGTCACCGGCGCCGCCGGTCAGGTCGCTTATACCCTCTTGCCGCGCCTGGCGTCGGGAGAAGTCTTCGGGCCAGACACGCAGGTCATCTTGCAACTGCTCGAGATCCCACCGTCCATCAATCCCAAGCCGATGCAGATGCTAGAAGGCGTCGCGATGGAGCTGGAAGACTGCGGCTTCGGCACGCTCAAGGACATCATCGTCACCGATGACGAGAACAAGGCCTTCGACGGCTGCAACTGGGCGCTCTTGGTTGGCGCCGCGCCGCGCGGTCCCGGCATGGAACGCAAGGATTTGCTCCTCAAGAACGCCCAGATTTTCCAGAAGCAGGGTAGGGCACTGGCGGCGAAAGCAGCGTCGGATGTGCGTATCCTCATCGTCGGCAACCCGTGCAACACCAACTGCCTGATCGCTTACAAGAACGGCCAGGCCATCCCCGCCGAGCGCTGGAGCGCCATGACCCGGCTCGATCACAATCGGGCCGTGGCCGCCCTCGCGAAGAAGGCCGGCGTTGGCAATGCCGACGTCACCTGCATGACCATCTGGGGCAACCATTCCAACACGCAGTTTCCCGACTTCACGAACGCCAGGATCAATGCCAAGCCGGCCACTGAGGCCATCACCGACCGCGCCTGGCTTGAAACGGGCTATGTCAAGTGCTGCCAGGAACGCGGCAAGGCGGTCATCGAAAAACGCGGCCTGTCGAGCGCCTTCTCCGCGGCCAATGGGGCACTCGATCACGTCAAGAGCATGCTCAAACCCACGCCTGCCAACGATTGGCTGAGCATGGCCGTCGTCTCGAAGGGGCAGTACGGCGTGCCCGCGGGACTGGTCTTCGGCTATCCGTGCCGTAGCGATGGCAAGGGGAATTACAGCGTTGTGGATGGCGTCAAGCTGGATGCTTATGGGCAGGAGAAGTTCAAGCTTACGCTGAAGGAGTTGGAAGAGGAGCGCGATGCGGTGAAGGATTTGCTGGGATAGTTTTTCCCGTCCACGTTTAGCGTTCGCATGGCGCCATGCGAGCGCTAAACGAAGATCGGTTAATCCACCAGATCTCTCGAATACTGGCTCTTGAACTGGTAGCTGCTCCCCTTGCCGCGGTGTTCGTCGATCGTCTTGTCGATATTCAAGCGTGCCGAGATCAAGCGGCCCGCAGTCAGATCAAACACGGCATTGCCTTGCACTTCCTTCTGCAGCATCGGCAAGCGATCGCGTGCGTTGTCCGGCATCGTCTTGAAGGTCGTGCCGACGCTGACCGTCGCCTTGCCGGTCTCGATCTTCTTGCACTCGTACCTTTGCTCGGCTTCAAACTTTTCGCCCGTGCCATAGGGCGGATCGAGGACGAGGTTGTACGGCCTGCGCCACGCCTGGCCGGCCGCGGCTTTCGCGTTTGGGAAAACAACCACAAACGGCGGTTCTGCTTCGAACGTGGCCGCCGAGCCTTGCTTCACGTCGATCAACCGGCCGTAGCCGTCCAGTCGAATGACGGCAACGGTTTGGCCAATGAACTTGTTCATCTGGTCACGCAATTCGGGCGTGCTTTTTTCGAGGTTCTGCGAGTCGAACAGCAGCGTATCGCCCGAGGCCCGCTTCTGCTCGTTGCGCATCGAGACCAGCGTCATGGAGAGCGTGGCGATCCCCTTGTCGTCGAGGTCCACGACTTGCCAGCGGTTGACGAGGTCGAGATTCGAACTTGAGGTGTTCTTGGTGGTCTCGACGACTTCAACCACGGAGGTCACGTGCTTGATCTTGTAGGTCAGCGTCTGGCCCTTTTTCCACTGGAATTGCCAGGGTACTTGCGCGAACGTCGGGGATGTGAAGGCCAGGAGCAACGCGGCGGCGAGCAAATAGCGAATAACCATGAACCCCTCCGTGGGTGAGAGCAGCATCCGGAATTGGTGGGAAATGTAGCAGAGAATGCGGAGTTGTGGCAAGGCCGGTTTTTGCCGCTTGCGGTATTGCGTTCGCGAACTGCCTCGCGAACGCAATACCGCAAGCGGCAAAAAGATCACATCGACGCGGTCACCGGTTCAGGTGCGGCCGCCGCGGCGCAGACAAGAGTTGTGCCAGCCGATTTCGATGGCGAGCATCGGCGCGAACAAGGTCGCCAGCGCCGTACCACGGTTGCTCGCGCCCGCAATCCCCATCGCCAGGCCCTGATATTGCGGAGTGTACCAACGACTCGCCAACGGCAGCGCCACGGTAAACATGATCTTCACAAAGCTATCGGCCCACAGCACACTGATTTCTGAAACTTCCAGTCCGTACAACAAGTAACAACGGGTATCATTCGGAAACACGCTCCCCCGGCCGCGGAGAGAATCATGTTTTCACGATGGTTGTGCATTGCCGCCGTGTTTTTGATTTGGATTGCGCCGGCGTGGGCACAAACGAAGGCTCCGCTTCGCTTCGTACCGAGCCAGGCGGAGTGGGTCGTCAAGGTCGATCGCCCGCGAACTCTCGTCGATACGATTGAAAAGCACGCGTTGTTTCAGCAGGCCCAGAAACTGGCGGGGATCCGTGAATACTACGACACCACGAGCTTTCAACAGGCCTACCAACTGCTGGCCTACTTCGAAAAGCAACTCGGACAGGACCGTTACGAAATCCTTGAGGACCTGACCGCCGGCGGCGTCATCATTGCCGCCCGCTTGACGCCCCCCAAGGGCGCGGTCTTCGTGATGCAGGCCAAGGACGATG
Organism: Gemmataceae bacterium; assembly: GCA_009692065.1. Taxonomy (GTDB): domain Bacteria; phylum Planctomycetota; class Planctomycetia; order Gemmatales; family Gemmataceae; genus SIAQ01. Next base: position 19,433 of record SHZY01000012.1, read on the forward strand.
TGAAACTGAGGAAGTTTCTCGACGTCGCCTTCGACGTCCTGCAAAAAGAGCTGAATCGCCAGGAGTCCAAGGACAAGCTCGTGCGATCCAAGTATGAAGGCTACGACGTCGGCAAGATCGGCTCGAACCTTACCTTTGCGATCGCAGATGGTGCCCTCATTGTTGGCAGCGACGAAAAGGTGCTGAAGGCAGCACTCGAAGCCCAGCTCAAGAAAAACGGCATCTTACAAAACGCGAACTTCAGCAAGGCCCGCAAGCAAGCCTCGCCCAACGCACTAGCCTGGACCTGGCTTCACCTGGCCGAATTGCGCAAGAACGAAGACTTCCAGAACGGCCTCAATGCCGCCGCGCTCGATCCGTTTCAGATGGTCCTCTTCGGCGGTTTGAGCGATCTGCTCAAGCGGGCCCCATACTTGACCGCGGCTTTGACACGCGATGGCGATGATTACCGCCTCGGCGCCTACATGCCGGTGGGCTCCGACGGCATGGCGCCGATCAAGCACATGATTCTGCCGACGGACGCCAAGAGCGGCACGCTGCCTCTGCTCCAGGTTCCGCGGGCGATCTCCAGTTCCAGCTTCGTGCTCGATCTTGGCCAGCTTTGGAACAATCGCCTGGAGATTCTCGGCGAGAAAAACGCCCAGGGGCTCGATGAGGGGGAAAAGAACATCGCCAAGATCCTGGGAGGCATCAAGCTCTCCAAGGTCCTCAACGCCATGGGATCGAATCAGCGGCTTGTCTTCGCGCAGCAGAAAGAGCGCCCGTACAAGATAAAGGCGGCGGCGCCGTTCCCCGCGTTTGCCCTGGTCACCGAGATGCGTGATCCTTCCTTTGCGAAGGATATGAACTCGATCTTCCGCTCGGGTGCCCTGGTGGCGACTTTCTCGTTTGGGCTGCAACTCAAGGAAACCACCTACAAGAATTGCGACCTGGTCTCCTATTACTTCTCGGAAACCAAGAAAGTCGAAGGCGATCCGGGCAACAGTCGGTTCAACTTCAGCCCGACTTACGTAACGGTCGGCAACCAGTTCGTGATGAGCGCCACCGCCGAACTGGCCCGCGACCTCGTTGATGTGCTGCAAGCGGAACAAGCACAGAAGTTGAGCAAGGCGTCGATGCAAACTCGGCTCTATTCCTCCGGTCTTGCGGAGATCATCCGCTCGAACGAGGATGCAACGTTGACGCAGTTGATCCTCGCCCAGGCGTTGCCGCCGAAGGCCGCCAAGGAGGAGCTGCGCACGCTCCTCAACTTTATCGAGCAACTTGGAAGCCTGCGGATCGAAACGAATTACGGCGCCAACGAGTTTCGCTTTGACGTCCTGTGGCAAGCCAAAAAGAAATAGTCCGTTGACTTGTTGCGGAGCATGATCCGCTCGGCGGTTTCCGCACTCCACGGAGTCTTCGCATGAACCAGAACCCGCAACCAATCGATCCGCGCTGGGCCTGGGAACGCTATCGCCCGAGCGACGATGCCCCCTGGGATCTTAGGAAGGCCGGCCATCTCTACCGCCGCGCCACCTTCGGCGCCAGCTTGGATGAACTCCAAACTGCCGTGCGCGAAGGCCCCGACCGCACCATCGCCGGGCTCTTACAAGGCCGAACCGACGCCCAGGCCGACGAGCTGTGGGCGACCATGTCACGCACCATCGCTGCCAACAATGTCGGCCCGGACGGCGCCAACAACGGCGGCCAAATCTCGTCACTCTGGCTTTATCGTATGCTCTACAGCGCGCATCCACTGCGTGAGAAGCTCACCCTCTTTTGGCACAATCATTTCGCGACCAGCAACATCAAGGTGCGCAGCGCCGGCTACATGCTTGGCCAGTACGAGTTGATGCGCCGCAATGCCCAGGGGAGTTTTCGCACGCTGCTGGTTGACATGTCACGCGACCCGGCGATGATGGTCTGGCTCGATACGACGCAGAGCCAGCGCAATCAGCCGAATGAGAACTACGCCCGTGAGTTAATGGAACTCTTCAGCCTCGGCGTCACGAACGCCGGCCGGCCGGGGCAGCGCAACTACACCGAGGACGACGTCCGCCAGGCCGCCCGCGCCTTCACTGGCTTGCGTCTCGATAATGGGCAAGCGGTCTTCCGCGAAGCACAGCACGACAACGGCGAGAAGACGGTGCTCACACAGCGTGACCGCTGGCGCCCCGACGACGTCGTGCGGATTTGTCTGGAGCAGGAATCGACGCCGTACTTCATCGTGCGCAAGTTGTTTCGCTTCCTGGTGAGCGATTCGCTGGCGCCGACGCCGGAGTTGATGGAGCCGCTCGCCACCGAGTTTCGGCGCGACTACGATTTCGGCGCCCTGGTCGAGCGGGTGCTGCGCTCGAACCTGTTCTTCTCGTCGCATGCGTATCGCACGAAGATCAAGGCGCCTGTCGACTTCCTCCTGGGCATCGTGCGCGGGCTCGACGGGCATCGCGCGGCGGCTGCAGGGCAGGGGGGGCTTGGCACCGTTGAGCTTTCGCGCACTCTGGAAGGTCTCGGCCAGCGGCTGTTCTATCCGCCATCGGTGGCCGGCTGGGAAGGAGGACGTGCCTGGCTCAATGGCCAGACTTTCCTCCTGCGGCAAAACCTGGCGCTGGCGCTGACCTCGACCACGGATACGCGCTTCGGCCGCCGGCTCGATCCCGCACCCTTCTTGCGTCGCCAGAACGCCGGCACCAACGAACAGAAGGTCGATCTGCTTCTGCGGCTCTTCCTGCAAGGCGACGTGCCGGCAGCCTCGCGCACCCGCTTGCTGGATTATGCGGCCAGTGCGGAGCGCCAGACGTACCCGGTCTTCTGGACGGCGGACGATGCCGCAAATCATCGCATGCGCACCCTGTGCCACCTGGTATTATGTCTTCCGGAGTTTCAGCTGGATTAACCGAAGCCGCTTGCGGCGTAGCAATCGGGGATCGCTACGCCGCAAGCGGCATCAGGAGTTTCCCAATGCGTACCGACCGCCGTGATTTCCTGCGTTTTTCGCTTGCCGGCTCCAGCATGGTTGCGTTGACCGGAGCGATCCCGAATTTCTTGGGACACACCGCCGCTCAATCGCCGCAAGCGCAGCAGGCTGGGGCTCGCGACACCATCTTGGTGGTCGTCCAACTCACCGGCGGCAACGATGGTCTGAACACAGTCATCCCGCACAGCGATCCGAATTACGCCAGGCTTCGGCCAACGCTGCGGATTCAGAACTTCTTGCGCGTTAACGACACCATCGGCTTGCACCCGTCGCTGACCGGCATGCAATCGCTGCTGCAAGACAACGCCATGTGCATCGTGCAGGGCGTCGGCTATCCCAACCCGAGCCAATCGCATTTTCGCTCGATGGATATCTGGCACGCCGCCGCCACTACGGACGTATTGAATGAAGGCTGGGTCGGCCGGGCGCTGCGGCATATCCCCGCGGCAACGTCCTTCCACCTGGCGAATCCGAATGAGGCGGCTCCTCTGGCGCTCACCGGCGCTCCGTCGCGAGTGCCGTCGATCGGAACGCTCGACGACTTCACCCAGCGCCTGCAAGCCGCCAGCGCGCCGGACCGACGCCAGCAACGAGACCTTCTGGACAGCGTCTCGCGGCCCGGCAATCCGCAGTCCAGCATGCTCGATTTCGTACAGCGTACTGCCGTGCAGACTTATGCGTCCAGCCAGCGGCTGGCCCAGATTGGCCGCGACTATCAGCCGCGCGTGCCGTATCCGACGACGGCGCTCGGCAATCACTTGAAGCTGGCGGCCCAACTCATCGACGCGGGGCTCGGCGCTCGGCTTTTCTACGTCACCCACGACGGCTTCGACACCCATGCCGCCCAGTTGCCTGCCCATGCCAACTTGCTGCGCGACGTTTCCGAAGCGATCACCGCCTTCTACCGCGACATGGCAGCGCGTGGACAAGGCAATCGCGTGCTCATCATGACCTTCTCCGAATTCGGTCGCCGCGGCCACGAGAACGGCAGCCAGGGGACCGACCACGGTTCTGGCGCCCCGATGTTCCTCGTCGGCGGACGCGTTCGCTCGGGCCTCGTGGGTGACCATCCCGGCCTCGTCAACCTGGACCAAGGCAACTTGCCGCACCGCATTGACTTCCGTCAGGTGTACGCGACTGTCCTCGACCAGTGGCTCGGCGTGCCAAGCCGGCAGGTGTTGGGGCAGGCGTACGATCATGTGAATGTGTTGCGCGGGGCGTAATGAGAATCTTCGTTTAGCGCCCGCGCGACGTCTGTGGGCGCTAAACGAGGAAATGTCAAATCATTTCAATTCCTGCTCCAGATCGCGTACCAGTTCCGGATCCTGCCGCCTCGCGCGTTGCACTAGCGCACGCGCTTCCGGCTGCGGGCACGCCAGAGAGTAGCGGACGATGCTCTGCCGGATGAGCGGTGTTTGATAGGTCTTCAGGTCCCAGCACGCCACGATTTGCTTGGTGTGCTCCCAGCGTTTCCACTTACGCAGGTCCTCGATCGCGAGGTCGGCCATGTCGGCCTGGCCAATCGCCAGGCTCAAAGCCTCCAGGACTCGTGGCCCCGTCTCTTCCGGCTTGGCGTTGTAATAGAATCGCATCGTCCGCATCGTCATGTAACGCAACAAGAACGATGGCTTGTCGCTCTTGAGCATCTCGCGTGCAATTGCCCAGCCCTCGTCGGGCCGCATCGTGATATAGCCGGCGAGAATCCCCTGGTAGGACTTGTAGAATCGTTCAGGAGGGCTCTTCAAGAGCGAGCGCAGCAACTCAGCATCGTCCGCGTTGCCGCAGGCGCCCAGGAGATACGCAAACATGCTCATGCGTTCGGGCTCCAGTTCGGGATCCTTGATGAGCTTGCGCAGGTTGACGGGCGAGAGCTGCTTCGCCGTCTGGGCAATCAGCTTGTCGTCCGTCTTGGCAAAGATCAGAAAGGCTTCATCCGCGATATTCGCGTCCGCGTGATCCAGATGCTTGCCGGCGAGGAAGATCACCTGGGCGGGGTCCTTGCGATGCTGGTGCAGTTGTGCGACGAAGTCAAGTACGGCAGGCGAGGCGATCTCCTTGCCCCAATAGGGTTCTAGGCTCGTTTTCGGCGCGCGGATGAACATCACATACTTGGGCGGCGTCTTCGGATCGAGGATCGGCAGGTAGCGTGACAGGACCAGCGTTCTCTTGCGCGGGAATGCGGCGTCGTCCTTGATGATCTTGTCGATGTGAAAATCCGTCGTGCCGCGACCCGGCGTAGCGCCTGGCTTCAGATCGAGCTGTGGATTTGCTAGCGTGCCATAGAGGACGACGGCGGCCTCGTTGAACTCGTAGGCCAGCGACATGCTGCGCACCAGCCTATCGCCGCACAGACTGCACGCTGGGGCAGGGGAGGGGGTGAGGGCCAGAAATCCCATCAGGACGATGATTTTTCGCATCGGCAGACTCCATTCCTCAGGCGGTCTTCTTCGTTTAGCGCCCGCACAAAAGTTCGCACGGCGCGGGCGCTGAACGAAGAGGAAGGCTATTTCGTGACCGGCTCCAACTCCAGCAACTCGCGCGTCTCATCCACCCACTCCTTATCCCGATCCCGCTGTTCCTTGACAAAAGCCTTGGCCGTGGCCGAATCGCATTGCAGGGCATAGCGCAGAATCGACTTGCGGATGATCGGCGTGTTAAAGTCCTTCTGCCCAAAGAGGCCAAGGATCTGGTCGCAGTAGCTCCATTGCTTCCACTTGCGCAAGTCCTCGATGGCGAAGTCGGCCATGTCCGGCACCTTCATGATGCCCGCGATGCCCTTGACGATCTCGCTTTTGCCCGCCGCCAAGTCCTTGACGTTGATGAGTTCCGCCCGTGACTCGCGCAAGAAACGCATCGTCTGCAAGCCAGAGTAGCGCACCAGGAACGGCTTCTCCTTGTCCTGCGCGAGGTCCTTGAGGTAGCTCCAGCCCTTCTGCGGTTCCAGCATCGTGTAGGCCGCCATCAAGCCAAACAGCCCCGAGCCGCGCCGCTTTTCCGGGTCGTTGATCATCTTCATGAGCATTTCCGCATGCTTGGCGTTGCCGCAGTGTCCCAAAAGTGAAGCGTACAGACCGCAGCGGTACGACGGCGTCTTGGGGTCTTCAAGCCAGCCAGCGATCATGTCGGCGGGGAGTTTCTTGGCCATGTCCTTGTAGTCGGTGTAGTCCGCTCGCTGAAATTCGCGATAGGCATCCATGGCGACTTCGGATTCGGGGCTGTTGAGAAAATCGAACGCGAACCGCAATCGCTCGGGCTGGGCCTTGCCCTTGAGTTTGATGATGCCTTCGATGTAACGCACCATCTCGCCATCGTTGGCAACGGGAGTCCCCTTGTTGGCGTCGATCTTGCCCTTGTAGATCTCGGCGAAGACAAGGTATTTGGTCTTGGGATCGGTGATGTAGCGCGGCAGCGTTAAACGCTTCAGCCCCTTGATTGCCGTGTGGTCTTTGTAAATGTGTTCGATGACAAAGTCGCTCTGCCCCTGATCGAGACTGCCGGGAACCAACTTGGCATTCTCGAAGTGCCCGAAGAGCACCATCTGCGCCTCGTCGATCTGGAGCACCAGCGTGGCGTTTCTTTCTCCTCCGCAAAACTCGCATGCCTGGACCGGCGACAACAACGCGAGATTCACAAGGGCCAGGACGCAGCCCACAGCAGCAATACGGCAAAGCAGGTTCATGTTGCAACCTCAGTGAACATTGGGTGATGGGGCACGTTTTACTTGGGCGATTTCGGGGCGGCTTTCGTCTCCAGTTCGAGCAGTTCGCGGATATCGTCTACCCACTCGGGATCGCGGGCTCGCTGTGCCTCGACGAACTTCCGCGCCCGTTCGGTATCGCATTGCAGGGCATAGCGCAGGATCGCCTTACGCGCGAATGCCGTCTCGTAGCCTTTCTTCTCCCACAGATCTAGCACTTGAGCGCAGTAATCCCAGCGTTGCCACTTGCGCAGGTCTTCCATGGCAAAGTCAGCCATGTCCGGCACATCGAGGATGGATGCTACACCCTTGACGATTTCGTTCCTGGCTGCGGATTCGTCGTTTGGGTTGACGAGATCAGGCCGGCTATCCCGCAAGAATCGCATGGTTTGCAAGCCCGCGTAGCGGACCAGGAATGGCTTGTCTCGACTCTGCACCAAATCCTTGATGTAGCTCCAGCCTTTTTCGGGTTCCAGAATGGTGTACGCCATCAGGAAGCCGTTGAGGCTCGAGCCGCGGCGCTTGTCGGGGTCGTCGATCATGCTCAGCAACAACTTGGCGTCCTGGACGCCGCCGCAATGGCCTAGCAGCATGGCATACAGGCCGTGGCGAAAAGACGGCGTTTTCTCGTCCTTCAGCCAGCCGGCGATCGTGGCCGCGGGCAGCTTCTTGGCGATCTCCTGGTAATCGCGATAGTCGGCACTGGCGAATTCGCGATACGCATCCATGGCGACTTCGGGCTCCTGGCTGTTCAAAAAATCGAAGGCGTAGCGCAGCCGTTCCGGTGGCGGACGCGTCTTGATCTTGATCGCCCCATCGAGGTAGCGGATCATCTCGCGATCATTGACCAGAGCTACTCCCTTGTAGGCGTCGAGGCGGCCTTTATAGATTTCGCACAACAGGAAGTACTTGGTCTTGGAATCGGGGATGTAGCGCGACAGGGTGATGCGTGTCTTTCCCTTGAGTGCGTCGTGGTCCTTGAACGTGCGCTCGATGACGAACTCCGAGGTTCCGAAGTCCACGCCGTTGGCTGCCGGCTTGGCATTCTCGAAATGGCCGAAGAGCACGATCTGTGCGTCGTTGAATTGCTGCAGCAGCGGCAAGCCGTTGGCTTCGCAGCAGGCGGGGCTCGCTTCGGTGGCAAGCGCAAATCGCAGCAGCGCCGCGAGGGCGATCAGCCAGACATTGCGACGAATGAAAACCATCTGCGAGCCTCGCCGAACCATGATTCGTGGCAAGCCCTGGGATGAGGTACTCCGAATCCCAGGGGTTCGGAGTACCTCACCCCTGGGCGTCCACAGAGTTGAGGCAGAGTTCACTCTCTATTATTGCCGGCTAGGTGGGAAAAGTGCAACCGTGAAATGGGGAAAGTCCCAGGGGTTCGACACACGCTATTGCACAAACGGATCCTGATCGGGCCTGCACGCCTCCACGTCCGTGGCCTTGGAGACTTTCAGCACCGTCTCGAAAGTCGTCGGGGTGCGCTGCCGGAATTCGACGCGAGCGGTGATTTTGATCCAGTCGCCGATCTTGTAGCCCTGGATGTTCTCGCGTGCCACGACCATGGTCCGCATCGTCGTGGCGTCGCCCGCACAACAGTTTCTCTTTAGCCTCGACAGGCTGAACACCATTTCGCTGCCAGCGCGAATTGGCTCAAACTCGCCGCGCACCTCCACGACTTTGCCCTTGTATTGGTTGCGAGTGTCCTCGCGTGCTGCCATGGTGAGCAACGTTCCGTAGGGTGTCTTTTCGCCTTGAACCGCCTCGTCCTGCCCCAGCGACACGCCGAAATGGCCCAGTTGGGCAAACAGGTCGGGACCCATGCCGATGTGCAGCAAATGCGGCTCCACGTCGGGAGGCATGATAAAACCGGTCGTGTCGCGCGGATGCTCCCGGCCGAAGAAATAGTTGACGACGCTGGAGTAAAGAAAAACCTGGAGCACGAGGCAAATGACAATCGTGTAGATCAAACGGCCGCGGAACACGCGTGTGTACATCAAGAGCAGTTTGAAGTCGAGCATCGGCCCCAGGACGAGAAACGCCAGCTTCGAGCCATCCGGCCAAAAGAGCGGGAAATTGGCGGCGACAAACGCGTCGGCCTCGCTGCACAGGCAAAAGAGGATTGCGATGCCCATCATCATCAGGATCGCAATGACCGGCGCCTGCTGCAGCCAGTCCTGCACGTTGTATTCCTTGATGAGGAACTTTCCCCCCGCCGCCAGCACGGCGCCCAGGATGAGGAAGGCAAGAATGTCAACGTAATCGTGCAGCGCCGTCTGCGTGATGTTATTAACGCGTTCACGCCAGGGTCGGCTGGCCTGCGAGCTTTCTTCGTCGGAACCTGCCTTCAAGCCGTGCAGGACGCTGGGGTGCAGCAGCCGTTTGCCATGCCGCTGCCATTGCCAATCGACGACAAGAGCGGTGACGATGGCCACGAGGTACGACAGCCCTACACGCCAGGCGACCACCTGCCACGGACCGCCCAGTATGTCATTGCGGCCTGGGTCGTTGTAGCTCCCGAAGGCGACCAGCGTGCTGCCCATCACCACCACATTGATCACCGGTCCCGCCAGCATGTAGGCGACGCAAACGCCCAACGGCAGCCCCTTCCGCAGCAGCCGTTTCATGACGACGATGATCCCACACTCGCACATCGGGAACACCAGGCCCAAGAGAGCGCCGATCATGATGGCCAGCAGCGTATTGCGCGGCACCAGCTTCGCGAGCGCCTGCTGCGGCACGAATTCCTCCAGAATACCTGCGAGCAAAACACCCAGGACGATGAACGGCATCGCTTCGTAAACAATGCTGACGAAATCGACGAGCAGCCGCTCGGCTCCCGTATCGGCAATGCTTAGCTGGCGGTTGGGCAGGCCGAGCAAGAAAAGAATGATCGGCACCAGAATGACGACATAGCGCCAGGGTGCCCAGCCGTGATCGTGATCGGCGGCTTCGTCGTGATCGGGTTCTACGTGTGCCTTGCCGATGTGGTGCTCGTGGGCGTGATGTTCGTGAGAGTGTTCGTGGGAATGATCGTGGCCGCAAGCTTCGCCCGGTGCGTGTTCGTGGCCACACGCGGGGCCATGGACGTGGGCCGGCGCCGGGACCACGGCCAGCTCCAGCGGCGTTTTGGCTGGCGCGGGGTGCTTATGCTCGTGGGGATGGTCGTGATCGTGGTCGTGTGCATGGCCGTGATCGTGCGGCTTGCGGAACGACGGATCGCGCGACTGTTGCCAGAGGATCCAGCCGCGTGTGAAAGCGATGAGGGTAAGACCGATGCCGGTAAGCAGCACATAGGGATGGAACTGCTGGTCGAGGAGGTTCGTGAGCATGGTTGGCCTGTTTACTGCGCTCGCCGTCTTCTCCCAGTACCACAGGCACAAGCAGATTACGCCGAACGCGCCGGACAGGCCGACCATGCAGAGTTGATCGATGAAGTAGTTGTCTTCCTCGCCGTGATGGTGATCGTGAGTGTGCCCATGGCCGTGATCGTGCGTATGGGTGGATTCGGACATCGTTATACTTCTTCCCCGCACGTAAGTGAAAAGGGGCGCTTCACGTTGTCGCGAAACGCCCGCACGAAAAGGAGCTGCCTATACTACGAAACGGGCACTCTGGTTTGTTCATCATTGTCACCGATTCGCGGGCGATTGCAAGACCGGCTTCAGCCCGCGCGGCGCAGCCAGCGACCCAGCACAACGGATGCAACGAATACCAGCACGCTCAGCACGATGACGGTGCCGCTGATGCCGATGACGGCGCCGCGGGCAAAAAATCCGCCGCTCGCCCGGTTCAAGAGCGCATTGCTGATCTCCCAGCTCAGCACATTGCCGAGAAGGCCGACCATCAGTGCGAAGAGAATCGACAACCAGAACATCTGGCGCAAGTTGCCCGAAAGATTGGCAGCCGCCGCGGCAGGCACGATCAACAGGCCGTTGATGAGCAAGGCCCCCGTGATTTGCTGGCTGAGATTGATCATCAGGGCGAGCAGCACAATGAACAGATAACGGCACAAGCGAACCGGAACCTGACGCGACAAGGCCAGGCTGGGGCTGACGCTGGCAAGTATCAGCCAGTTGTACATGAAGGCCAAGAAGATCGCGGCGCCGATGGCCAACAGGAGGAGCCAAACGACTTGTTCGTTTCCCGCGGTGGTTGGGTTGCCGAAGATGAAGTCCTCGATGCTGAAGAGCCGTCGGCTCTGAGCCAGGCTCATGACCACGGCGCCGATGCCGATCGAGCCGGCATAAAAGACCCCGATCACGGTATCGCTGGCCAAGCCGGTTTGCTCACGCACGAACGCGATCAACAGCCCGATGGCAATTCCAAAGCTAATCATGATTACGGTGATGTACTGGCGGACCTGCTGATCGTCAGTGGCGCCGGCCAGCATGGTCACGAGCAGTCCGAAGGCAACGCCGGCGAACGCGCAGTGGGCCAGCGCATCCGAGAAGAACGCCATGCGGTTGCCGACGACGAGCGAACCCATCGCACCGCAGATGAGGCAAACTACAAGAGTCGCGATCAAGCCGCGCACGTTGGCGTCGTGTGTGAGAAACGAATCGGCGGGCCAGGGCAATCGGCAAATCGTGTCGATCAGCAAGTCCAACCATTCCGCCGGCCATGAGAGCATCATTTCACCACAAGCCAAGGACAGCCAGAATTGAACCACGGGGGAAAACGGGGAGCACGGGGAAATATTATGACTCACCAACGAACGCAGAGGTGAGACGGGATCAATTCTGATTCTTCCCCGTGCCCCCCTTGGTTCATTAGTCCTATTACGCCAGCACCGCCTCCGCGGTTCTCGCTTTCGGCACAGCTACCAAGCCGGCCAGCAGCCGGTGCATCAACTCCAGCGATTGCTGCGCCTCGACCTCGGTGATGACGAGCGGAGGTGAGATTCGCACGACCTTCTTCGCCAGCGGGCCCAGGAGATGAATGCCGACGTTGCCTTCGCCGCGGTAACACGCCAGGACGACGGCGTTTGCCCATTCCGCCGCGGTTTGGCCGCCGTGGTCGCGCATCTCGACGCCCCAGACCATGCCGCCTTTCTCGCCGCGCACGTGGGCAACAAAGGGCAATTCCTTCAGCTTAAGCAACCCTTTCTCGAGGACCGCCGAGGACCGCCGGCACGCTTCCAGCACGGGGGTGCGTGCGAACTCGTCGAGCGTCGCCAGGACGGCCGCACAGCAGAGCGGGTTGGCGCTCCAGGTGTCGGAACCTTCGCCGTAGTCGAGCGCGTTGAACAGCGCCGAGAGCCCGACTGCCGCCGCCACCGGCACGCCGTTGCCCAGCCCCTTGCCGAGGACGACGATGTCCGGCTCCAGGCCATAGGTTTCGAACGCGAACAGATCGCCCGTGCGGCCAAAGTTCGACTGAACTTCGTCAAGAATGAAGATGATGTCATTCTCTCGGCAAAACGCCTGAAGCATTTGCAAGTAGGCCTTGTGCGGATGATACGACCCGCCGCCACCGATGTAGGGTTCCGTAATCAGCACGCTAATCTTGCGGCCAAACTGCTGCTTGAGGGCTTCTAGTTCCTGACGATAGGGGGATGGATCGAACGGCTGATCACGCAGCGAAACGTCGATGCACTCCTTCATGGGAAAGCTGATGAAGCGAACGCGCGGATCACGATCGTGATCGGCCTCGGAACCGGTGACGGCGCCGGCCAATCCCTTCTTGCCATGAAAGCCGAAGCGGGTGGCGACGATCATCTCGCGCGTGCGATCCCGCGCCAGTGCCGCCCAGAGAGCTTTCTGAATGGCCTCGGAGCCGGACGCGGCCCACATAACGTGCTGAAGCCGTTTGCCGCCGGGCCTGCTTAGTAGGAGTTCGGCAAGCCGCTTGCTGGCTTGCGTCTCGATGGGCGTGATCGCGTTGTAAGCGGTCAAGGGCAGAGCACTGAAGAATTCACCCGACAGCGATTGCCAGGGCATGCCCGTCCAGCCCATGTAGGCTGCGAACTCTCGCATCCATGGCGAGGGATTGTGTCCCAGATTGGCGACCAGGACGCCCGAGGAGAAATCGTAAAGCTTGCGCCCTTCCGGCGTCCAGTGGTAGACGCCCGCGCTCTTGGCAAGCACCGCCTGCGACGGCGTGAAGGTCCGCAGGCTCTTGGGCTCGAATCGCGCGACGAGATCGCGGTCCGTGTTGGACGTGCTTTCGTTCGCATGATGGATTGACGCGGTCATGGCCGGACTCCACAGGGCCCCGCCATGAATGGCGGGCTATATGTTAGACGCGATTCGAATACAACACGGCCGCCTCGATCTTGCCTGGCGTCAAGAGAACCAGGCCGCCGCGAGGGCCGTTGACCTCGACGACGCCGGCCGGCTGTCCCTGGGCCTGGCGTTCGAGCAAGGCCTCCATCGCCTGCACGATGGCCACGGTGTTGCGGTCAGCGCCGACGTCGTTGTAATCGAGCGCACGCATCTGCGTCAATCGCTCCTCGCGCAGGGCAGGGGGGCCTGCGAATTCGACGTAGGCCACTTCCTCAAAAAACTTTTGAATGATCTCGATGCCATAGCCGCGCTGCGAGCGCTCGCCCCACGGCTCCAGGAAGCTGCCGTTGTAGTGATGATTGGGCGTAATCTTGAGGTTGCCCGGCGTGCGATTTTCGATCGTCATCTCGACGCCGCGCTTGCGCTGGTGAGCGTTCCAGACGCCGTTGTCGAAGCGGAATTGCACCTCCTGATCGACATAGCCGGGGAAGTTGTCGGGCGTGACCCAGCTGGTGTGAATGTCGAACGCAGCCTCGCGGCCATCGGGGTAGGCGTAGACGATTTGCAGTTGCACGGAGTCCCAGGTATTGCCAGTTGCGGGCCCGACGATGCCGCGCTGGCCATTGCAGGTGATGCGGGCGAGTTTCCATTTTCCGCCAAACGTGAAGTCAATCAGCTTGATGTAGTGCACCGCGACGTAGGTGCCGGGATTGCGGCCCTGGATCCACTCGGCAAACTGGCTGCCGCTGATCGACTTGGGTTCCAAAAGCGTGCAGTAGCCGTTGTTGACGTGCTGGAAGTTGCCATCGACATAATGGGTGTGGAGTTTCTTGTGATCGGGATCGCCGAGCTTGTGATAGACGATCTTGGCGAGCGCGTTGTTTTTCTTGGCGAGCGTGTCAAGGGCGTCGAGTTCTTGCAGCTTCAAGACGGAAGGCTTTTCGATCAGCACGTGCTTGCCCGCTTCGAGCGCTAACCGGGCCGACTCGAAATGCCGATCGTCCGGCGTCGCCACGCAGACGGCATCGACGCCGTGCGTCAACAATTGCTGCGTCGAAGCGGCGCCGGCGAAGCTGGCAAACGGCGTGATCTTCGCGCCGGCTTCCTGGCGATATTTTTCCGCACGGCTGCCCGTTCGGCTGGCGACTGCGCTCAACTCGATGTCGATGACGCCGAAATCGCGGCGATAGATCCCCTCGGCGTGGGCGCGTTCAAAAAACGGACGGTAGGTCTCGTCGAAGATCATGCCCATGCCGATCATGCCGGCACGGAGTTTATGGCAGGAGAGATTGGCGCTCATGGCAATCATGATAGGGACGTGATGCGACCGCGTTCAGGGTTCCAAGTCCTCGTTTAACGTTTGCAGGCGTCTTGCAAACGCTAAACGAAGAAACGGACCTCACCGCCCCACCATCAAATACGCCCGCAGTTCTCGGCAAATTTGTTCGCAAAATGGCTTGCGCGACGCTTGCAGCATCTGTGGATGCACGACACTGATATCGACCATGCTCCGCGTGCCGGCCTGTTTCTTGGCCATGTGCAGCTCCAGGGCGATCCAGTCGATCTGCTGTTCGGTCTTCGGTCCGAACCAGCTCAACATGTTTTTTTTCGCAGCAACTTCCTGAACCCGCGGCAATTTCACCTTGATGACACCCGCCTCGCTTTCGACCACCTGGCCGCCGACGCCATCGACGAAGCCGCGCAGCTTCATGGCCGCGGTTTGCTCGAGCATGCTGGCCTCGAACTTGTCGATGATGTTACGAGGATCAACGCGTTGGTGATCCTGCAGCATCGAAATGGCATTGTCGCGGGACGACTCGAATGCGTCTTGGTCGAGCAGGATGTGGCCGAGCGCGAGTTGATAGGCCTCGATCAAGGCCCGTGCCGACTCCGGCCGATCCTTGGGAAATTTGCTGAGGCAACTCAGGACCAACTGCTCCAGCGCCGACGAAACCCCGGTCACGTGCCAGTGCGGAAAACGCGGCGGCGGCTGATGAACGTTGGCCAGCATGATCTGGTGCGGGTCGTTCAGATGCTCGAAGGGCACGTGGCCGGTCAAAAGTCCATAGAGAAGCACACCGACACTATAAAGGTCGCCGCGATGATCGACTTGCCGACCCTCGATCTGCTCCGGGCAAATGTAGTCAGGCGTGCCGCCGTCGATCGAGCTGGACGCACTGTCGAGCTGCCCCGACGGGATGTAGAAGCCGATGCGCCGCGCCAGGCCAAAGTCCATCACCTTGATCGTCTCGCGCGGCGTCCCTTCGTCCACGATTATCAGATTGGCCGGCGTCAAATCGCGGTGCAACAGGCCATTGTCATGAGCGGCTTGCAGGAACAGGCAAAGCGGGGCTAGAAATTGACCGGCGCGCACCGGCGAGAGCCGATCGTGCTTCTGCATCATCTGATCGAGCGTGATGCCGCGAACATATTCCATGACAATGAACGGCGGCTCAACGCTGGCCGGCGAGGCCTGGTGGAAGGTTACCGCATTTGGATGGCGGAAGCGGCGCATCAGGTCGGTTTCCTGCTGGAATCGCTGGCGTGTCTTGGCGTCGGTGAGGAGATGTTCGTGGATCGTCTTGACGACGACCGTCTCGCCAGGACGCTTGCTGCGGGCAAGATACACCTTGCCCATGCCGCCCTCGCCGAGCAGACGCACAAGGTTGTACTCATTGAGACCAGCGAGTTTCGGCAAGGGGGTCATGGTCGGCATGCGCAGGCCTCCGGCGAGGGGGCAAGGTATCTGCGCAAGTGTAGGTCGGAAATGGGGGGATGCAAATCAGGAGTCAGGAGGTGTCGCTGACTCCTGACTCCTGACTCCTGGTTTTCACTCCCCCTTGCGAACCTTCAGCGTGAACGCGCCCGTCTCATCGCCGTCCAGTGTGCTGGCAAGGATGTGATAAATGCCGTCACGCTCGGCCCGGAAGCTGATGCGTGAGTTGAGGTCGCCGCCCGTGTCGTCATCCTCGGCCAGCAGCTTGCTCTTGCCGTCAAAGAGGTACACGTAGGAGTCCATGGTGGGGCTGGCGAGATCGATGGTGTAGTTCTGCCCGGCCTTCAGCTGGACGCTGTAGACCTTGCCGAGCTTGGCGACCGCCGTCTCGTCGGCCTTGTTGATGTTGGCCATGATGCTGATGCCGTCCTTGCCGATCTCGCGCGGCTTGGCCTCGCCTTTGAGGGTGAACTCGCGCACCTTGAGATTGAACTTGCCGACCTGGCCGTCGAAGGACGCGACGACGAGGTTGACAGGAGCGTTGTCCGTCACGGCACAGATTACTTTGGCCAGATCCTGGCCGAGCAGGCGGTTCTTGCCGTCGAAGACGTAAATCTGGCAATCGAAATCCTCGCTGTCGATCTCGAAGAGATAAGACTGACCGGCCTTGAGCTGAACGCTGACGACCTTGGTGAGCTTGCCGAGGTCGGTCTTGTCGTTCTGAGCGAGGTTGCCGGCATGTTCGAAGCCCTTCTTTTCGAGAGTGAATGGCTTGGCATTGCCCGTGATCTTCAGTTCGCGCACCTTGAGGCTGAACTTGCCGAGCTGGGCGTCGAACGTGGTGACGATGACCTGATGGTCGCCATTCTCGGCAGGGGAGTGGATGATGCGCGAGTTGAGGTCGCCGCCGCCGTCGTCATCCTCGGCCAACTGATTGCCGGCCTTGTCGAGCAGCCGCAGGTAGGAATCGAAGTCCTTGCTGTCGAGATCGATGACGTAGGTCCGGTCCTTGGCGAGCTTCACCGTGTACTTCTTGGAGGGGTTCCCGATCTTCGGGTCCTTCGAATCGTTCTGGTTGAGTTCGGCACTTATCTCAAGCGGCTTGAACGTCGGCGCCGGCTCTTCCTTCTTGTCCTTGGGCAACGGCTTTGACTGGGCAATGCCAAAGGCAATCAGAAGGATCGACGGCACCACCAGGGACAAGCTGACGAGACGCATGGGAAGACCTCCTGAGATGGCGAGCCGAGAGGCGTAAGCCTCCGGGTAAGAAGTCCGTTGTCGCGGATTTCCTCACAATAAGCAAGACGAATGGGCTCTTTCCGCCCACGAACGGCAATTAAACATAACGGACATTATCGGACGTTGGCCTAATCGGCGCCGCATTTTTCGCGGCAAGAATTGCGTCCGATAATGGCACTTATGTTGAATTGCCGAGTTGCGGCGCGAATCGACTACTGATTGCCCGCCACCGCAACCGCCGGCGGCTCGCCTTCATCGAACACGCCCATCTTGCGAAACTTCTGGTAACGCTGCTCCAAAAGTTCTTCGAGCGGAACAAGCTTTAGGTCGCGCAGATAGCGCAAGAGATAGGCCTTGAGAATGTTTCCCATCTGGCGTGGATCGCGATGGGCGGCTCCCAGCGGCTCGGGGATGATCTCGTCGATGATGTGCAGCTTGAACAGGTCGCGGGAGGTCAGCTTCAAGGCGTCGGCGGCGAGACGTTTGGTCTCGTAGTTGGCTTCCTTCCAGAGGATGCCGGCGCAGCCTTCGGGACTGATGACCGAATAGTACGCGAACTCCAACATGGAGACGCGGTCGCCGATGCCGATGCCGAGCGCGCCGCCGGAGCCCCCTTCGCCGATGACGATGCAGATGATCGGCGTCTCCAGACTCGCCATTTCGAAAAGGTTGTTGGCGATTAGCTGGGCCTGGCCGCGCTCTTCGGCGCCGATGCCGGGATAGGCTCCTGGCGTATCGATCAGGCAGATAATCGGCAGATTGAACTTCTCGGCGAGCCTCATCTTGTTGAGGGCCTTGCGGTAGCCTTCCGGATGAGCGCAGCCGAACAGACACTCGCTTTTTTCTTTGAGGTTGTGTCCCTTTTGATGGCCGATCAGCATGACGCGATGATCGCCGAGGCGGGCGAAGCCGGAGCGCATGGCTCGATCGTCGCCGATGGCGCGGTCGCCGTGCAACTCGACAAATTCGTCGAAGATCATGTTGACGTAATCGACGGTTTGCGGCCGGTCGGGATGGCGTGAGACGAGAATGGTGTCCCAGGGAGTCAGGTTGGTGTAGATCTTGCGGGTGAGGTTGGTCAACTCGCGGCGAATGCAGCGGACTTCCTCGCTGGTGCCGCCCTGCTCGTCCGCCATCGCCTCCAGACGCGCCAGGAGTTCTTCCATCTCCTGAATTTCTTTCTCGAACGGTAGTTTGTATTTGGACATGGTTGGAGTGCCCTGTCGGAATTACAACCGGTTTTGTACTGGATTGAGCGGCAGAACGCCAGAGGATTTGCGGGGGGGGCGCTACCAGCGAACACCCCCAGGAATCGCTGCGCTCATCCTGGGGCTTGTGGGATTGTCTCTATTCTTGGCGGATCTTGATGAAGACCTGGATCGTGCCCGGCTGCGTCGCACGCCGCTGGTTGACGAACTGCTGAACTTCCTTTGATGCGGCACCATTCGCGTTCATGGGCAACAGCACAACTTGCCGAGTGTTCTTGGGCTGCGGCTGCACGTCCTTGCTATCCTTCGGCTCGATGGCGCTCGGCTCAACACCGAGCAGCTTGGCGACTTTTTGACGGTCGTCCTTGGCCACTGGCTTGACTGCAAGATTCTTGTACGGCGACTCGACCAACCTCTGAGTCTTGTTCAGGCCAACGACAAACGATTCGCCCAGTTCGCTCATCAACCTGGTCATTTCGTCGGGCGTCAAGTTCTCGGCGAACACCAGATACTCAACCTTGGCCTGGTTCTTGTCCTGGAGCTTTTTCTCGGCGGCCGGATCGGTGACGAGGCTGATTTCACGGTATTTGAGCACGTCTTTCAATCGCTTCATCGCGTCCGAGTTGCTTTTCACGGTGATGTCAAACTGAACTGCTTTGTCGCGATTGAGTTCGCGGTTGAGTTCCTGAGCGCCGCCGTTCTGGATGTCGTGGAACGCCACGGCAAAGGGTTTTTCGACCGGCACCGGCGCGCCGAAGCCACGGAAGGTCTCCGCAATCATGTCGCTCAGCAGCGGATTCGTCTTTTTCGGCGTTGGGCTAGGCGTCGGATCCGGCTTCGGCTCGGGCTTGATTTCGGGTTGGGTGTTCTTGACGATAATGTCGTCCTTGGTCGGCTCCGTCAGGGCCTTCCAGGAGAGGAAACCGATGACGCCGATCAACAGCGACGCAGCCAGCGAAGCGGTAACGTAAGGCAGCCACCGACGCCTCGCCTCTCTGGCCGGCGCCGGCTGCTTCGGCTGCACTTGCTGCTCGGTGATCGCTTGCAGAACAGCGTCCACCAAGCTCGGCTCCACCTTGTGCTGCGGCAACTGCTTGATCTTGTGGGTGTTTTCTTGCAACTGACGCAATACGTCACGCGCCTCGGACGATTCCTTCAAGAGGCGCACGACCGCCTCACGCTGGCGGTGCTCTAGTTCGCCATCGACGAAGGCAGTCAGGAGTTGCAGAACTTGATCGGACAACATGATATTCACTCACTCGTTCAGCCCACGCTGGTCTACGACCCCCGGCTAAACTTCTCGTTTGTCTTGTTGAATCAGGATATCGCGGATCTCCAGGCGGGCCCGGTGCAAGCGGCTCCGAATCGTGCCCACCGGGACGCCGAGGATATCGGCCATCTCCTCGTACTTCATCCCTTCCATGTCTTTCATGACGAGCACCGCGCGGTGCTCGGCGGATAGCTTGCTCAATGCCTCATGGACCCTGCGTTCTTGCTCTGCCATCTCAATGGCATGACCGGGCTGACTTGCCTCGGCGGGATCGACCGGGTCAATCGCGTTCTTGTCTTCACCACTCGGCTGGATGCGAAGCACCGGGCGCTGCTTGCGTTTCATGCTGATCGCCGTATTCACGGCAATGCGATATAGCCAGGTGAAAAAGAGCGAGTCCCCTTTGAACGAGTGCAGGGACTGGTAGGCGTGTAGGAAAGCCTCTTGCACCACATCACGAGCGTCTTCGGCGTTGTTTGCGAGTCGCAGCACCGTGTTAAACAGACGATCCTGATAGCGCGACACCAATTCGCCAAATGCGGCGGTGTTGCCTTGCCGAGCCTCGGTAATCAGTCGGTTATCGTCTGCGCTCACGATGCCCTACTGCACAATGGACGCGGTTCGACGTGGAAACGTTCCAGAATCGACAGCTTTCTTTCTCCCATGATATACCAAGGCCTCAGGCACAATGCCAATCTGATTCGTAAACTATTGAAAAATAGACGGTTATGGCCGAACCCTGGAGAATGCCTGGCCTGGGTTGTAAACTATCGGGAAGTGCACAATCGTTTACATTGAGCTTCCTCGTCTAGCGTTTGCACGATGCCATGCGAGCGCTAAACGAAGAAAGAACCACGACATGACTTCCGCCAACATCATCATCCGCGGCGCCCGCGAGCACAACCTCCAGAACGTCTCGCTTGAACTGCCTCGCAATCAGCTAATCGTCTTTACGGGCGTCAGCGGCTCCGGCAAATCATCGCTCGCGTTTGACACGCTCTATGCGGAGGGGCAGCGCCGCTATGTCGAATCGCTGTCATCCTACGCCCGGCAGTTCCTTGGCCAACTGCAAAAGCCGGATGTCGATTACCTCGCCGGATTGTCCCCTTCGATCAGCATTCAGCAAAAGACGGCGGGCAAGAATCCGCGTTCGACGGTCGGCACCATCACCGAAATTCACGACTACCTGCGCGTTCTTTACGCCCGCATCGGCCAGGGACACTGCACGATCTGCGATCGACCGATCACGGCGCAATCGCGTGAGCAGATCCTCAATCGCATTCTGGCGCTGCCGGACGGTACGAAGTTCCTCGTTCTCGCGCCAGTCGTGCGCGGCCAGAAAGGCGAATACAAGGATCTTTTCCAGGACATGCTGAAACGCGGCTATCTGCGCGCTCGCGTCGATGGCCAAGTCGTGCGCTTGACAGATGACCTGAAACTCGATCGCCGGATCAAGCATGACATCGCCATCGTTGTCGATCGGTTGAAGATTGACGCCAAGGTGCGTGCGCGGCTCGCAGAAGCGGTGGAGCAGGCGTTGAACCTGGCGGAAGGGAATATCATTGTTGCGATGGATCGGGAGGGCGAGGCTCCCGCCGAGCCTTCGGAACCGCCGGAGTCGCGCAGGGCCGGCTCGGCAGGAGCCTCGCCCTCCCAGACACCAGAAATCATCCTGTCCGCGCACTACGCTTGCACGCATTGCAACAAATCCTACGAGCCGCCTAGCCCGCAGCTCTTCAGCTTCAACAGCCCGCACGGCATGTGCCTGGATTGCGACGGGCTCGGTACCCGCTACTCGTTCGATCTCGATTTGCTTGTTCCTGATCCAGCGATCAGCTTCTATGACGGCGCCATCCCGATCGTCGGACCGTTGCGCGGCATGGGACGCTGGCGCAAGCACATCTTCGAAGGCGTCGCCAAAACGTTCGACATTGATGTCAAGAAACCGTGGCGCGACCTGTCCGATGAGCACAAGAATGTATTGCTGTTGGGCACCGGCGATCGCCACATCGCCTTCGAGTGGAAGATGCGCGGCGGCAAGGTATGGAAGCACGGCGGCACGTGGGAAGGCATCGTGCCGCAACTCTTGAGCAGCTTCAAGAAGATCGCCGCCGGCCCGCGCCGCTTCCAGCTTGAAAAATACATGCGCGTGCTGCGATGTGCGACCTGCCAGGGTCGCCGCTTGAATGCCCAGGCGCGCGCCGTGCGCGTCGCCGGCAAGACGCTCATCGAAACCGAAGGTATGCCGATCGGCGACCTTGCGGTCTGGCTTGGCCCGGGAAGCCCCGGGGTGAGGTACTCCGAACCCCGGGGTTCGGAGTACCTCACCCCGGGGCTTCCTACCCTTGAACAATCACTCGACCCAGTCCAGCGCCACATCGCCGACGAGGTGCTGAAGGAAATCCGCGCCCGCGTCAACTTCCTTCTGAATGTCGGTCTACATTACCTGTCGCTCGATCGTACCGCCCCTACTCTCTCCGGCGGCGAGGCCCAGCGCATCCGCCTCGCCGGGCAAATCGGCTCCGGGCTCGTCGGCGTCCTGTACATTCTCGACGAGCCGTCGATCGGCCTCCACCCGCGCGACAACGAGCGTCTGTTGCGCAGCCTCGAGAATCTCCGCGACATGGGCAATACCGTCCTCGTCGTCGAGCACGATGAGGAAACGATGCGCGCCGCCGACTACCTCGTGGACTTCGGGCCAGGCCCCGGCGTCCGCGGCGGCCACGTCGTCGCCGCCGGGTCGTATGCCGACATCATCAAGCAACCCGCCAGCATTACGGGCCAGTACCTTGCGGGCAAGAAAGAGATTGCGATCCCGAAAACTCGCCGTAAGCCGAGTGCGCGGAAACTCACCGTCATCGGCGCGAAGCACAACAATCTCAAAAACGTCACCGTGGACATTCCACTCGGTACGTTGGTTTGTGTGACCGGCGTGAGCGGCTCCGGCAAGTCGTCGCTCATCAACGACATCTTGATGGAAGGCACTCGCCAGGCGCTGGGGCGAGGTATCGAGGAAGACACAGACGAGGAGGACGAGACGTTCCACAACATCGGCGCCCACGATCGCATCGACGGCCTGGAGCACATCGACAAGATTATCGATATCGACCAGTCGCCCATTGGCCGCACGCCGCGTTCCAATCCGGCGACCTACATCAAGGTGTTCGATCAAATACGAGAGCTGTTCGCGCTGGTTCCCGAAGCGAAGATTCGCGGCTACAAGCCGGGCCGATTCAGCTTTAACAAGCCGGGCGGCCGCTGCGAGGCATGCGAAGGCAATGGCTCCAATCGCCTCGAGATGGACTTCCTCGCCGACGTATGGGTGAAGTGCCCCGTCTGCGACAACCGTCGCTTCAATCGCGAGACCCTGCAAGTCCGCTTCAAGGACAAGAACATCTACGACACCCTGGAAATGGACGTGCAGGAAGCTCTCGAACACTTCACGAACATTCCCAAGATTCGCGACATGCTGCAAACGCTGCACGACGTCGGCCTCGATTACGTAAAGCTCGGCCAGCCCTCCCCTACCCTGTCCGGCGGTGAAGCTCAGCGCATCAAGCTCGCACGCGAACTGTGCCGGCGCTCCACCGGCAAGACCCTCTACATCCTCGATGAGCCGACCACCGGCCTGCATTTCGACGACATCAGCAAGCTGTTGCAGGTGCTGCACGGCTTCGCCGATGGCGGCAACACGGTGGTGGTGATCGAGCACAACCTCGACGTCATCAAGACCGCGGACTGGATCATCGATCTTGGCCCCGACGGCGGCGCCGACGGCGGACACGTGGTTTGCACCGGCACACCGGAAGCCGTCGCCGCATGCGATCAATCGTATACGGGGCAAGCGCTGCGGACTTTGTTTAGCGCCCGCTCCGCAGCGTCCGAAAGGTCGCACGCGGGCGCTAAACGAAAACGGCTCATCGCCGAGCCGTTGACGCACCTCACCGTCCAGGGCGCCCAGCAGCACAACCTCAAGAACATCGACATCAGCTTGCCTCGCGATCAGATGACTGTCTGCTGCGGCCCGAGCGGCTCCGGGAAATCATCGCTGGCCATGGACACGATCTTCGCCGAGGGCCAGCGCCGCTACGTCGAATCGCTGTCGTCTTACGCTCGCCAATTCCTCGGCCAGATCGCCAAGCCAAGGGTCGAGCACGTCAGCGGCTTGTCGCCCGCCATCTCTATCGAGCAGCAAACGACCAGCAAGAGCCCGCGCTCGACCGTAGGCACCGTCACCGAAGTCTACGATTACCTGCGCATCCTTTTCGCTCGCCTCGGCCAGCCGTATTGCCCCAAGTGCGATATTCCCATCGGCACGCAGACCTCCGACGAGATCATCGAGAAGATCGTGAACCTGCCGGAGGGATCGAAGCTGTATGTCATGGCCCCGATTGAGCGACGCGGCCAGGAGAAGTACGAAGCTGTCTTCGAGGAGATCCGCCGCAGCGGCTTCGTGCGTATGCGCGTCGACGGCAAGTCTTTCAACGTCGAGGCGCCGCCTAGTATCGATCATCGCCGCAAGCACTTGATCGAAGTAGTGGTGGATCGCCTGATCGTGCGCAAGAGTCAGCGGAGCCGCTTTGCGGAGGCCGTGGAGACGGCGCTTGACCTGGGCAAGGGCGTCATGCATGTCGCCCATGTCGATGACACGCGCGAGGAGCCGAAGTGGGAGGTCGATCGCTACAGCCAACATTTCGCGTGCGATCAGTGCGGCCGCAGTTTCGAGCCGCTCAACCCGCATCACTTCTCGTTCAACAGCCCGCTCGGCTGGTGCTCGGCGTGCGAAGGGCTCGGCTCACAAAAGGGGGCAAACCCCGCGGTGCTCGTGCGCGACGGCGCCCTGACGCTGCGCGACGGCGCCTTGACCGCGTGGCCCGAGTTGACGGCCGACCAGCCGTTCACCTCGTTCGCGGAGGCACTGGCGCGGCACGGCGGCTTCTCGTTGGATGTGCCGTGGTCGCAGCTTGAACCGGCTCATCAGCGGTTGCTGTTGTACGGCACGGGTGATTCGTGGATTTCGCTAGCCAGCCCGGATACTAGCCCGAAGCGTAGGCGAGGGACGCCACAAGATCCCTCGCCTACGCTTCGGGCTAGTATGCCATCGTTCCAATATAAGGGCGTCATGCCCGCCCTGAGCGAAGCCGCCCGCGTCAGTTTCCTCTATCGCCAGCGGCTCGAATATCTCGTCAGCGACGTGCCCTGCTCTACCTGCGAAGGATCTCGTCTGCGCGATTACGCTTCCGCATGCCGCTTTCAGAATCACACGATCGGCGACCTGTGTGCCTGGCCGTTACGGCAGACTTTCGCGTTCTTCAAGAGTCTCGATCTCTCGAAGGAGCAACAACGGATCGCCGGCGAGGTCCTGCGCGAAATCAAGAACCGGGTGCAATTTCTCGTCGATGTCGGCCTCGACTATGTGACCTTGAGCCGATCGACGCCGACGCTTTCCGGTGGTGAATCGCAGCGGATCCGACTGGCCAGCCAGATCGGCAGCGGCTTGACGGGCGTCCTTTACGTCCTCGACGAGCCGACCATCGGCCTGCACCCACGCGACAATCGCCGGTTATTGCAAGCACTGCAAAATCTGCGTGACCTCGGCAACACGCTCGTCCTGGTGGAACACGATCGCGAAGTTATCGCCGCAGCCGACTATCTGCTCGACTTCGGCCCCGGCGCCGGCGACCGCGGCGGCGAGATCACGGCATCTGGCACTCCGAAGCAAATCCTCAAGGCCAAGGCATCACTTACCGGACAGTATTTGTCGGGCAAGAAGTCGATTCCGGTGCCGACGAATCGGCGCATTCCGGCAGATCCAGGGATGCCCCGGGGTGAGGTACTCCGAACCCCGGGGTTCGGAGTACCTCACCCCGGGGTTTCCCTGGTCGTAAAGGGCGCCCGCCAAAACAACCTCAAGAACATCGACGTCTCCTTCCCACTGGGCACCTTTATTACTGTCACCGGCGTCAGCGGCTCAGGCAAAAGCTCGCTGGTCCATGAAATTCTGTACAACGCCCTCGCACGCAAGTTGCACCGCGCCGGCGTGACAGTCGGCGCCCACGACGACATCGCCGGCCTCGAACAGATCGACAAGGTCATCAACGTCGATCAGGATCCGCTCGGCAATTCGCCCAGTTCCAATCCGGCAACCTACACCGGCGTCTTCGATCTCATGCGCCAACTTTTCGCACAACTCCCCGACTCGCGTGTGCGCGGCTGGCAGCCCAAACGATTCAGCTTCAACAAGCCCGGCGGCCGCTGCGAAGCATGCGAGGGGAATGGGCAGAAGAAGATCGAGATGCACTTTCTCCCCGATGTCTGGATCGAGTGCGATGTCTGCACCGGCAGCCGATACAACCCCGAGACACTCGCCGCCAGGTACAAGGGCAAGAGCATCGCCGACGTACTGGCCATGCGCATCAGTGAAGCCCTCGAATTGTTCAGCAACATCCCGAAGATTCGGCAAATCCTCCAAACGCTCGCCGATGTCGGTTTGGATTACCTCGCGCTGGGGCAGAGTGCCCCTACCCTGTCCGGTGGCGAGGCGCAGCGCGTCAAGCTGGCGGCCGAGCTCGCACGCCCCAACACCGGCAAGACCGTCTATATCCTCGATGAGCCGACCACTGGACTACACTTCGACGATATCCGCAAACTGCTCGACGTACTCAATCGTCTGGTCGATCTTGGCAACACCGTGATCGTCGTCGAACACAATCTCGATGTCATCAAGACCGCCGACTGGGTCATCGACATGGGCCCCGACGCCGGCGATGAGGGCGGCCGGGTTGTCGTTGAAGGAACTCCAGAGACGATCGCACAGCATACGGATATCTCGCACACTGCCAAATTCGTCGCCGCGGTGCTCAAGGCCGGACCGCACGAGGAACGGCAAAGGTACGATCCCTTCGCCGCCGAGAAAAAACGCGACGGCGATGTCGCATTGGAAAAGGTCGGCAAGGACTCAGCCATGCCCTGGCAGACCGATGGCAAGACCTGGCACACCAGGGATCGACTCTCGCATCAGGGCAAGCCGTGCCGCTGGGACGGCGAGGTGCTGACCTGGATCGATGATAAAATCCACTCGCTCGGTGACTTTGCGGAGACCAACTGGAAGCATCCCTCAACCGTTGAAATCGCCGCAACCACGAAGACGCTCGGCTGGTTCTTTCACGCCCACACCAACATGGAATGGCTGACGCGGCTCATCTTCCGCGTCGGCAAGAACACCTTCAAGAATGAGGAACTCAACCGCAAGCTCGGCTTGCCTACTTTGAACGACACTCCAGGCATCGAGGTCTACTCGAATGAGCCGCGGGTCCATGTCGCCAATCGCAAGGGCCCGTGGCAAGAAATCTGGATGCTGATTCACAAGCTCGACGAGATCGACACGCCCGCGTTCGACGAGTTCATTCGCAAGGCCGTCGGCTCCTTCCACAACACCTTGAAACGCATGCACACGAACCCGGAAGACGTGATGCCCTGGAAGGTCAACGGCGAGCGCTGGCATCTCGGCGAGAAGGGCTTTCCGCCGGGACGCAAGTTGCAGTGGGACCGTGCGATTCTGCCGCGGCTGCTCGATCTATTGCGCAAAGTCGAGCCGAAGATCGAGATCACCTGGGACAATCGCGCGCTGATCAGCCTGCGTGTGCCGGATATTACGCGTGCCTGGGCAACCATGCGCACCAAGGATTCTGACGCTTTGCATTGCCGTTTCTTGGGTAAGAAGGGGCAGTTCAACCTGAACCAGATCGAGAAATTTGGGCTGGAACCGACGCTGCAACCAGCGGCAGAAGGTGAAGCTCTCGTGCTGCAATTCCAGCACGACAATCACTTGCACGCGCAGGCGCTGCGCGAAGTCCTGCAGCAGCAATTGCAGGGATTTCGCGAATTGTTTGCATAATCAATTCTCGGCGCGTATGATGATTCTCAAATTCGTATGATCCGCTAGGGAGGCCGCCATGCGCCGAATCGCGATCGTCCTCTGGGTGTTGTTGTTTGCCAACGCGGCCAGCTTTGCCCATTACAACATGTTGCTTCCTGACAGGCCGTGGGCGAACAAGGACGAGAAGGTCACGTTCACCTACCAGTTCGGGCACCCGTTCGAGCACGAGTTGTTTGACGCCCCGGAGCCGCGCACGGTCATTGTGATCTTGCCGGACGGCAAAACACAGAAGGTGGAGAAGTTTTCCAAGTTGGCCCTGAAGGGCGCCGATGGCAAGAAGGTGACCGGCTACCGCTTCACCTACGAGCCAACGATGCGCGGCGATCATACGGTTGTCCTGCAAACACCACCGATCTGGATGGAGGAAACCAAGGACTTTATCCAAGACACGGTCAAGGTTGTACTACATGTACAAGCGCAGAAAAACTGGGACGCGGACTTGCCGGCGGGAGTTCTCAGCGACAGCAAGCTCAAGGTGATTCCGCTAACGCGCCCCTACGGGTTGCTGTCGGGAATGATCTTCCAGGCACGCTTTGCACTGCCGCCAGGCAAGATTGGTCAAACTGGCAAGGTGCTTGCAACGACCGCGGGCCAAGAGGTCGAAATCGAACGCTACAATCCAGAACCGGTCAAGAATCCGCCCGCCGATGAATTCGTTACCTTCAAGACGAAGACTGATCAGAACAGCGTTTTCACCTTCGCGTTTCCGCAAGCAGGCTGGTGGTGCATGACCGCCGGTTGTCACGATCAGAAGCAACGCCAGTGGACGGACGCCGGCAGGGAAGGCCCTATCCGTGAACGGGCGACTCTCTGGATTCACGTGGACGAAAAGAAATGACCCTCTTCGCGGTTCACATCAGCGACGGCGTGCTGACCACGCCCTGGCTCGCCGGTGGTTTCGCCCTCGCGTGGCTAATGCTCTGGGCGGGTTGGTGGAAATTGCGCGAGGACGAAATCCCGCGCGTCGCCATTCTCACGGCGGCGTTCTTCGTCGCCTCGCTAATCCATATCCGCGTCGGGCCAACGTCGATTCATCTGCTGCTCACCGGATTGGTCGGCGTGCTGCTGGGCCCGCGCGCCGCTGTGGCAATCGCCGTCGGGTTATTGCTGCAAGTCTTGCTGATTCAGCACGGCGGCTACTGGACGCTCGGCGTCAATACTTGCGTCATGGGCGCGCCCGCCCTGCTCTGCTACTTGTTGTTTCGCGCTCTGCAGCGTGTCCCCTGGGTCGCGACGCCGATCGCGCGCGGGCTGCTGGTCGGCTGCAGCGGCGGGATCTGGTTCTTGAGTGCCGTCTATAGCCTGACGCTCCTGTGCAACACCTCGCTAACGCAACTGGATGAGGCCGCGTTGACGTTGGCGAATGCCCGGTTGCTCAATCCGTGGATCGCCGGCGGGGCGCTGCTGTTCGCCGCGATAGCCATCGTACTTGAGCGCCGGCTTGAAACCACGCCGGAATTTCCGCTCGGCTTCCTGATTGGTGAGATGTCCGTGCTGTTGACGGTCGCCTTGAATTGCGTTGTCCTTCTGGCTGGCGGCGAGACGCACTGGCCAATCGCGCCGCTGGTGCTGGTGATCGCCCATTTGCCGTTCGCGCTGGTCGAGGGGGTGGTCTTGGGCTTCGCGGTCGGTTTCTTGGCGAAGGTAAAGCCGGAAATGCTGGGAATTGCGAATCGGGCTTGCGTTTAGCGCCCGCATGGCGCCATGCGGGCGCTAAACGCAAGCCCGATGGTATTGGCAATCGGATTGTCAATTAACCTCGGACTCTTTCTCCGGGAACACTTCATCGAACGTCACCTCCCACTGTCCTAACCCAAGGTTGACGACGGCAACGCCACGTTTCGGATCGACGCGCACAACGCGACCATGCTTGTCGTACTTCGGCACCCAGACCGTGTCGCCGACTTTCAACTCCGTACGCCAATCGCGCAGGATCTCGACGTCGCGCTGTTGGCGTTCGAATTCGGCGAGCTTATCGGCGTATTCCTCGCGCTGTTGCTGGGCGTCGTGCTGCAGCTTCATCGCTTCGGCCCGCGCCTTCTCGGCCTCTTCACGTTTTTGCTGGAGCTGGATCATCTCCGGCGCCCGGCGTTGCTTCCGCTTCAAATAATGATGAGCACGCTTGAGCAAATCGCGTGGCAACTTCAGGCGGCTGGCAATCTTCAGGGCGTTCGACATGCCGAACTGGCCGATGAGCAGGCGGTACGTCGGTTGCAGCGTTTCGATGTCGAATTCGACGGCCGCGTTTTCGGCGTGTTCGTTATTGAACGCGTACGTTTTGAGGTCGCCCAGGTGGGTCGTCACCATCGCCCGACAACCGATTTGGTCGAGTTGATCGAGGATTGCGCGGCCCAGGGCTGCCCCTTCGACCGGATCGGTGCCGGCGCCGAGTTCATCGAGCAGGACGAGACTTTTGGCGTCGGCAACCTGAAGGATGTAAGCGATGCGCGAGATGTGCGAGCTGAAGGTGCTGAGCGATTGTTCAAGGCTCTGTTCGTCACCGATATCGGCAAGAATGTGCGTGAAAACCGGGACGTTGCTGCCCTGCCCTGCCGGAATGTGCATGCCTGCCTGGGCCATCGTGCACAAGAGGCCGGTGGTCTTCAATGTCACCGTCTTGCCGCCGGTGTTAGGACCGGTGATGATGAGCAGGTTGAACGGCTGGCCGAGACGAACATCAATCGGCACGACGTGCTTGGGAGGGCGAGGCTCCTGCCGAGCCGTTGAGATGTCCGTGGCCTCGGCGCTCTGCGGCTCGGCGGGAGTCTCGCCCTCCCGGCGGAAGAGGTTTTCGAGCAGCGGATGCCTCGCCACCCGCAGCCACAGCCGGCCCTCGGTGTTGATATCGGGACACGTCAGATTGTAATCGCGCGCGTAGCGAGCCTTGGCAGTGACGTAGTCGAGCTTGGCCATTGCCTCGATGGCATGGCCCAGCGGGCGGGCGACCTTGCCCACCTCGGCGCTTAGGCGGCGTAAGATTTTCTTGACCTCGCGATCCTCGTCGCTTTTCAAGACGACGCGCTCTGCGCTCAGATGTGCGATCTCCGCCGGCTCGATGTAGACGGTCTCGCCGGTGCCGCTCGTGCGGTGGATCACTCCGGTCAGCTTGTGCCGATAGTTAATCGACACGGGTAGCACGTAATGATCGCCGCTCACCGTGGCGTTGGGGTAGCGCAAGATCTTGCGCAACTCGGGATCACGCAGCAGATGTTTGATGCGGTTCTGTACTTTGTCGTCCAGCTCGGTAACTTTGTGACGGACGGCGGCCAGCTCCGAGCTGGCCATGTCGAGAACGTGGCCGCGCGAATCGATGCTGCCCGCGATCGTCTTCGCGACCGGGCCGAGGTCCTCGATCGAGCCCGTCAGCGTAAGCAGACCTTGATAGACCTCGCTGAGCCGCATACGCCAGCGGTACATGTGGCCGGTGCAAGTGAGCGTGCCGGCGATGTCGAGCAGTTGTTCCGCGGAGAGCATGGCGCCAATGGCGGCGCGGCGTGCGACCAGGCGGACGTCGCGCAGCCCGGCGAATGGCGGCGTTTGACTTTGCCTGAGCAACTCCACCATTTCGCTGACCAGCGCCAACTCGGCGCGAATCCTGTCGGCCTCCGTGCTCGGCTCTGCTTGCATCGCGAGATCCTTGCCGAGCGAGCAAAATGCGCATTCGCCCACCAGTTCGCGTATCTTGTGAAACTCCAGCAGGTCGAGGGTGTGAGCGTCCATAGGCATTTGTTCGCCGCTTGCGGCGTAGCAGGGTCCCGCGCTCGTGCTACGCCGCAAGCGGCTAACGGTTCGAAAACAAGATCATGAACGCCGCCATGGCGATCACCATGACGACGACGCCGCAGATCAGGCCGCTGATGCTGAGAAACCAGCCGGCGGCCGCGTTGTCCATCGGCGCCGCCGGGTCCAGCGTTTTCGTCAATTCCTCTTCGATCTGCACACGCGTTTCCGCCGCATAGTTGTCCCAGTGCAGCGTGACGTGACACATCGAGGGAAATGTCTCCACGAGCAGTTCGGCGTAACGGCCGTCGGGGGGGCTGGCGATTGGCGGCGAGGTTTCCGTGATGGCGGTGCTCGAGGCCTCGTGAGTCGGCGTTGCCGTGGTGATAATCAAGCGAGGCTTGTTCGCCGTGGCGCCCAGGCCGAGGCCGGCCAAGGTGCGCTCCAGCACGATTGAAAACTGCGCGGCATCGACGTTGTAGATCATCGTCTTGTGCGTTCGCCACAAGATCATCAACGTTGCAGCGGTCAGGAGCATCAGGTAGTAAGCGAGCAAGATGAGCCAGCTACGGGTCACGAGGATCACGGAATTGTGGAGATCGGAGGACACGCCCAGCGAGCGCAGGTAGAGTTCGGCAACAAGCATTGGCACTGTCGCGACCATGAAACCGCTGCACGCGAACAACAGGCTGATCGAATCCAGGGCGCCGCTGACAATTACCGGTTTGCCGCGCCGATTGATGGACGCCAGGAGCAGGCAGTAAACGCCGACGGGGAGCAGGAATGCCAGCACGGCAAAAAGAGGCAACGCAAACTCCGGGGTAAGTGCGTCCGCTGTTCGAGGAGATTCTGTTATTCTATCGACCCTCCCAACGGGCGGCTAGCAAGCCGGATTGACGCCATTGAATGCTTGCTCTATTGTCGGCGTGGGACAGGATTCCAATCCTGTCGACATCACCGACAGGATTGGAATCCTGTCCCACGACCACGAAGGAGCGTAACCATGCCTCAACGCATGCAAGGATGGCTTGGCTGCGGAATTGGCGTCATCTCGGCGGCTTCGGTTCTCCTGGCAGGCTGCAAGAAGGCCGAAGATAACCCAGACGCTTCCAAGCAGGTAGTCCAGGTCGAGGCGAAGAAAGACAACCAGGGCAAAACGATTCCGGCACAGCCGGTCGGCCTGGCGAAAGGGCTGAAGCTCCTTTCGTTCCAGGAAGCCGTCATTCTTAGCGACAACCCGCCCGAGGATGAGCTACGGCCGCCCAACAAGACGCACACGGGCAAGAATGCCGTCAAGATCTTCGAGACCATCGCCAATGATCTGTGGGCCAAGACCACGTTCACGAACGACGACGGCAAGCGCATCAAGTACCAGGCCGTCATCGCCACGGAGATCGGCGACGTCCAGCTAGTCCTCAACGGTGAGGCCGCGCACAATCACGTCCGCAGTTTCGTTTGTTTGGCAAAAACCGGCTACTACGACGGCATGGCGTTCTACTACAGCCTCAACCGCGTGGTTGAAGACAACACCATCGCCTTCATCGAAGCCGGCTGTCCGCGTGGGACCGGCGAAGCGGGCAGCGGGAGCATCGGCTATTGGCTTCGCCCCGAAATCAGCGAAAAGCTCAGCCACGAGGAAGGCGTCATCGGCGCCTGCATCGGCCGCGACCCCAATTCCGCCGCCTGCCGTTTCTACATCACGGCCGCCCCCAATTCGTTTATGGACCGCGAGTATACCATCTTCGGCAAAGTCACGCGCGGTCTGGACGTCGTGCGTACAATCAATAAAAGGGAAGTGCTGGAAGAAGGCCGCTTGAAGGCGCCGGTGCTCATCAAGAGCGTGACGATTCAGACGATATTGGAATGAGACGGAAGTGCACCATGAACAAGACAAACTGCAAAGCCGAAGTCGAAAAAGCCCAAAAGGACATCGACTTCGCCAAGAAGACCTACACTGTCGAACTGACGACCAACCACGGTGCGATTCGCCTGTCGTTCTTGCCCGACCTGGCGCCTGGGCATGTGAAGAATTTTCTCAGCCTCGTCAAGATCGGCTTCTACGACGGCCTCATTTTTCATCGCGTCATCAAGGGCTTCATGATTCAAGGCGGCTGCCCGCTCGGCACCGGCACGGGCGATGCCGGCTACAAGATCAATGCCGAATTCAATGCGACAAAACACCTTCCCGGCGTCCTATCGACGGCAAGGAGCAATGAGCCGAACTCCGCAGGCACCCAGTTTTTTATCTGCCACGGCGACGCGACGTTCCTGGATGGAAAGTACACCGCCTTCGGGAAGGTGGCCGACAAGGAATCGCTAGACGTCGTCAATAAGATTGCAGTCGTGAAGACCAGCAACGAGAAGCCGACCGAGAAGGTCGTCATCGAAAAAGCAATCGTGAAGGAAACGGCGAAATAATGCGCCGCCGCATCGAGAGGCTGGGAGGGGACCCACGCAAAGTGAAGCTGTGAACCTGGTCAGGCCGGAAGGTGCAGCCATAAACAGGGGATCTTGTGCAGTGGATCAGCCTCTCTCAGCCATCTCGGGTCGGCAGGCGCAAACAAAAGCCCACGGATGATTTCCGTGGGCTTTTCTCTTATCATTTCCCTATCCGTTTGCCGCTTGCCGTTTAGCGCCCGCGTGGCGACTTGCGGGCGCTAAACGGCAAGCGGCGAGAGTCCCTTGCCCGGAATATCAAGTCATGGCCAAACGTAAAGCCAAGGAACCAGCCGCTGATGAATCTCCGGCGCAAGCAGGCGCGGAGTACACCGTCCTTGCCCGGCGCTACCGCCCGCAGCAGTTCGCCGATCTCGTCGGCCAGGAACCCGTTGCGCAGGCTCTGGTCAACGCCATCGAAAGCGGCCGCGTCGCTCATGCGTATCTCTTCACGGGCGCTCGCGGTGTCGGCAAGACGAGCGCGGCCCGCATCCTTGCCAAGGCCCTCAACTGCGAGAAGGGCCCGACGGCGACGCCGTGCGATCAATGCGAGATTTGCCAGGCGATCACAAGCGGCGACGACACCGACGTCCTCGAAATCGATGGCGCCAGCAACAACGGCGTGGACAACATCCGTGAGTTGCGCGCAAACGTGAACTTTCGGCCAAGCCGATCACGCTACAAAATCTACATCATCGACGAAGTCCACATGCTTTCAACGGGAGCGTTCAACGCGCTCTTGAAAACGCTCGAGGAGCCGCCGGCGCACGTCAAGTTCATCTTCGCGACCACCGAAGTCCAGAAAGTTCCCATCACAATTCTGTCGCGATGCCAGCGATTCGACTTCGGCGGGATCAGCATCACGCGCATCCTCGATCGCCTGAAGGACATCGTCAAGTCAGAAGGAATGCAGGCGGACGACGAGGCGCTCGAAACCATTGCCCGCCGCGCTGGCGGCTCCATGCGCGACGCCCAATCGCTGCTCGATCAGCTCCTTGCGTTCAGTGGCAAGAAACTCACGGTTGATACGCTTCACCAACTGCTCGGCACCGCTCACGAAGAGCACGTGACTGCTCTTGCCGGTGCAGTGCTGGCCAAGGACGCCAAGAAAGTCCTTGAACTGCTCAACGACATTGCCAATCAAGGGCAGCAAGTGGGAGAGTTGCTCGATCAACTCGTCGAATACTGGCGCGATCTGATGATCGTCAACAGCGCCGGCATCGAGGGGCAGTCGGTGAGCGTCTCCAGCGCTCGCCGTGAAACATTGCAACAGCACGCCAGGACGCCGAGCCTCGATACGATCCTCGCGGGTATGGACATTCTGGTCACCGCCAAGTCGCGCATGCGCAACAGTAGCCATGCCCGCGCGCTGGTGGAGATGGCCTTGGTACGGATGTGCCAGTTAGACGATCTTCTGTCGATCTCTCAAATTGCCCAGTGGCTTGCAAAAGAAGGCGCCGCTCCGGCAGCACGGCCAAAATCCCCTGTCGCACCGCCATCTGTGAGTACTGCGGCAATCGAAAAAAAAAAACTGATCGACGATAATGGGCCAATTCCAAGCCAATCAGCAGTCCCTTTGACAGAAGAATCTCTGCCGTCAATTTGGCAGCAACTACTTACAAATTCAGGCTTTGCATTCCAATCAGAACTTCGCAGGGCCATAAATACAGCAATTTCTGGGCCAAACTCTCTGGTAATAGGCATCGCGCGCAGGTATAATGCCCCAGGAAGCCTGTTTGCTGACTCAGTGCGAATGGGTGCCGTCGAGAAAATCCTGAGTCGAATTGTCGGCCAGACCACGACGATCCGCGTCGAATGGACCGACGATGCCCCGGAATCAGCAGCGGGCGTGCCGAGCCAGTCGGCTCAAGGGGCGGGACAGCAAAGGCAATTGCGGGCGGAGTTGATGCAAATACCGTGCGTCAAAAAGGCGGCGGACGTCCTCGGCGCTCAGATCATTCGCGCGGACGAAGGCTTCGGCGCCGCAGCCAACACTGCGGTCGCGCCGGCGGAAGACACCAGTGAGGGCGAGTAGCATGTTTGAGAAACTCGGCCAGATCGCCAGTCTGATGAAGAAGCTTCCCAAGATGCAGGAAGAGATGGGCAAGCTGCAGGGTCGCATCGCCCAGATCACCGCGGAAGGCGACGCCGGCGGCGGCATGGTCAAGGCGAAGGTCAATGGCCAGATGGAAGTCGTCGCCTGCGTGATCAGCGACGAGTTGATGAAGCTCAACGACAAGGAACTGCTGGAAGACCTGATGCGCTCGGCGATCAATCAGGCAATTCAAAAGGCCCGGCAAGCTGTGGCCGAGGAGACCTCGAATATGGCGTCGGGCATGGGGTTGGGGTTGCCGCCGGGGTTCCAGATGCCGACGTGATGATTCCTGATTTATTCACCGCTTGCGGCTTCGCGATCGCGTGTCGCCTTGCGAGCGCGAAGCCGCAAGCGGTGACACGAAATCATTCCGCGAGGTGGTTGTGGCCAGCACGGAGCCGACCGGAGCGATTGCTCGACTGATGGATGAGCTGGGGAACCTCCCCGGCATCGGGCCGAAGTCGGCGGAGCGGATCACGCACTTCCTGCTGGCATCCGAGACGAAGGACGTGCTCGCCTTGGCCGACGCCCTGCGAGATGTCGTGCAGAAGGTCCATCCGTGCAGGCAGTGCTGCAACCTGACGGAAGACGAGCTTTGCAACATCTGCTCGGATGGCAAGCGTGATCCAACGCTCCTGTGCGTCGTCGAGCAACCACGCGACCTGATGTCGATCGAGCGGGCCGGCACGTATCGCGGCCTCTATCACGTGCTGCAAGGCCGGCTCGCGCCGCTGGATGGCGTCGGCCCTGAAAAGCTCACCATTGACGCCTTGATGCATCGCGTCAACCAAGGCGGGGTGAAAGAGATCATCATGGCGACCAACCCGACTCTCGAAGGCGACGGCACCGCCCTGTATGTCTCGAATCTACTGGCGGGGACTGGCGTCAAGATCACACGGCTCGCGCGCGGCCTGCCTTCGGGATCGGTGCTGGAATTCGCGAATACGCAGATGCTGGCCGACGCGATCGAAGGACGACGGGTGTTTTGATTGGATTCGATTTCCTCGTTGAGCGTTCGCGCGGGACCCCCGAATACTAAGCGAAGATTGCAGGAACAGGAAGAAGGCAAACCATGCAAATGAACCTCGGCACGTCGATGCGGACGGAGCTTTCGCAGGTCATTTCGCCGCGCATGATTCAGTCGATGGAGATCCTTCAACTCTCCGTGATGGCGCTTCAGGAACGGATCGAGCACGAACTCGAGGAGAACTTTGTCCTGGAAGAGCGTGAGCCCGGCAACGACGACGAAGGCTATCCCAACCAGCCCGAACTGGGCGAAGCCATCGAGGTTGCCGAGGCGCCGTCAGAGTCAGCCGTCGAAAAGCCCGACGCTGATCTGGTCATTGATGCCAAGAGCGCGCAGGAGGACTTTGAGCGATTGAACGATTGGTCGAACACCTACGACGAGGAGTCTCGCCCCTCCGCCAATCGTGTTTCCGAGGAGATGGACAAGAAGCACGATGCCATGGCGAACATGGCCGATCGGCCGCAGTCTCTCCAGGATTACCTCAACGAGCAGCTGGCCTACGTCGATACCGAAATCGTCAACGTCGAACTGGTGCGCTACCTCATCTCGCACCTCGACGAACGCGGCTACCTGATAACGCTGCTCGAGGACATTCGCGATTCCTATGGCCATGAGGTGACGCTGCCGCAAATCGAAGAAGCGATCGAAGACTTGCAGGAACTCGAGCCGCGCGGCGTCGGCGCACGCGATTACAAGGAATGCCTGCTGCTGCAAGTGACGCGCGAAACGCCGCACCGCGAGGTGGTTCGCGCCCTCATCGCCAATCACCTGGAGGATATCCATCATAATCGTTATCCGATCATTCAGAAAAAGACCGGCTACGACCTGAAAACGATTCAGGAGGGCTACGAGGTGTTGCGGCATCTGAACCCACGCCCCGGGGCTGAGTTCTCCACCAGCAGTGTGCAAATTGTGCAGCCCGACATCATCATCGAAAAGAACGATCAGGGCGAATACGACATCCGGCTCGTGGATGACTGGACGCCGCAGATTTACATTAGCCGCAGCCATTTCGAGATGCTCCGCGACAAGCACCTTTCCCCCAAGGATCGCGAGTTGATCCAGCGCAAGATTCAGTCCGCCAAGTGGCTGATCGACGCCATCGAGCAGCGCCGCTCGACCCTGAAGAAGGTGACCAAGGCGATCATCGAGCACCAGCGTGCGTTCCTTGACAAGGGCCCTGAACACATTGAGCCGCTCAAGATGCAGCAGATTGCCGACATCGTCGGCGTCCACGTGACCACGGTGAGCCGGGCGGTGGATGACAAGTGGGCGCAGACGCCGCGCGGTGTTTTTCCGCTCAAGCGCTTCTTCGGCGGCGGTACGCAGACTGCCAGCGGCGTCGATGTCGCCTATGAGACGATCAAGCAGCGGCTCCAGGAAATCATCAATGCCGAAGACAAGGCGAATCCTCTCTCCGACGAGGATCTAGTGACCAAGCTGGCCGAGGCCGGCTATCCGCTCGCCCGCCGCACCGTGACGAAATACCGCAAGAACCTGGGCATCCAGTCGTCGCGCCAGCGCAAGGTGTGGACGGAGTGATCCTCGTTTAGCCGCGGGGCTCGCCTCGCGGCTATCCAGCGCCGATGGAACACCGAACATGCCCGCCAATCACCTCGACGCATTGATCGACGAATTCCGCCGCGACGAAGCCACCCTCCGTGCCGGCGGCGGCTCGCAAGCTATCCAGCGGCAGCACGAAAAAGGGCGACTCACGGCCCGCGAGCGCATCGCCACGCTCACCGACGATTTCTTCGAACTCGGCCTGTGGGCCGCCTGGCAGATGTACTTGGACTGGGGCGGCGCTCCTTCCGCCGGCGTTGTCACCGGCATCGGCACGGTCGCGGGTCGGCAGGTCATGCTCATCGCCAACGATGCGACCGTCAAGGCCGGCGCGTTTTTCCCTATGACCGTCAAGAAAGTGCTGCGGGCCCAGCGCATCGCCATGGACAATCGGCTGCCACTCGTCTATCTCGTCGATTCGGCCGGCGTCTTCCTGCCGCTGCAAGACGAAGTGTTTCCCGACGAGGACGACTTCGGCCGCATCTTTCGCAACAACGCCGTCATCTCGGCCATGGGCATCCCCCAGTACGCCGCGATCCTGGGCAACTGCGTCGCCGGCGGCGGCTATCTGCCGGTGCTGTGCGACAAGCTGTTGATGACGGAAGGCAGCGGCCTCTACCTCGCGGGCCCGGCGCTCGTGAAGGCGGCAATCGGGCAAGTCGCCGACCATGAAGATCTCGGCGGCGCCAAGATGCATGCGCAGATTTCCGGCACCATCGACTTCCGTGAGAAAGACGACCCCGCGTGCCTAGATCGACTCCAGCGTTTGATCGGCATGGCGCCTGCCGAAGTTCGTCGCGTTGATTTCGATGCAAAGCCTGGCAAAAAGAGCAAGAAGATCACCGAAATCGTCACTGGCGAGCCACGCCAGGAATACGACGTGCGCGATCTTTTGCCTTTCCTGCTCGATGCCGGGCCGTTCGACGAATACAAGGCGGAGTTCGGCCCGACGCTGGTATGTGGGTACGGCTGCCTAGGGGGAGTCGCGGTCGGGATTGTTGCCAATCAGAAGGCGCGATGTAAGGCGCCGAGCGGGGAGGTGCAAATCGGCGGCGTCATCTACGTCGATGCCGCCGACAAGGCGGCACGTTTTATCATGGATTGCAATCAAAGCCGGCTGCCGCTCATTTTCCTGCAAGACGTCAACGGCTTCATGGTCGGCCGCGACTCCGAGCAGGCCGGCATCATTCGCGCGGGAGCGAAGCTGGTCAATGTCATCTCCAACAGCGTGGTGCCGAAGATCACCGTCATCCTCGGCGGCTCCTACGGCGCGGGCAATTACGCGCTGTGCGGCAAAGCGTTCGATCCGCGTTTCATCTTCGCCTGGCCCACCGCGCGCTACGCCGTCATGGGGGGCGAACAAGCCGCCGGCACGCTGCTCGACATCACCATCAGCGCCCTGAAACGCAAGGGCCACGACGTCGATGCCGCGGAGATGGCCACGCTGCGTGCCAAGATCCAGGCGGACTACGATGAGAAAACCGACATCCGCTACGCGGCGGCCCGGCTCTGGGTGGATGCGATCATCGAGCCAGCCCAAACTCGGGCGGCTCTATTGATGGCGTTGTCCGTCGCACTGCGGCATGACGAAGGGCGACCGTTCAAGACGGGGGTCTTGCAGACGTGACGAACGGTGCAGGGTCCCGCTTTTCTCGTTATGCGTTTGCTGGCGCGATCGGAACGTG
Source organism: Gemmataceae bacterium (assembly GCA_009692065.1). GTDB lineage: Bacteria > Planctomycetota > Planctomycetia > Gemmatales > Gemmataceae > SIAQ01. Next base: position 59,214 of record SHZY01000012.1, read on the forward strand.
TTACACTTCCCCAAGATTGAATCCATTCTCTGAGCTACGTCATTATCTCTACGCTTCCAGAGGAGCACTCCCCATGGACACAGTCAGGCAGCCGCGGCGAGGCTTCACGCTGATCGAATTGCTGGTGGTCATCGCCATCATCGCGATTTTGATCGCACTCCTCGTGCCCGCGGTGCAGAAAGTGCGCGAGGCAGCAAACCGTGCCCAATGCAGCAACAATCTCAAGCAGATCGGCGTCGCCTCTCATAATTTCCACGACTCCTATGGATACCTGCCACGCGGCGGGGACAACGGCCCCAGCATCAACTGCTGCTCCCCCGACCCCGGGCGAGTCGATATCTACAACTGGCAATATCACATCCTGCCGTTTGTGGAACAAAAACCTCTGCATGTGCTGGGTCAAACCAACCGAGGCGCACTCGACGGCACGCCCGTGCCGATTTACTATTGTCCGTCGCGGCGCGAGGCAGTACCAGGGAGTAGCGAAGTGCGATTACGCGGGCAACGCCGGCACGAATTCGAACAACGGCGTCGTCGTGCAACCCTTTGCCTTCGGCACATCCAAACTTCACTCCATCCGCATCGCCCACCTCACGGACGGCACTTCGACCACGGCCATGGTCGCCGAGTCGCGTGTGCATCGCGGCTACCTCGAGGACGGCAATGCCACGGGACAGTGCTGCTCGGATAACGAAAGCGCCTACACGAACGGCTGGGCGGACGACACCGATCGGCGTGGCTCGGTGCCGCCGGCGCCCGACATCTTCGATCGCAACATCCCGGGTAGCACGACCGACGGTATGTTTGGCTCCTCCCACGGCGCCGGCTTGAACGTCTGCATGGGTGATGGCTCCGTCCGTTTCATCAACTTTTCGATTAACGCCACGACCTGGAGAAACTTGTGCATACGCGATGACGGCAACGTTGTGAACCTGAGCAACAATTAGCCAGGGGCCAGGAGTCAGGGATCAGGAGTCAAAGATTTCGGCACGAACGCCTGATTCCTGACCCCTCACCCCTAGGACGGAGTAATTTCCATGCAGGGTCCTTGCACCGTGATGTTTGGAAGGCTTCTGACGGCATACTGCCTGTCACTTGCCGGGCTTGTTGCTCTGGCCGGATGCAGCGGATCGGGCGGGAAGGTCACGGGGTTTGTGACGTTCGACAACAAGCCTGTGGACCGCGCCGATGTGGTTTTCGAGCTGCTTGACGACCAAGATGAACGCTATTTCGGCGCCAGCAACGAAGCGGGCGAGTATCTCCTGGACTATCGAGCCAAGGCGGGCATGCCCGTGGGACGCTATCGGGCCCTGGTCACTCGCTACACCCTCCCAGGCGGCAAGCCCTTGCCGCCTGGCGAGCAAGGCGCGGTGATGAAGCACACCGATGAGGCCGTGCGGCAGTCCTACTCGTTCGAAGTGGATATCAACGCAGGCGCCAACAAGGCGGATTTCGAGCTTACCCGTGGCAAGAAGACCAGCTAGCTCCAGGTGTGCTCGCCGCGGTTCTTTGCAATTTCGACATTTCCCGATACCTCCGCTTCCATAAAGTGTTCCTTACCATGCCAGCGAACGACTGTGAGCCGCGCGGAGGTGCACCTTGCTTGCCTATTTCTCGTTGAGCCTCTTCGTCAGCGCGGCGCTCTTGTTCCTCGTCCAGCCGATGATCGGCAAAATGATCCTGCCCCAGCTCGGCGGCACCCCCGCCGTCTGGAACACCTGCATGGTCTTCTTCCAGGGCGTTCTCCTGGTCGGCTACGGCTACACGCATCTCTTGACGACGACGCAACCGGCCCGGCGGCAAGTGCTGATCCAGGGCATCTTGCTCTTCGTACCCTTCGTGGTGCTGCCATTCTCGGTCGGCGACTGGGAGCCGCCGTCGGATTCGAACCCGGTCTTCGCGCTCCTGGGCAAGCTGCTCCTCATGGTCGGGTTGCCGTTCTTTTTGGTCTCGACGACCGCGCCGCTCTTGCAAAAATGGTTCTTCCACACAGGCCATCCAGCGGCTAAGGATCCGTATTTCCTGTACGGCGCCAGCAACTTCGGCAGCATGTTGGGCCTGGCGATCTACCCGACTGTGATCGAACCGTGGCTGCAGGTGACGCCAGCGGCGGGCGCATCGACCTGGCAGACGCAGGTGCACCTGTGGACATTCCTCTACGCGCTCTTCGTCGCCCTCGTCGTCGGCTGCGCCGTGATCGTGTGGCAAGCGCTGGCCGGTAAGTGGGCGAGCGACACGTCGCCCCCGGCGCCTCTCCCAGGGGGAGAGGGGAGTGAAACGTCGGCCCCGGAGCCCAAGCCGGCGCCGGCAGCCGCCCAAGCGACTGCGGTGACCGCAGCCGCGCCGAAACGACGCGGCGTGAGGATCGATACCGGCGCCGCCGCGAAACCTCCTCCTCCTACGGCACAACCCTCAGTGTCGTTGGGCGCGCCCAACGACAACCTCACGCTAATGCGCCGCCTGCGCTGGATCGGACTTGCGGCGGCCCCATCCAGCCTCATGCTCGGCGCGACCACCTACCTGACCACCGACATTGCCGCGGTCGCATTCTTCTGGATCATCCCGCTGACGCTCTACCTCTTGACGTTCATCTTTGTCTTCGCCAAATGGCCCTGGGTATGGACCGGCACGCCGCATACCACGGTCATGTTCATTCAGCCGTGTCTGTTGTTGTTTCTAGTTTTGAAAATGGTAGGCAACTTGTCGCTGCCAGGCGACTTTAGCCGCTGGGACACGGTCATCACGTTCGTCCTGCATCTGGCTGCATTTTTCAGTACGACGCTGATGTGCCATGGCGAACTGGCCAAGGATCGGCCCAGCACGAAGTACCTCACGGAATTCTACTTCTGGATGTCGCTGGGCGGCGTGCTCGGCGGGCTCTTCAACGCCTTGTTTGCCCCGATCGCGTTCCAGAATGGGCTGTGGGAATACTCGATCGCGATGGCGTTTGCCTGCGTGCTCCGCTCGAACCTCGTCGATCAGGACAAGACGCTGATCCCCAACGATTCGACGGCCGAGCGCGCGACGCGCACCGGTTACACCATGGATTACAGCATTCCGGTCGCGATGGGCCTTGTCTGCTATCTGATGTTCTACCTCGGCGACTACTATCCGAGCTCTATCCTGGGCCTGAAGAAGTCGTATCCGCTCGCCGCCATGGTGATTCTGACGCTAGCACTGTCACTGCGGCCGGTGCGATTCGGGCTGGCGGTCGCCGCGCTCTTCCTGGCCTCCGGCATCTATGAACATGTTTATTCGGCCTATGTCTACGAGGGCCGCGGCTTCTATGGCCTGGTGCGAGTCCGGCTGGATCCCGAAGGCTGGCGCGGCATGCCCAAGCAAAACGAAGACGAGCTGATTCCCTACGAATGGAAGGTCTACCGCACGCTGATCCACGGCGGCATCAACCATGGCCGGCAAGTCGTCCGCTACAAGTACATGAGTGACCGCGGCGTCGAAACCGATGAAACGCCGGAGATGAACCTGCGCAAACGCCGCGAGCCGATCACCTATTTCCACGAGCGCAACGGCATCGCGGAGATCTTCTACAAGCTGACCTGGCCGAAAGCTCAGCCGGTGTCGGCGTCGGGCATCAACATGTGCGGCCGGTCGGATGCGAGGCTGCCGGCAGCGATGTTTGGACTGGCGTTCGGCGAGTCGGCGCCCTGGGCAATGCTGGCGAACACGCAATCGGAGCCGCCGTTTGCCGTCATGGGCCTGGGCACCGGCATCCTGGCGTCCTATGCGAAACCCTATCAGCGCGTTGATATTTACGAGATCGATCCGTTGGTCAAGCACCTGTCGATCCCGGCCGGCTATCGGCCGCCGTGGGATCCGAAGCGAGATCCGAACGCAGAGATTCCCGAGCCGACGTTCTACTTCGTACAGGATGCGATGGAACGCCACGCCAACGTGGATGTCAAACTCGGCGATGGCCGACTGGTCATGAAACGCGAGGCGCCGCAGAAGTACTACCACGTCATCGTGCTGGACGCTTTCAGCTCCGATGCCATCCCGGTTCATCTGCTAACTGCCGATGCCGTCAAGCTGTATCTCGACAAGCTCGCCGACGGCGGCATCCTGATCTTCAACACCACGAATCGCTACGTCCGTATCGAGGGCGTGTTGGCCGCGATCGCTCGGGACCTCGATCTCGATTGTTTGCATTGCCCCGATTGGGGCTACAACACCGAGCGTTTCCCCGACAGCACCGACCATCCCGATCGCTACTCCGCCGACTGGATCATCCTGCAGCGCAAGGTCAACAAGGACACCTATGTAGACGGCGGAGCCCCGATCCGCGAACGTCTCGAAAAGAGCCGCAAACGCCTCGACTGGAAGGGCCGCATCATGGTCAATTCCCAGGCCAAGGAAATGATCGAGGAGCGCTGGCAGGACGTGGCCCCGCTCGACGGCCCAGCCTGGACTGACGGCTACTCGAACCTGCTCAATCCCAAGGTCATGCCCTGGATCATGCCGTGGCGGCGGTAGGTTCCTGTCCCCGTGGAGGCTTTGCAGCTTGATTTCTGTGCAAGTTTCTGTGCAATCTGCCGACCCCCCCCCTTACGCGTTGGACGAATATGTAACATCAACGGAGGCAAGAAATTATGGCACACACGTGAAATGCCATGGACTGCACAGGAACTAGATTGGAGCACAACTGTCCCGTTAAAAGTCGAATAGCGACAACTGGTTATGTCGAGGCCCTTCCGGATCCGGGTCGATTCTACCCGATAATGCCGAAAAAAGCGGGGTTTTCTCGAAAAGGTTGAGGCTCAATATTTGCAGAATTTCGTTCATGC